>NZ_JBEXPK010000002.1:0-432505 GCF_040612015.1 Streptomyces sp. NPDC006476 | reverse complement strand
CGAAGACCCGGCCGCGAGGGCCCCTGAGTCCGAGGCCGCGGGCCGTGACACCGGTACCGGGCACGTTCCCCCCATCCCCTGGTCTTGTAGTGGTTCTGAACTGACTGGTCAGTGCAAAAACTACTCCGAACCTTCGATCGAAGCAAAAGGGCTGGTCAGAACGGATTGTCAGTGGCATACCGCACGATGGGCACATACGGCATCCGTGCCGTTACCCAGATGACAGGAGGTTCGTCATGGCCAGCTATCACGCAGCAGCCGCCCGTCGGCGCCGCGCCACCGGCCCTGCCCCCTCACTGACCGGTCCGGCGAGCGACGTCCATCCGGTGCTGCGCCGCGCCGCCGCCCCGCCGGCCGCCCTCGACCTGCTCGCCCAGGCCCGTGCCGGGCTCGACGAGGCGGCCGTGCTGGAGACTCCGAACGAGCGCTACGCCACCGCCCACCTCGCCGCCCTGCGCACGGCCGCGGCGGTGCTCGCGGCGCGGGGCCGCCCGGAGAGCACCGCGCGACGCCGGGCACGCATCCGGAGCGCTTGGGAAGTGCTCCCCGAGATCGCGCCCGAACTCACCGAGTGGAGCGCGCTGTTCGCCTCCGGGGCCCGGCGCCGCGCCCGGGCCGAGGCCGGTATCCAGGGCGCGGCGAGCCGCCGGGACGCCGACGACCTGATACGCGACGTGGCGATGTTCCTGCGCCTCGTCGAGCGCATGCTCGTGCTCCAGCCGGTCCTGCCCCAGCCCCGCCAGGACCCCGACCACCCGGAAACGGCCCCGGAGAACGACCGCGACTTCCCGGACGCGGGATGAGCGCGGGTGTGGGGGAGCGGACTGCGAGCGGGGGTGTGGGGCGAGCGGACTGCGCAGCCGTTCCGGGTCCGGGCAGCGGGACGGCGGCCGGCGTGGACGCTCGAGGGCTGGGGGGACGGCCGGGAGTCCAGCGGGCGAGACGTTGTGCGGGGCGGGGTGCCGAGGTGGCCTGGCGGGACGTTCGAGGCAATAGGGTGGAGGGCGCCTGAAGCCTTCCCTCCGTACGCCGGGCCGGGAGGCAGCCCGTTCGCTCCGCCGTGCAACAGGCGGTGCCGCGCCGAGGAGTCAACTGCCGTGTCGGACCCGCTGCGACCCCGCGCCTCCCTCCGTACCGCCGTGGTCTGGGAGGTCCTCCAGGACGCCCTCGACCGCCGCGTCAAGGCCACGGGACGGCAGGCGCTGGACGTCCTCGACACCGGAGGCGGCAGCGGCAACTTCGCGGTGCCCCTCGCCCGCCTCGGCCACCACGTCACCGTCGTCGACCCCAGCCCCAACGCCCTGTTCGCACTCGAACGCCGTACCGCCGAGGCGGGCGTCGCCGACCGCGTCCGGGGCGTCCAGGGCGACGCCCACGGCCTCTTCGACGTGGTCGAGCGCGGCGGGTACGACGTCGTGCTGTGCCACGGCGTCCTGGAGTACGTCGACGACCCGGCGGAGGGCCTGCGCAACGCCGTGGCCGCCCTGCGCACCGAGGGCGTCCTCAGCCTGCTCGCCGCCGGTCTCGGCGGCGCCGTGCTGGCCCGAGCGCTCGCCGGGCACTTCAAGGAGGCCCGCCAGGCGCTCGACGACCCGAACGGCCGCTGGGGCGCCGGGGACCCCGTGCCGCGCCGCTTCACCGCCGAGCAGCTCACCGCGCTCGTCGAGGGCGCGGGCCTGCGGGTCGGTGCCGTGCACGGCGTGCGGGTCTTCGCCGACCTGGTCCCGGGCGTGCTCGTGGACACCGAGCCCGGCGCGATGGAGGCGCTGCTGAAGCTGGAGGAGGCGGCCGCCGAGCTCCCCGCCTTCCACTCCGTGGCCACCCAGCTCCATGTGCTCGGGGAGACCCCGGAGGCCACCGAGGCCTGAGTGACCCCTGTGCCGCGCCGCTGATCAGCGGCGCGAGTGCGCATGGAGTACGCCACAGGCCCCCCGAACGGGGGCTTGGCGCCGTATGATCGAAGGAGATCACCCGGCATGACGGGTCGGCCGCTGGGGAATGGAAGATTCAGCGAGCCGGGACGTCGATGGCGGAATCCGGTTGGCCAATTGGCGCAGAGGGGCGGGTTTCACGGGGGCGATTCCCTGCCTATCCTGAAGGGACCCCCGGGTCGCCCCGGCGACTGCACGATGAGGAGGACTCCGTGCCGCTCTCGGAGCACGAGCAGCGCATGCTCGAGCAGATGGAGCGAGCGCTGTACGCCGAAGATCCCAAGTTCGCGTCGGCGCTCGAGGGAAGCGGGCTGCGTACGTACACCCGGCGGCGGGTCTACCAGGCGGTCGCGGGCTTCCTCGTGGGTATCGCGCTCCTCATGGCTGGAATGGTCGCCAAGCAGGTCTGGCTGAGCGTGGTGGGCTTCCTCGTCATGCTGGGCTGCGCGGTCCTCGCCGTGACCGGCTGGCGCAAGGCGCCCAAGCCGGGCGAACAGCCCGCCGGCGCCCCGCAGGCGCGCCGTCAGGCCCGGCAGAAGCGCTCGATGATGGACCGGATCGAACAGCGCTGGCAGCGCCGCCGCGACGAGCAGGGCCAGTAGCGCTCCCGACGACTCCGAGGGGTGACCACCACCGGTGGTCACCCCTCAGCCATGCCCGCAGGCCGGGCTCAACCCGGGCGCCGGCTCCACCGAGCGGCTGAGCGACCGGCCGGCTCCGGTGAGTGGTTGAAGCGGCTGAACCGGCAGTGCGGCTGAGCGGCTGAATCGGCAGTGCGGCGTTTCCGGAGGGTCGGGGAACAGCAGTCGGCCCCGGCTCGGACGTTCCGAGCCGGGGCCGATCATGGTGTGCGCGGCGGGCGGGAGGTCAGCCGCTCTGCCGGCCCGGTTGGCCCGACGGTCGGCGGATCAGCGTGGCCCAGCGGTCGGCCATACGGGCCTTGACGGCCGTCCAGCGGTCCGACAGGTCCCACAGGGCGCGGACGGCCGAACGCGGTGCGATCACCGCACGGACCCGGGTGGTCCGGTTCGCCCGGGAGCGCAGGGCCGACCGCAGCGCGCGGACATCGTCCGCCAGACCCGGTACCGCCCGCGGCCGGGGCGCGTACAGCACCTGTTCCACGGCTCCCGCCACCCGGTGGACCCGCTCGGCCGTCGCCGGATCCAGCACCCCGAGCCGCACGATCCGCGCGGCCGCCTTCCTCGGGGTCAGCGCGTCGTCCGGCACGATGCCGTAGTCCCAGGCCGTGTCCGTCAGCTCACGCCAGACGGCCAGCACATGCCCGGTCGCCACCTGCGCGGCGTGACGGGCGTCCGCCTCGACCTCCATCGCCGCCACTCCGGCCGGGTCCCCGCCGCCGGAGGACGCGTGCTGGGCCGAGGCCAGCCGTGCCGAGCGCCGTCGCAGCCGCCAGAGCATGGGCAGCAGCGGTACGCCGATCACGAGGAGGGCGAGGACCCCCCAGCCGGCGTACCAGTACCAGGGGTGCCCCTCGATGCCCGGCTTGGCGGTGTCCAGCGGAGCGGCGACGCCGCAGTCCTGGAGCTTCTTCTCCTGCACCGAGCAGCTGGCGTTCGACGACGGCGCCGCCGACGCGGACGATCCCGCCGACTGCGAGGGCTGCACGACGTCGGGCAGGCTGTTGCCCGGCGTGTCCGACTGCGTGTACGGGGGAGTGACGCCCCGGCTCGGGGTCGGCTCGAAGCGGGTCCAGCCCACGCCCTCGAAGTACAGCTCGGGCCAGGCGTGGGCGTCCTTCAGACCGACCGACACCGACTGGTCCGACTGCGGGGAACCGGGGGCGAAGCCCACCGCGACCCGCGCGGGTATGCCGAGGATGCGGGCCATCGTCGCCATCGCGAAGGAGAAGTGGACGCAGAAGCCCTCCTTGTCCTTCAGGAACTTGGCGATCGCGTCGGGACCGGTGCCGACCTGCACCTGCGTGCTGTACTGGAACCCGCCGTCGACGGTGAACCAGTCCTGGAGCTTGACGGCCTGCTCGTAGTGGTTGGTCGTGCCGGCGGTGACCTGCCGGGCGGTCTTCGCCACCACCGAGGGCACCGAGTTCGGCACCTTGGTGTAATCACGCCTGATCGCCGCGGGCGCCTCCGGGGCGTTCGCGAGCTGCTCCGCCGTCGGCTGCACGTCCAGGCTCTTGACCAGGTACGTCTTGCCGCGCGTGGATTCCCCGTGGTCGCCGACCAGGGTCATGCCCACCGGTTCGTAGCGCCAGTTGCCGTCGATGTCCACGCCGCTGGGCGGGTAGGGCATCGGCAGCCAGTCCTGCGCGTACCAGTCGGCGGCCGAGATCCGGGTCTCGATCTCCGTGCGCCTGACGTCCGGCGCGAGGCCGGTCGGGGTCGGGAACTTGCCCGGCACGGAGGTGATGTGCCGCTTGGAGGGCTTCCAGGTGCTGCCGTCGAAGTCGTCCAGGGACACGATCCGCAGATACATGTCCGAGAGGTCGTTGCTGCTGGTCCGCAGGGACAAGACCTGGCGGTCCTCGTCCACGTTCAGACTGTCGCGCAGCGAGACCAGCGGATTGACCGCGGAGATCGTGCCCCCGCCGCCGTTGCCCACGCCCACGCCGGTCCCCGCGCCGTCCAGCAGCCCGCCGCTCATCGAGGGCAGCGCGACCGGCACCACCAGCGCGATGCCCAGAGCGAGCACGCCGATGCGGCGCCCGGTGCGGACCGGCGCGACCGCGCCCAGTTCCCCGCCCGGAGTCCGTGGCGCTCCGCCGAACACGCGCCCCCACTGGGAGAGCCGGTCCCGGCCCTCGGCCAGCAGCAGCATCAGATAGCCGCCCGCCGCGACCAGGAACCGCGCCCATTCCGCATGCCCCTCGTACAGCCCCGCGGCCACCGAGTACAGCGCCAGCAGCGGCAGTCCGGCCGGGGCCGCGCTGCGGAAGGTCACCGCGAGGGTGTCCACCGCGAGCCCGACGATCATGACCCCGCCCAGCAGCATCAGCCGGATGCCGTCCGACTCCAGCGGCGCCGGTATCGCGTACCGCGCGATGTCGTCGCCCCCCTGCCGCAGCAGGTCGGAGAAGTGCCGGAACGCCTCGGGGCCGGGCACGATCCCGAGGAAGGCCTGGTGCCGCGCGAAGACCAGGGTCAGCATCAGCAGCGTGACCAGGGCCTGGGCCGCCACCGTCAGCGGCCGGGCCAGCGGTACCCGGCGGGTCGCCGCGCCCACGCCCGACTGGACGCCCAGCATGACGGCCGCCTGCAGCATCCAGGTGGCCGGCGAGACCAGTGGCTGCAGGGAGAAGGAGGCCAGCAGGGTGGCCGCCCAGGCGCACAGCGCCAGCCGTGTCCGCCCGCTCATGCACCCGCCCCCTCACCGCTCGGCCCGCCCGCCGCGGCCAGGCCCGTGCGCTCACGGTCCGCCTGCCGCCACAGCTCGCCCAGCGAGACGCCCCGCGGCACGCTCAGAGCGGTCCAGCCCGCCTCCCGCAGCATCCGCAGCCGCTCCTCACGCCTGTCCAACGGCCCCGGCACATCGCTCGGTTCCCGCACCCACGCCTCGCTGTCGAGCAGGAAGGCGAGCGCACCCCCGCTGCGCTGGCGCATCTTGGCGGCGATCGCCGTCTGCTCCTGGTCGAGGTCGCCGAAGAAGGCCACCAGCAGCCCCTCGTTCCCGCCGCGCAGCACGTCGTACGCGCGGGACAGGCCCGCGCCGTCGGAGTGGTCGACCACCGCGAGGGTGTCCATCATCAGCCCCGCCGAGTCGGCCGTCTCCTGGCTCGCGCCCGCGAACCCCTCGGCGCCCTCGCCGGGCACCGAGTTGCCGGTGTCCGTCAGCAGCCGCACGGAGAAGCCCCGTTCGAGCATGTGCACCAGAACGGACGCGGCGCCCGAGACCGCCCACTCGAAGGCCGAGTCGGGGCCCGCGCCCGCGAAGGCGATGCCCCTGGTGTCCAGCAGTACCGTGCACCGGGCGCGCTGGGGCTGCTCCTCGCGGCGCACCATCAGCTCGCCGTAGCGGGCGGTGGAGCGCCAGTGGACGCGGCGCAGGTCGTCGCCGTAGCGGTAGCCCCGCGGGATGACGTCGTCCTCCCCGGCCAGGGCAAGCGAGCGTTGCCGCCCGTCGCCGTAGCCCTTGGCCTCGCCGCTCAGGCGAATCGGCGGCAGCGGCTCCACGCGCGGGATCACCGTCAGGGTGTCGTACGAGGAGAAGGAGCGGGTCAGCTCGCACATGCCGAACGGGTCGGTCAGGCGCAGCTGGAGCGGGCCCAGCGGATACCGGCCGCGCAGGTCGGAGCGGACGCGGTAGGAGACCTCACGGCGTCCGCCCGGCTCGACCCGGTCCAGCACGAAGCGGGGCCGGGGCCCGAGGACATAGGGCACCCGGTCCTGGAGCATCAGCAGGCCCGTGGGCAGCCGGGAGACGTTGTCCATCCGCAGATGGACACGGGCCTCGCTGCTCGCGGGCACGCGCGCGGGGGAGAGCCGGCGGCTGCCGGCCACCCGGTAGCGCGTGCGGTACAGGAACGCGGCGCAGACGAGGGGCAGCGCGGCGAGCAGCAGGCCGACCCGCAGCAGATCGCTCTGGCCGAGCACATAGGCGCAGATGGCAGCGGCGATGCCCGCCGCGAGGAAGGACCGGCCGCGGGTGGTCAGGCCCGCCAGGGCGGTACGGACGCCGCCCTTCTCGCCCCGGTCGGCCTCCGTGTGCCCGGTCCCTCCGAAGGTCATCACAGCCTCCGCGGCGGTTGCTGGCCGTACGCCTGCGCGCCGTGGCCGAGGCCGCCGAAGCCACTGGGCTGCTGGGGCGCCGCGGGCACCGGCGTGCGCTGCAGGATCTCCTGGACGACCTGCTCGGCGGTGCGGCGGTTGAGCTGGGCCTGCGCGGTGGGCAGCAGACGGTGGGCGAGGACGGCGACGGCGAGCGCCTGCACGTCGTCCGGCAGGGCGTACTCCCGGCCGCTGAGGGCCGCGGACGCCTTCGCGGCGCGCAGCAGGTGCAGCGTCGCGCGCGGGGAGGCCCCGAGTCTGAGGTCGGGGTGGGTGCGGGTGGCGGCGACCAGGTCCACCGCGTACCGCCGGACCGTTTCGGCGACATGGACTCCGCGCACTGCCTCGATCAGCTTCACGATGTCGTGCGCGTGCGCCACCGGCTGCAGGTCCTCCAGCGGGGAGACGCCACCGTGCACGTCGAGCATCTGCAGCTCGGCCTCCACGCTGGGGTAACCCACCGAGACCCGGGCCATGAAACGGTCGCGCTGCGCCTCGGGCAGCGGGTAGGTGCCCTCCATCTCCACCGGGTTCTGCGTGGCCACCACCATGAAGGGGCTCGGCAGCTCATAGGTCTGCCCGTCGATGGTGACCTGGCGCTCCTCCATCGACTCCAGCAACGCCGACTGGGTCTTGGGCGAGGCGCGGTTGATCTCGTCGCCGATCACGATCTGCGCGAAGATCGCGCCCGGCTTGAACTCGAAGTCCCGGCGCTGCTGGTCCCAGATGGACACACCCGTGATGTCCGAGGGCAGCAGGTCGGGCGTGAACTGGATACGCCGCACGGAACAGTCGATGGACCGCGCCAGCGCCTTGGCGAGCATGGTCTTGCCCACGCCGGGGACGTCCTCGATCAGAAGATGTCCCTCGGCGAGAAGTACGGTCAGCGAAAGCCGTACGACCTCGGGCTTGCCCTCGATCACTCCTTCCACCGAACTGCGGACCCGCTCCACAGTGGCAGTCAGATCTGTAAGGCTCGCTCGATCGTCATAGGTCGTCACCCGGCCCTCCTCGGCCCGTTCTTTCTCCGGGCCGTCGCTCTGCGATGCGGACCGGCCCACCCCTGGAACACGGACACCACGCGTGAAAAGTTCCGCGTGACGCCACACCCGCATTCTTGCTGCCGTTACCGTTTCGTGTCACTCGACTGTGGACAAGTGGCCGCGATATGTCGGGTTTTGCGGTGCTTCAGCTCCAGCATGCGCGTGTTCGAAGTAAAACGAGAGGGCCGGGTGACGTCTCCGTGACCGGTTACGCCGGGTCGATCTCGCGGAGCAGACCCGTCCGCACGTCGAAGACGAAGCCGCGCACGTCGTCGGTGTGCAGCAGGAACGGCGAGGTGCGCACCCGCTGCATGGACTGGCGCACGTCCTGGTCCACGTCGCGGAAGGCCTCCACCGCCCACGCCGGGCGCTGGCCGACCTCCATCTCCAGCTCGGTGCGGAAGTCCTCGGTGATCGCCTCCAGACCGCAGCCGGTGTGGTGGATGAGAACGATGCTGCGGGTGCCGAGCTTGCGCTGGCTGATGGTCAGCGAGCGGATCACGTCGTCGGTGACCACGCCGCCCGCGTTGCGGATGGTGTGACAGTCGCCGAGCTGCAGGCCGAGCGCCTTGTGCAGGTCGATGCGGGCGTCCATGCAGGCCACCACGGCGACGTGCAGCACGGGACGGGCGTCCATCCCGGGGTCGGCGAACTCGGCGGCGTACCGCTCGTTCGCCTCGACGAGGCGGTCGGTGACCGTGCCGCCGCTTATGGCGCCTTCGGACTCGGTGGTTACGGATGCAGAAGTCGTCATGGTCACAACGGTACTGGTCACGGAGGTTCCGGTCTCGGTGTGAGAGCGGGAAAGAGCGTCATCACGTCCCTCTTGTGAGGTAGCCCACACAGGTGGCGATGGCTGGGCCGTCAGGGTGGTTTTCCCTGGTTTGCCGCTTGGCACGCATGCCGGGCCGCCACGCGCAGGCCGGTTGATTGACCGCGAGACACCGTGGACTAAAGTGACGCGAAGCGGGAGGCGAGGCCCTCCCTGCTGGACGAACTTCCCGGAGGCCCCCACGCGGACGGCCTCTCCACGTGCGCGGGGACCCGGCGGTGCGTACGGCCCGCGCCGGACCTGAGAGGGCCCCTTGAGCAACAGTCGACATGTCCCGGTGATGCTCCAGCGGTGCCTGGACCTGTTGGCCCCCGCCCTTCAGCGGCCCCAGGCGGTCGTCGTCGACTGCACCCTCGGGCTCGGCGGGCACAGCGAGGCCCTGCTCGAGCGCTTCCCCGAGGCCCGGCTGGTCGCCCTCGACCGCGACAAGGAGGCGCTGCGCCTGTCCGGCGAGCGGCTCGCCCCGTTCGGCGAGCGCGCCACCCTGGTGCACGCCGTCTACGACGAGCTGCCCGACGTACTGGAACGACTCGGCATCGCGCGCGTGCAGGGCGTGCTGTTCGACCTCGGCGTCTCCTCCATGCAGCTCGACGAGGCCGACCGCGGCTTCGCCTACGCCCAGGACGCCCCGCTCGACATGCGCATGGACCAGACGACCGGCATCAGCGCCGCCGAGGTCCTCAACACCTACCCGGCCGGCGAACTCGTCCGCGTCCTGCGTGCGTACGGCGAGGAGAAGCAGGCCAAGCGGATTGTCGCCGCCATCGTGCGCGAGCGCGACAAGGAGCCCTTCGACAACAGCGCCCGTCTGGTGGAACTGATCCGGGACGCGCTGCCGCAGGCCGCCAAGCGTACTGGCGGCAACCCGGCCAAGCGCACCTTCCAGGCGCTACGCATCGAGGTCAACGGTGAGCTGTCCGTGCTGGAGCGGGCGATCCCGGCCGCGGTGAAGGCGCTCGACGTCGGCGGACGCATCGCGGTGCTGTCGTACCACTCGCTCGAGGACCGCCTGGTCAAGCAGGTCTTCGCGGCGGGTGCCGCCACCACCGCGCCTCCCGGGCTGCCCGTCGTCCCCGAGCGGTACCAGCCCCGGCTCAAGCTGCTCACGCGTGGTGCCGAACTTCCCACCGAGGAAGAGGTCGCCGAGAACCGGCGGGCGGCACCGGCGCGACTGCGCGGGGCCGAGCGCGTCAGGGAGGACATCGAGTGAGGGGCGTGAGCGGGTTGGAGATCCGGACTCACCAGGTTGGCTGGGGGCGGTGTGAGTAGGAAACCCGAACTGAGGGGGCGGGCCGCCCGTCTCGCCCGGCTCTTCCCCGGGGCGCCGAGCCGCGGACAGGCGGCCCGTACCCCCTTCGTCCTGCTCGTCGTGCTCCTCCTCGGCGGCGGCCTGATCGGGCTCCTGGTGCTGAACTCCGCGCTCAGCGAGGGCTCGTTCAAGCTCGACGACCTGCAGAAGAACACCAAGAACCTCACCGACGAGGAACAGGCGCTCCAGCGGGACATCGACGCCTACTCCGCCCCCGAGGCCCTCCAGCGCCGCGCCCGCGAGCTGGGCATGGTCCCCGGCGGTGACCCCGCCTTCCTGAACCCGAACGGCACCGTGAGGGGCGTCCCCTCGGCCGCCGCCGAGCAGTCCTCCGCGCAGCTGCCGCTCGTCCTGCTCCCGCCGGAGACCATCGGCTCCTCACCGGCACCCGACACCAGCGCGGCCGCGTCCCCCACGACCAACGGGACCCCTTCGGCCGACGAGACCCCGGCGGTCACCATCCCCGCCCCGACGACGACCCTCGGCAGGTGACGGAAGTGTCCGACAGGGAACCGCCGCGCCGCCGGGTGCCCGGCCCGGCCCGCCCCGCCGCCGGTCAGCGACGGCCCGGCCCCGGCGCCCGTCCGGCGGCCCGCCGCCCGGCGACGGGCCGGCCCGTGGCCCCGAACCTCCTCAAGCTCGGCAGCCCCCGCCCCCGGCTGCGCATGGTCGCGCTGGCGCTCACCCTGGTGCTGATCGCGTTCGTCGTACGGCTGCTGCAGGTCCAGGCCGTCGACGCGAGCACGTACGCCGCCAAGGCCGAGCAGAACCGGTACGTCGTGCACACCCTGGCCGCCGAGCGCGGCGGGATCACCGACCGCAACGGGGTGACCCTGGCGACCAGCGTGGACGCCTACGACCTCACGGCCGACCCGACGATGTTCACCCGTGCCCAGCTGAAGATCGACGACGGCCCGGAGCAGGCGGCCGCGCTGCTCGCGCCGATCCTCGGCCAGGACCAGGCCACCCTCGTCAAGAAGCTGCGGCCGGCCAACAAGAAGCTGCGCTACGTCCTGCTCGCGCGCCGTCAGACGCCGCAGGTCTGGACGCAGATCAAGGACCTGAGGAACGCGCTCACCCAGAAGGCGGCGACCGACCCGCGCACCGCCAACGTCCTGGCCGGCGTCTTCGCCGACCCCAGCAGCAAGCGCGTCTACCCCAACGGCGACCTCGCCGCCGGGATACTGGGCTGGGTCAACGACACCGGCCAGGGCGGCGGAGGCGTCGAGCAGGAGCTGAACAAGGAACTGGCCGGCAAGAACGGCAAGATCCGCTACGCCCAGTCCGGCGGCCGGCTCATCCCCACCGCGGGCTCCGCCGAGACGCCCGCGGTGCCCGGCAGCGACGTCGAGCTCACCATCGACCGGGACATCCAGTGGGCCGCCCAGAACGCGATCAGCGAGCAGGTCAAGAAGTCCGGGGCGGACCGCGGGTACGTGATAGTGCAGGACACCCGGACCGGCGAGATCCTCGCCATGGCCAACTCGCCCGGCTTCGACCCCAACGACCTGTCCAAGGCGGACCCGAACGCCCTGCACAACTGGGCCGTCGAGGACGCCTACGAGCCCGGCTCCACCGCCAAGATCATGTCGATGGCCGCCGTACTGCAGGAGAACGTGGCCACCCCGCTGACGCATGTCGTGGTGCCCAACCGGCTGCACCGCGGCGACCGGCTCTTCAAGGACGACATCGACCACGCCACCTGGGACCTCACCCTCAACGGCGTGCTCGCCAAGTCCAGCAACATCGGCACCATCCTGGCGACCGGCCAGCTCGGCAAGACGCAGACGCAGGCCAACAAGGTCCTCTACTCCTACCTGCGCAAGTTCGGCATCGGCAGCTACAGCGGACTCGACTTCCCGGGCGAGACCAAGGGCATCCTCGCGCCGCCCGACAAGTGGTCGACCTCGCAGCAGTACACGATTCCTTTCGGCCAGGGCGTGTCCCTCAACGCCATGCAGGCGGCGTCCGTCTACTCGACGATCGCCAACGGCGGCGTCCGTGTCGAGCCCACCCTCGTCCGCGGCGCCAAGGGGGCCGACGGACGCTTCACGCCGACCGCCAAGCCCCAGAAGACCAGGGTGGTCAGCGCGAAGACGGCGAAGACGCTCGCCCAGATGCTGGAGTCGGTCGTGGACGACCAGGAGGGCACCGGCACCAAGGCGCGGATCCCCGGCTACCGGGTCGCGGGCAAGACGGGTACGGCCAACCGCGTGGATCCGGCCACCGGCAAGTACCGCGGATACACGTCCTCGTTCGCCGGTTTCGCCCCCGCGGACAACCCGCGCGTGACCGTCTACTGCGCCATCCAGAACGCGACGAAGGGCAGTTACTTCGGCGGCCAGATCTGCGGACCCATCTTCAAGGAGGTGATGGAGTTCGCACTGAAGACCCTCCAGGTCCCGCCCACCGGCGCGAAGCCCGCGGCCCTGCCCGTCACCTTCACACCCTGATCAGCGCAACCAGCCAGGAACGCTCCGTGACCATGATCACTCCCGACTCCGGCAAGCCGGACGCCCCCCGCCCCTCGCTTCGCTCCCGGGCGGGTGCGCCCGGTACGCTCACCGCCGTGCCACACGCTGATCAGTCCCAAACCACCCAGAAGGGCGTTTCCGTGACATATCCGGGGCCGCCACGACCGGTTCAGGTCTCCGCCACACCCCTCGCGGAGCTCGCCGATCAGCTGGGTGCCGCAAGGCCCGAGAGCGCCGCGGAGGTCACGGGCATCACGCATGACTCACGCGCGGTCCGCCCCGGCGACCTGTACGCCGCCCTCCCGGGCGCCCGTCTGCACGGCGCGGACTTCGCCAACCAGGCCGCCGGCCTCGGCGCGGTCGCGGTGCTGACGGACCCGACCGGCGCCGAGCGCGCCGCGGCCACCGGCCTTCCGGTCCTGGTCGTCGACGACCCGCGCGGGCGGATGGGCGAACTGGCGGCCACCATCTACGGCCACCCGGGCCGCGACCTGCTGCAGATCGGCATCACCGGCACCTCCGGCAAGACCACCACCGCCTACCTCGTCGAGGGCGGTCTGAAGACCAAGAACAACACCGGCCTGATCGGCACGGTCGAGATGCGCATCGGCGACGAACGCATCAAGTCCGAGCGCACCACCCCCGAAGCCACCGATCTGCAGGCCCTGTTCGCGGTGATGCGCGAGCGCGGGGTCGAGGCGGTCGCCATGGAGGTCTCCAGCCACGCCCTGGTTCTCGGCCGGGTCGACGGCTGCGTCTTCGACATCGGCGTCTTCACCAACCTCAGCCCGGAGCACATGGAGTTCCACTCCGGCATGGAGGACTACTTCCAGGCGAAGGCGCAGCTGTTCACACCGCGGCGCAGCAGACTCGGCGTGGTCAACGTCGACGACGAGTACGGCCGCCGGCTCGCGGTGGAGGCGACCGTCCCGGTCGTGACGTACTCCGCCGAGGGCCACCCGGACGCCGACTGGCGGGCCGAGGACGTCGTGATCGGCCAGCTCGACTCCACGTTCACCGTGATCGGCCCCGAGGGCGAGCGCATCGAAGCCAGGGCGCCCCTGCCGGGCCCCTTCAACGTGGCCAACACCCTCGCCGCGATCGTCGCCCTCGCCGCCGCGGGCCTGGACCCGCAGGCCGCCGCCGACGGCGTCGCCGCGGTGCCGGGCGTGCCCGGGCGGCTGGAGCGCGTGGACGCCGGACAGCCCTACCTCGCGGTCGTGGACTACGCCCACAAGACCGACGCCGTCGAGTCGGTGCTGCGCGCCCTGCGCAAGGTCACCGAGGGCAGACTGCACGTCGTGCTCGGCTGCGGAGGCGACCGGGACAGGACCAAGCGCGGCCCGATGGGCGCCGCCGCGGCCCGCCTCGCCGACACCGCCGTACTGACCTCCGACAACCCCCGCTCCGAGGACCCCCTCGCCATCCTTGCAACCATGCTCGAGGGCGCGGCGTCCGTACCAGCACACGAACGCGGTGAGGTCCAGGTCTTCGAGGACCGGGCGGCCGCGATCGCAGCGGCCGTCGCCCGGGCACGGCCCGGAGACACCGTGCTCGTCGCGGGCAAGGGCCACGAGCAGGGCCAGGACATCGCCGGGGTGGTCCGTCCCTTCGACGACCGCCAGGTGCTTCGAGAAGCCATCCAGCAGACCCAGGGATGAACTTGTGATCGCCCTCTCTCTCGCCGAGATCGCCTCAGTCGTCGGCGGGCAGACGCATGACATACCGGATCCGTCCGTCCAGGTCACCGCTCCGGTCGTCCGGGACTCGCGGGAGGTGCAGCCGGGCGGGCTCTTCGTCGCCTTCGTCGGCGAGCACGTCGACGGCCACGACTTCGCCCGGCAGGTCGTGGCGGCGGGCGCGGTGGCCGTCCTGGGCTCGCGGCCCGTCGGCGTGCCCGCGATCGTCGTGGACGACGTCCAGGCCGCCCTCGGCGCCCTCGCCCGTCATGTCGTACGCCGCCTCGGCGCGACCCTCGTGGCGCTCACCGGCTCCGCGGGCAAGACCAGCACCAAGGACCTCATCGCCCAGGTGCTGCGGCGCAAGGCGCCGACGGTGTTCACGCCCGGCTCGCTCAACAACGAGATCGGGCTGCCGCTCACGGCCCTGTCCGCCACCGAGGACACCAGGTTCCTCGTGCTGGAGATGGGCGCCCGCGGCATCGGCCACATCCGCTACCTCACCGAGCTGACCCCGCCCAGGATCGGGCTGGTGCTCAACGTCGGCTCCGCGCACATCGGCGAGTTCGGCGGCCGCGAGCAGATCGCGCAGGCCAAGGGCGAACTCGTGGAGGCCCTTCCGTCGGCACAGGACGGCGGCGCCGCGATCCTCAACGCGGACGACCCGCTCGTACGGGCCATGGCGTCCCGTACGAAGGCGAAGGTGGTCCTCTTCGGCGAGGCCGACGAAGCGGACGTACGCGCCGAGAACGTGCGACTCACGGACACCGGACAGCCCGCCTTCCGGCTCCACACACCCTCCGGTGCAAGCGATGTGACCATGCGCCTGTACGGTGAGCACCACGTGTCGAACGCGCTCGCCGCGGCCGCCGTCGCCCATGAGCTGGGCATGTCCGCGGAAGAGATCGCCACCGCGCTCTCCGAGGCGGACTCCCTCTCCCGCTGGCGCATGGAGGTCACCGAGCGACCGGACGGCGTGACCATCGTCAACGACGCCTACAACGCGAACCCCGAGTCCATGCGAGCCGCCCTGCGCGCGCTCGCGGCGATGGGCCGGGGGCGGCGGACCTGGGCGGTGCTCGGCAAGATGGCCGAGCTCGGGGACGAGGCGCTCGCCGAGCACGACGCGGTCGGACGGCTCGCCGTCCGGCTCAACGTCAGCAAGCTCGTCGCGGTCGGGGGCAGGGAAGCGTCCTGGCTGCAACTGGGCGCATATAACGAGGGTTCGTGGGGTGAGGAGTCGGTGCACGTGTCCGACGCACAGGCGGCGGTCGACCTGTTGCGCAGCGAGTTGCGCCCGGGGGACGTCGTGCTTGTGAAGGCGTCCCGTTCGGTCGGCCTCGAGAGCGTCGCCCAGGCGCTGCTCGCGACCGGTGCCGAGGGTGAGGTCGCTGCCCGATGATGAAGCAGATCCTGTTCTCGGGAGTCATCGGTCTGTTCCTGACCCTGGTCGGCACCCCGCTGCTGATCAAGCTCCTGGCCCGCAAGGGCTACGGGCAGTACATCCGGGACGACGGCCCCCGTGAGCACGCCAGCAAGCGCGGTACGCCGACGATGGGCGGCATCGCCTTCATCCTGGCCACGGTCGCCGCCTACTTCCTCTCCAAGGTGATCACCGGCTACGCGCCCACCTACTCGGGCCTGCTGGTGCTCGGCCTGATGGTCGGCATGGGCCTGGTCGGCTTCCTCGACGACTACATCAAGATCGTCAAGCGCCGTTCGCTGGGCCTGCGGGCCAAGGCGAAGATGGCCGGACAGCTGATCGTCGGCATCTCCTTCGCCGTGCTCGCCCTGCAGTTCCAGGACGCCCGCGGCAACTCCCCGGCCTCCACGAAGCTGTCGTTCATCACCGACTTCGGCTGGTCGATCGGCCCGGTGCTGTTCGTGGTCTGGGCGCTGTTCATGATCCTCGCGATGTCGAACGGCGTGAACCTGACGGACGGTCTGGACGGCCTCGCCACCGGCGCCTCCGTCCTGGTCTTCGGCGCCTACACGTTCATCGGCGTCTGGCAGTTCCAGGAGTCCTGCGCCAACGCGCAGACCCTGACCAACCCGGGCGCCTGCTACGAGGTGCGCGACCCGCTCGACCTCGCGGTCATCGCCTCCGCGCTGATGGGCGCCTGCCTCGGCTTCCTGTGGTGGAACACCTCGCCCGCCAAGATCTTCATGGGCGACACCGGCTCGCTCGCCCTCGGCGGCGTGCTGACCGGTCTGGCCATCCTCTCCCGCACGGAGCTGCTGGTGGCCCTCATGGGCGGTCTGTTCGTCCTCATCACCATGTCGGTGGTCATCCAGGTCGGCTCGTTCCGGCTCACCGGCCGGCGCGTCTTCCGGATGGCGCCACTCCAGCACCACTTCGAACTCAAGGGCTGGTCCGAGGTCCTGGTGGTGGTCCGCTTCTGGATCATCCAGGGCATCTGCGTGATCGTCGGACTGGGCCTCTTCTACGCGGGATGGGCAGCGGACAAGTGACCGACCGGCAGGGGCTCTCCCTGGAGGGCAAGCACGTCACCGTCGCCGGGCTCGGCGTCTCCGGCATCCCGGCGGCCAAGGTGCTGCATGCGCGCGGGGCGGTCGTCACGGTCGTCAACGACGGCGACGACGCACGCGCGCGTGAACAGGCCGCCGAGCTGGAGGCCCTGGGGGTCACCGTGCGGCTGGGAGACGGCGCCACCCTGCCCGACGGCACGGAACTCGTCGTCACCGCGCCCGGCTGGAAGCCGGACAAGCCGCTGTTCACCGCGGCCCGCGAGGCGGGCGTCGACATCTGGGGCGACGTCGAGCTCGCCTGGCGGCTGCGCGGACCCGACGCGGCCCCCTGGCTCGCCGTGACCGGCACCAACGGCAAGACCACCACCGTCCAGATGCTGGCGTCGATCCTGAAGGCGGCGGGTCTGCGCACGGCGGCCGTCGGCAACATCGGCGTCTCGCTGCTGGACGTCGTGCTCGGCGAGGAGCAGTACGACGTCCTGGCGGTGGAGTTGTCGAGCTATCAGCTCCACTGGGCACCCTCCCTGCGGGCGCACTCGGCGGCAGTGCTCAACCTCGCCCCCGACCATCTCGACTGGCACGGCTCCATGGAGGCCTACGCCCGGGACAAGGGCCGTATCTACGAAGGCAATCGGGTCGCCTGCGTCTACAACGTCGCCGACAAGGCCACCGAGGACCTGGTCCGCGAGGCCGACGTCGAGGAGGGCTGCCGGGCCATCGGATTCACCCTCGGCACCCCCGCACCCTCCCAACTCGGCGTCGTGGACGGCATCTTGGTCGACCGCGCCTTCGTGGAGAACCGGCAGAAGAACGCCCAGGAGCTCGCCGAGGTCTCCGACGTCCAACCGCCGGCCCCGCACAACATCGCCAACGCCCTTGCCGCGGCGGCCCTCGCGCGTGCCTTCGGGGTGCCCCCCAAGGCCGTACGGGACGGGCTTCGGAACTTCACACCGGACGCGCACCGCATCGCGCACGTGGCCGATGTCGACGGTGTCGCCTACATCGACGACTCCAAGGCCACCAACACCCATGCAGCGGAAGCCTCATTGGCGGCATATGAGTCGATCGTATGGATTGCGGGCGGACTCGCCAAGGGTGCGACCTTCGACGAGCTGGTCGCCAAGTCGGCAAAGCGACTTCGCGGTGTCGTGCTCATCGGACAGGACCGCGCCCTGATCCGCGAAGCCCTCGTGCGACACGCGCCGGAAGTACCCGTCGTCGACCTCGACCGGACCGACACTGGGGCGATGCTCGCGGCCGTCCGGGAGGCCCGGCGGCTCGCGGTCGCAGGCGACACGGTGCTGTTGGCTCCCGCCTGTGCCTCGATGGACATGTTCGCCAACTACAACAGGCGCGGTGACGCGTTCGCGGAGGCGGTTCGCGAACTCGGCTCCTGACCGACGCAGCGGAGGCGCTGATGCCCAGTAGCCGTACCGGACGGCCGCCCGTGCAGCGGGCCGTCAGACGTCCCGCCGCTTCCCGGCCGTCCCGTGACAACCCGCTGCGGCGCGCCTACGCCAACGCCAAACGCGCCTGGGACCGGCCGCTGACCGCCTACTACCTGATCGCCGGCGGCAGTTTCCTGATCACCGTGCTCGGCCTGGTCATGGTCTACTCGGCCTCCCAGATCACCGCGCTGCAGATGTCCCTGCCCGGCTCCTATTTCTTCCGCAAACAGCTGCTCGCGGCCGTGATCGGCGGCGTCCTGCTGCTGATCGCCTCACGGATGCCGGTCAAGCTGCACCGGGCGCTGGCCTACCCGATCCTCGCGGGCGCCGTCTTCCTGATGGCGCTGGTGCAGGTGCCGGGGATAGGGATGTCGGTCAACGGCAACCAGAACTGGATCTCGCTCGGCGGCTCCTTCCAGATCCAGCCCAGCGAGTTCGGCAAGCTCGCGCTGGTTCTGTGGAGCGCCGACCTGCTGGCCCGCAAACAGGACAAGAACCTGCTCAACCAGTGGAAGCACATGCTGGTGCCGCTGGTGCCGGTCGCCTTCCTGCTGCTCGGGCTGATCATGCTCGGCGGCGACATGGGCACGGCGATCATCCTCACGGCGATCCTGTTCGGCCTGTTGTGGCTGGCCGGGGCGCCCACCCGCCTCTTCGTCGGCGTGCTGTCGATCGCCGCCACCCTCGGTGTGATCCTGATCAAGACCAGCCCCAACCGTATGGCCCGGCTCGCCTGCATCGGCGCCACCGAGCCCCGGTCCGGGGCCGCCGACTGCTGGCAGGCCGTGCACGGGATCTACGCCCTCGCCTCCGGCGGAATCTTCGGCTCCGGGCTCGGTGCGAGTGTGGAAAAATGGGGCCAACTCCCGGAAGCGCACACGGACTTCATCTTCGCCGTCACCGGTGAGGAACTGGGCCTGGCGGGGACGCTGTCGGTGCTCGCCCTCTTCGCGGCTCTAGGCTATGCGGGTATCCGCGTGGCCGGACGTACGGAGGACCCCTTCGTCAGGTATGCCGCGGGAGGCGTGACCACCTGGATCACCGCGCAGGCGGTGATCAACATCGGTGCGGTGCTCGGCCTGCTACCGATCGCCGGCGTCCCCCTCCCGCTGTTCTCCTACGGAGGATCCGCCCTGCTGCCGACCATGTTCGCCATCGGGCTGCTGATCGCGTTCGCGCGCGACGAGCCCGCTGCGCGGGCGGCGCTTTCCCTGCGGCAACCCCGCTTTGGTAGAAAGCGAGCGGGAGGCGCCATGCGGGACCGGGGGCCTCGGAGATGGAACACGATGCGACGGCGGGCGCCCACGGCGCGGCCGTCCGGAGAGCGGTGAATTTCGGTGCATGTCGTACTCGCCGGTGGGGGGACCGCCGGCCACATCGAGCCCGCGCTCGCCCTCGCGGACGCCCTGCGCAGGCAGGACCCGACCGTGGGGATCACGGCCCTGGGCACGGAGCGGGGCCTGGAGACCAAGCTCGTCCCGCAGCGGGGCTACGAGCTCGCGCTGATCCCCGCCGTACCGCTGCCCCGTAAGCCCACGCCCGAGCTGATCACCGTCCCGGGCCGGCTGCGCGGCACGATCAAGGCGACCGAGCAGATCCTGGAGCGCACCAAGGCGGACGCGGTCGTCGGCTTCGGCGGCTATGTGGCGCTGCCCGGCTATCTCGCCGCCAAGCGCCTCGGTGTGCCGATCGTCATCCACGAGGCCAACGCCCGCCCGGGCCTGGCCAACAAGATCGGCTCCCGGTACGCGGCCCAGGTGGCCGTCGCCACCCCGGACAGCAAGCTGCGCAACTCCCGCTACATCGGGATCCCGCTGCGCCACTCCATCGCCACCCTGGACCGGGCGGCAGCCCGTCCCGAGGCCCGGCACATGTTCGGCCTCGACCCCAACCTGCCCACGCTGCTGGTCTCCGGCGGCTCGCAGGGCGCCCGCCGCCTCAACGAGGTGGTCCAGCAGGTCGCGCCGTGGCTGCAGCAGGCCGGCATCCAGATCCTGCACGCGGTCGGCCCGAAGAACGAACTGCCGCATGTGCAGCAGATGCCAGGAATGCCCCCCTACATCCCGGTAAGTTACCTGGACCGGATGGATCTCGCGTACGCCGCGGCCGACATGATGCTCTGCCGCGCGGGCGCGATGACCGTCGCCGAACTCTCCGCCGTCGGACTCCCGGCCGCCTACGTCCCGCTGCCCATCGGCAACGGCGAACAGCGGCTGAACGCCCAGCCGGTGGTGAAGGCCGGCGGCGGACTGCTGGTCGACGACGCGGAACTGACGCCCGACTGGGTGCGGGAGAACGTCCTGCCCGTGCTCGCCGACCCGCACCGGCTGTACGAGATGTCCCGCGCGGCAAGCGAGTTCGGCCGCCGGGACGCCGACGACCTGCTCGTCGGCATGGTGTACGAGGCGATCGCCGCCCACCGTGCACACCGATAGGGCTGACAGGGCTGTATTTCCGTGTGGGTGAAGGGCAGGGGCCGTGGCCGGACCGACGACCGTGGAGCGCGGGGAACGCCAGCAGGAGTCGTCCGGTCCGCCCCTCGCCCGGCGGTTGCGACGGATGGTGCGGCGACGGCTTCGTACGATCATCATGCTCGCCGTCGCGATGGTCTTCCTCGGTACGGCCGGTCTCTGGGCGTTGTTCGGCTCCTCCTGGACGCGCGTGGAGCGCGTGACGGTCTCCGGTACCAGGGTGCTGACGCCCGCGGAGGTGAGCGAGGCCGCCGAAGTCCCCGTCGGGGCGCCGCTGATTTCCGTCGACACCGATGCGATCGCGTCACGACTGCGCCGGAAACTGCCCCGAATTGACACGGTTGACGTGGTTCGTTCGTGGCCCCATGGAATCGGCCTGAAAGTGGTTGAGCGCACTCCGGTTCTGATTGTCCAAAAGGGCCGAAAGTTCGTCGAAGTGGACGGCAAGGGCGTCCGTTTCGCCACGGTTTCCGAAGCGCCGAAAGGCGCTCCCGCGCTCGAATTGAGCATCTCCCGCTCGGGTTCCGCCGCCGCGAGCCTGCGCCGCTTCGGCGAGGACCGATTGGTGCGCGAGGCGGTGACGGTGGCCCGGTCCATTCCGGCCGCCGTCGCGCACGAGACCCGGAGCGTCAAGGTGCGTTCCTTCGACGACATCTCGCTGGAGTTGGGCGACGGCCGCACGGTCGCGTGGGGAAGCGGCGAGCGGGGCGCGCTGAAGGCCCGTACGCTCACCGCCCTGATGAAAGCGGCGCCGGACGCGCGGCACTTCGACGTCTCGGTTCCCACCGCCCCGGCGTCATCGGGGAGTTGACGCACATCGGCGCAGGCCAGCACCCTGGTTGGGCAGCGCTATGGCTGATCACATAGGGTGAAAAGAAAAACGGGAGGTTCGGCGTGTTCGTTGAACGTGCGCCACTTGTCGACTTAGTGTCCTGTTCGGAAGACTCCAGCGAACAGTCACACTGGTAACCCTAAACTTCAACGTTAGGGTTCGGGTCGGCGCTACGGACCGTCCCATTCGGCATCAGTCGTCGGATCGCGCTCACCCGCGAAACGGCGACACGTAACTCGAGGCGAGAGGCCTTCGACGTGGCAGCACCGCAGAACTACCTCGCAGTCATCAAAGTCATCGGTGTCGGCGGCGGTGGTGTCAATGCCATCAACCGGATGATCGAGGTCGGTCTCAAGGGCGTCGAGTTCATCGCCATCAACACCGACGCGCAGGCGCTGTTGATGAGCGACGCCGACGTCAAGCTCGACGTCGGCCGCGAACTCACCCGCGGACTCGGCGCCGGAGCCAACCCGGCCGTCGGCCGCAAGGCCGCCGAGGATCACCGCGAGGAGATCGAGGAGGTCCTCAAGGGGGCCGACATGGTCTTCGTGACGGCCGGTGAAGGCGGCGGCACCGGCACCGGCGGCGCGCCCGTCGTGGCCAACATCGCCCGCTCCCTGGGCGCCCTCACCATCGGCGTGGTCACCCGCCCGTTCACCTTCGAGGGCCGGCGCCGCGCCAACCAGGCCGAGGACGGCATCGCCGAGCTCCGCGAAGAGGTCGACACCCTCATCGTCATCCCGAACGACCGGCTGCTGTCCATCTCGGACCGCCAGGTCTCGGTGCTCGACGCCTTCAAGTCCGCGGACCAGGTCCTGCTCTCCGGTGTCCAGGGCATCACCGACCTCATCACCACCCCCGGCCTCATCAACCTCGACTTCGCCGACGTCAAGTCCGTGATGTCCGAGGCCGGTTCCGCCCTCATGGGCATCGGCTCGGCCCGCGGCGACGACCGCGCGGTGGCCGCGGCGGAGATGGCCATCTCCTCGCCGCTGCTGGAGGCGTCCATCGACGGCGCCCGCGGTGTGCTGCTCTCCATCTCCGGCGGCTCCGACCTCGGTCTGTTCGAGATCAACGAGGCCGCCCAGCTGGTCAGCGAGGCGGCCCACCCCGAGGCCAACATCATCTTCGGCGCGGTCATCGACGACGCCCTCGGCGACGAGGTCCGGGTCACCGTGATCGCGGCCGGCTTCGACGGCGGCCAGCCGCCGGCCCGCCGGGACAACGTCCTCGGCTCGTCCTCCGCCTCCTCCCGCCGTGAGGAGCCCACTCCGGTACGGCAGCCGGAGTCCCGCCCGTCCTTCGGCTCGCTCGGCAGCGTCACGCCGAAGGAGGACCCGGAGCCGGCGCCGGAGCCGGCCGCCGACCTCCCGGTCTCCCCGCCGGTCCCGCCGTCCCGGTCCTACACCGACAGCGCGGCCGAGGAACTGGACGTACCGGACTTTCTCAAGTGATCCTTCTGACGTGATGGAGCAACGCTCGGAAACGAGCACAGTGGGCGGCGCGCACTTCGCCTTCACCAACCGGTGGGGCGGGGTGAGCGCCGTTCCGTACGAGGAGCTCAACCTCGGCGGGGCGGTCGGCGACGACCCCGACGCCGTACGCACCAACCGGGAGCTGGCGGCCAAGTCGCTCGGGGTCGATCCGGCACGGGTCGTGTGGATGAACCAGGTGCACGGCAACGAGGTGGCCGTCGTCGACGGTCCCTGGGCGGAGCGCCCGGTGCCGGAGGTCGACGCGGTCGTCACCGCGCGCCGCGGACTCGCCCTCGCCGTGCTCACCGCCGACTGCACCCCCGTTCTGCTCGCCGACCCGGTCGCCGGGATCGTCGCCGCCGCGCACGCGGGCCGGCCCGGCATGGTCGCCGGGGTCGTCCCCGCCGCGCTACGCGCGATGACCGAGCTCGGCGCCGACCCCGCCCGGATCGTCGCCCGCACCGGACCCGCCGTGTGCGGGCGCTGCTACGAGGTGCCGGAGGCGATGCGCGCGGACGTGGCCGCCGTCGAGCCGGCGGCGTACGCCGAGACGAGTTGGGGCACGCCGGCGGTCGACGTGACCGCCGGGGTGCACGCGCAGCTCGAACGGCTCGGGGTGCGCGACCTGGAGCGGTCGCCGGTGTGCACCCGGGAGTCGGGCGATCACTTCTCGTACCGGCGCGATCGCACCACGGGGCGACTCGCGGGATATGTCTGGCTGGACTGAGGGACATGACGGACCGTAAGGGTGAACTCGCCGAAAACCTGGCGAAGGTGGAGCGTCGTATCGCCGACGCCTGCGCCGCCGCTGGGCGCGCTCGCGAGGAGGTGACGCTGATCGTGGTCACCAAGACGTATCCGGCGGGCGACGTGCGGATCCTGGCGGAGCTCGGTGTGCGCCATGTCGCCGAGAACCGGGACCAGGACGCGGCCCCGAAGGCCGCGGAATGTGCGGATCTGCCGCTGACTTGGCACTTCGTTGGTCAGTTGCAGACCAACAAGGTTCGTTCCGTGGTCGGTTACGCCGATATGGTGCACTCCGTCGATCGTGCCCGGCTGGTCACGGCGCTTTCGAAGGAGGCGGTGCGGCAGGGGCGCGAACTCGGCTGTCTGATCCAGGTCGCGCTCGACGCGGAGGAGCCCGCGGCGGGAGGGGGTGGTCGCGGGGAGCGCGGGGGTGTCAATCCCGAGGGAATCGAAGAGTTGGGCGACCTGGTCGCCCGCTCGCCGGGTCTGCGGCTGGACGGTCTGATGACCGTCGCACCGCTGACCGGGCCCTACGCGGGACGTGAACAGGCGGCGTTCGGGCGGTTGATGGATTTGTCGACCGACCTGCGCCGAGCCCATCCGGCTGCGAACATGGTCTCGGCAGGGATGAGTGCGGACCTCGAGCAGGCCGTGGCGGCCGGGGCGACACATGTACGCGTCGGTACGGCGGTACTCGGAGTCCGCGCACGGCTCGGGTAACGTCGCCAGGAAGTCGGACCACAGCAGAAAATATGGTCAATGCCGCCGGAAGGCGGGCACAACGGCCTCGTGGATCGCGGGCACTTGACGGTCGTCAGTCGATCCACCACAGAGCGGAGGACTCAGAGCATGGCCGGCGCGATGCGCAAGATGGCGGTCTACCTCGGCCTCGTGGAGGACGATGGGTACGACGGCCGGGGATTTGACCCCGATGACGACTTCGAGCCCGAACTGGACCCCGAGCCGGAGCGGGACCACCGACGGCACGAGCCGTCCCACCAGTCGCACTTGGCACATCAGTCCCAAAGGGACGAAGAGGTGCGAATCGTACAACCGCCCGCGCCGCGCGAGCCGGTCGCCCGCTCCGCTTCGCTACCCGCGGAATCCGGCCGTCCGGCGCGCATCGCGCCCGTGGCGTCCATCACACAAGAACGCGCAAGCCTGGAGAAGAACGCACCGGTGATCATGCCCAAGGTCGTGTCGGAACGAGAGCCTTACCGGATCACCACACTGCACCCGCGGACCTACAACGAGGCCCGTACCATCGGGGAACACTTCCGTGAGGGCACCCCGGTGATCATGAATCTCACTGAGATGGACGACACAGACGCGAAGCGACTTGTCGACTTTGCGGCCGGATTGGTGTTTGGTCTTCACGGCAGCATCGAGCGGGTGACGCAGAAGGTGTTCCTGTTGTCGCCTGCTAACGTCGATGTCACGGCGGAGGACAAGGCCCGCATCGCAGAGGGCGGGTTCTTCAACCAGAGCTGAGACGCACGACCGGAAACAGCAGTACAAGTAGTACCCAGCAGCACGGAACAGGGGAGAGGGAAGCACCAGCAATGAGCGTGGTCCTGCAGGTCATCTACATCGCGCTGATGTGCTTCCTGATCGTGCTCATCTTCCGGTTGGTCATGGACTACGTCTTCCAGTTCGCCCGCTCATGGCAACCCGGCAAGGCGATGGTGGTCGTTCTGGAGGCCACCTACACTGTCACTGATCCACCGCTCAAGCTTCTGCGGCGGTTCATCCCGCCGCTGCGTCTCGGGGGCGTGGCGCTCGACCTGTCCTTCTTCGTACTGATGATCATCGTCTACATCCTGATCTCGATCGTGAGCCGGCTGTGAGCGATGTGACCTACCGTCTTGCCGATGCCGACGACTACGTTGAGGTGAAGAGATGCCGTTGACCCCCGAGGACGTGCGGAACAAGCAGTTCACGACCGTCCGCCTCCGAGAAGGCTATGACGAGGACGAGGTCGATGCCTTCCTCGATGAGGTCGAAGCCGAACTGACCCGCCTGCTCCGGGAGAACGAGGACCTGCGCGCCAAACTGGCCGCGGCCACGCGCGCCGCTGCTCAGAACCAGCAGAACATGCGCAAGCCCCCGGAGGGTCCCGGCGGTCCGCAGGACCAGCAGGGCGGCATGCCGCAGGGTGGCATGCCTCAGCAGGGCGGTATGCCGCAGCAGGGCATGCGCGGGCCGGGCGCCCCCGTGCCGGCCGGCATATCGGGCCCGCCGCAGCAGCAGATGGGTGGCCCCATGGGTGGCCCGCCCCAGCTGCCGAGCGGTGCGCCGCAGCTGCCCGCCGGTCCCGGTGGACAGGGCGGCCCGCAGGGTCCCGGCCCGATGGGCCAGGGTCCGATGGGTCAGGGCCCCATGGGTCAGGGCCAGATGGGCCAGGGTCCGATGGGTCAGGGCCAGATGGGCGGCCCCATGGGCCAGCCCCCCATGCAGCAGCAGATGGGCGGCCCGATGGGTGGCCCCATGGGCGGTCCGATGGGCGGCCCCGGTCAGGGCCCCGGTGGCGACAGCGCCGCCCGTGTCCTCTCGCTGGCCCAGCAGACCGCCGACCAGGCGATCGCCGAGGCCCGTTCCGAGGCCAACAAGATCGTCGGCGAGGCCCGCAGCCGCGCCGAGGGTCTCGAGCGTGACGCCCGTGCCAAGGCCGACGCCCTGGAGCGGGACGCGCAGGAGAAGCACCGCGTCGCGATGGGCTCCCTGGAGTCCGCCCGCGCCACGCTGGAGCGCAAGGTCGAGGATCTGCGCGGCTTCGAGCGCGAGTACCGCACGCGTCTGAAGTCGTACCTGGAGTCGCAGCTGCGTCAGCTGGAGACCCAGGCCGACGACTCGCTGGCCCCGCCGCGCACTCCGGCTGCCGCGAGCCTCCCGCCGTCCCCGGCGCCCTCCATGGCCCCGGCCGGCGCGAGCGCCCCGTCCTACGGCGGCAACCAGACCATGGGCGGTGCGCCGAGCCCCGCCGGCCCGTCCTACGGCGGCCAGCAGCAGATGACGCCGGCCATGACCCAGCCGATGGCTCCGGTCCGTCCGCAGGGTCCCGGCCCGATGGGCCAGGCCCCCTCGCCCATGCGCGGGTTCCTGATCGACGAGGACGACAACTGACGGCCGCGACACGGTGAGTAGTACGCCGTAGGCGTCGGCAGCGTTCAAGGGCGGGGTCCCGGATTTCGGTCCGGGACCCCGCCCTTTTTCTGCGCGTTGATCGCTGGGCTCTTCCTTCGCGGTGCCCCAGCCGGAACGCCGAAGGCCCGGCCCTCCGAGGGCCGGGCCTTCAGGCGTGCGGGACGCTATGCCTTGCGCAGGCGGAATGTGAGGGACAGGCCCTCGTCCGTGAACGGCTCGCCGTACGAGTCGTCGGCCTCGCCCTGGGCGAAGTCCGTCGCCAGGACCTCGTCCGCGATCAGTCCGGAGTGCTCGCCCAGCGCAGCGACGACCGCGGAGTCCGTGGACGTCCAGCGCAGGGCGATCCGGTCGGCCACGTCCAGACCGCTGTTCTTGCGGGCCTCCTGGATCAGCCGGATCGCGTCACGCGCGAGACCCGCCTGCCGCAGTTCCTCCGTGATCTCCAGATCCAGCGCCACCGTCGCACCGGCGTCGGACGCCACCGACCATCCCTCGCGCGGGGTCTCGGTGATGATCACCTCGTCCGGAGCCAGGGTGATCGTCTCCCCGTCGACCTCGACCGACGCCGTGCCCTCCCGCAGGGCCAGCGACAGCGCGGCCGCGTCCGCGTTCGCCACGGCCTTGGCGACCTCCTGCACCCGCTTGCCGAACCGCTTGCCCAGCGCCCGGAAGTTGGCCTTGGCCGTGGTGTCCACCAGGGAGCCGCCGACCTCGCTCAGCGACGCGAGCGCGCTGACGTTCAGCTCTTCCGTGATCTGACCGTGCAGCTCCCGGTCCAGCGAGTCGAAGCCCGCCGCCGCGACCAGCGCCCGCGACAGCGGCTGACGGGTCTTGACGCCCGACTCCGCGCGCGTGGCCCGGCCGAGCTCCACCAGCCGCCGTACCAGGACCATCTGCTTCGACAGCTCCGGGTCGATGGCGGACAGGTCCGCCTCCGGCCAGGAGGCGAGGTGCACCGACTCCGGGGCGCCCGGGGTCACCGGCACCACCAGGTCCTGCCAGACCCGCTCGGCGATGAACGGGGTCAGCGGGGCCATCAGCTTGGTGACCGTCTCCACGACCTCGTGCAGGGTGCGCAGCGCCGCCTTGTCGCCCTGCCAGAAGCGGCGACGGGAGCGGCGGACGTACCAGTTGGACAGGTCGTCGACGAACGCCGAGAGCAGCTTGCCGGCGCGCTGGGTGTCGTACGCCTCCAGAGCCTGCGTCACCTGGTCGGTGAGCGCGTGGAGTTCGGACAGCAGCCAGCGGTCCAGGACCGGGCGGTCGGCGGGGGCCGGGTCGGCCTCGCTCGGCGCCCAGTCGGACGTACGGGCGTACAGCGCCTGGAAGGCGACCGTGTTCCAGTACGTCAGCAGCGTCTTGCGCACCACCTCCTGGATCGTGCCGTGGCCCACGCGGCGTGCCGCCCAGGGCGAACCGCCGGCCGCCATGAACCACCGCACCGCGTCCGCCCCGTGCCGGTCCATCAGCGGGATCGGCTCCAGGGTGTTGCCCAGGTGCTTGGACATCTTGCGGCCGTCCTCGGCGAGGATGTGCCCGAGGCAGACGACGTTCTCGTAGGAGGACTTGTCGAAGACCAGCGTGCCGACCGCCATCAGCGTGTAGAACCAGCCGCGGGTCTGGTCGATGGCCTCGCAGATGAACTGCGCCGGGTAACGGCTCTCGAACAGCTCCTTGTTCTTGTACGGGTAGCCCCACTGCGCGAACGGCATCGAACCAGAGTCGTACCAGGCGTCGATGACCTCCGGCACGCGCGTGGCCGTCTTGGCGCACGTCGGGCACGCGAAGGTGACCTCGTCGATGAACGGGCGGTGCGGGTCGAGGCCCGACTGGTCCGTGCCGGTCAGCTCGGTGAGCTCGGCGAGGGAGCCGACGCACGTGAGGTGGTCGTCCTCGCAGCGCCAGATCGGCAGCGGGGTGCCCCAGTAGCGGTTGCGGGACAGCGCCCAGTCGATGTTGTTGTTCAGCCAGTCGCCGTACCGGCCGTTCTTGACCGTCTCCGGGAACCAGTTGGTGTTCTCGTTCTCCTGGAGGAGGCGGTGCTTGATGGCCGTGGTGCGGATGTACCAGGACGGCTGCGCGTAGTAGAGGAGCGCGGTGTGGCAGCGCCAGCAGTGCGGGTAGCTGTGCTCGTACGGGATGTGCTTGAAGAGGAGGCCGCGCTGCTGGAGGTCCTCGGTGAGTTTTTCGTCCGCCTTTTTGAAGAAGACACCGCCGACCAGCGGGACGTCCTCCTCGAAGGTGCCGTCCGGGCGGACGGGGTTGACGACGGGGAGGCCGTAGGCGCGGCAGACCTTGAGGTCCTCCTCACCGAAGGCGGGGGACTGGTGGACCAGACCCGTACCGTCCTCGGTCGTCACGTACTCGGCGTTGACCACAAAGTGCGCGGGCTCGGGGAACTCAACCAGCTCGAACGGACGTTGATAGGTCCAGCGCTCCATCTCGGTGCCGCTGAAGGACTCGCCGGTGGTCTCCCAGCCCTCGCCGAGCGCCTTGCCGACGAGCGGCTCGGCGACGACGAGCTTCTCCGTGCCGTCGGTGGCGACGACATAGGTGACCTCGGGGTGCGCGGCGACCGCGGTGTTGGACACCAGCGTCCACGGGGTCGTCGTCCACACCAGGAGCGCGGCCTGACCGGCCAGCGGACCGGAGGTGAGCGGGAAACGGACGTACACGGAGGGGTCGACGACCGTCTCGTAGCCCTGCGCCAGTTCGTGGTCGGACAGACCCGTGCCGCAGCGGGGACACCAGGGGGCGACGCGGTGGTCCTGGACCAGCAGGCCCTTGCCGAAGATCTCCTTCAGCGACCACCAGACCGACTCGATGTACTCGGGGTCCATCGTGCGGTAGGGGTCCTGCAGGTCGGTCCAGTAACCCATGCGGGTCGTGAGCGCCTCGAAGGCGTCCGTGTGCCGGGTCACCGACTCACGGCACTTGGCGTTGAACTCCGCGATGCCGTACTTCTCGATGTCCTGCTTGCCGCTGAAGCCGAGTTCCTTCTCGACCGCGAGCTCCACCGGGAGGCCGTGGCAGTCCCAGCCGGCCTTGCGGGCCACGTGGTAGCCGCGCATGGTGCGGAAGCGAGGGAAGACGTCCTTGAAGACGCGCGCCTCGATGTGGTGGGCGCCCGGCATGCCGTTCGCGGTGGGCGGGCCCTCGTAGAACACCCACTCGGGGCGGCCCTCGGACTGCTCCAGGGTCTTGGCGAAGATCTTCTGCTCGCGCCAGAAGTCGAGCACCGCGTGCTCGAGCGCGGGCAGGTCGACCTGGGCGGGCACCTGGCGGTACGTCGGCGTTGTCATCAGCGAGCTTCCTCCGGCGGACTTGCTGCCTTCCGTCCGGAGGGACGAGAGCCGTGTCTTTCTCTACGCCGGTTTCGGCGCGCTCCCGCGGTACCACCCTCCTTGGCCCTCCGGCGCGTGGTGTGCACCGGTGAGCCCCCTCATTGGGGTCGCGATGCCGGTTCTACTGCCCCTCGCGGGGGTTCCTCCGGCGGCTCCGGGGTGATCTTCGCGTCGCGCTCGCCCCCGGGCTTCCACCGTCCCCGGGTCGCTCTGGGCTGCGTACGCCGCTACTCGTCCCCATCCACGCTTTTCGCTCCGCCCAGTGTACGGCGCCGCGCGGACAGCGGCCGACCGGTTTTCGGGTACCCGGGGGTGGCGGTGCCCTACGGCCGGATGTGACCCGAATGGAGCGGTACGTGTGTTCGGATCCTGGGACGGACGGCACGGCGGATTACCCCGCGGGGAGCTGGGCACAACGCATGCAGGCTTGCGGAGCGGCGTGCGCGAGCCGGGCGAATCGGGCGGTGCGCCCCGTTGCCGCGGGACTCAAGTCGATTTATCGTCCCAGCACGATTCGCGTGCAAGATCACAATATGTGAAGGGGCCGCGGCCATGGTGGCGAAGAAGACCGCCGTACAGCAGTCGGCGTCCGGCAGGTCCACACAGGCCTCGGGCGGTGCGGCCAAGGATGTGAGCGGCAAGAAGAGGGTGAGGACGGTACGGGGGGCCGCCGGCGGGGCAGCGAAGAAGACGGCCGGCAGGGCGGCGACGGCCGAGAAGACGGCAGCGAAGAAGACGACGGCGGGGAAGTCGGCATCGAAGAGCACCGCAGCGGGGAAAACCGCGGCGGAGAAGTCGGCGGCGAGGAAGACGGCGGCAAAGAAGACGGCCGCAGCGAAGAAGGCGGCAGGCAAGGAACCGGCCGCGGGTAAGAAGGCGGCGGTCAAGGAGATGGCTGCGGGTAAGAAGGCGGCGGTCAAGGAGACGGCCGCAGGTAAGAAGGCGGCGGCCAGGGAGACGGCCGCAGGTAAGACGTCGGCGGTCAAGGAAGCGGATCCGGGGAAGAAGGCCGCTGCGAAGAAGGCCGCTGCGAAGAAGGCCTCCGGGAAGGAGGAGGCCACGAAGCGGGCGGCTGCCGGGAAAGCGGCCGCCGGGAAAGCGGCCGCCGGGAAAGCGGCCACCGGCAAAGCGGCCGGCGGCAAGGTCGCCGCCAAGAAGGCCGCCGGCGCCGAGAAGGCCGCCGCGGCGAAGAAGAGCAAGAGCACGGCCAAGAAGGCGGGCGCGGCGCAGACCGCGGAGCAGACGGGAGCCACAACAGTGGTTGCGAAGAAGACTCCTGGCACGGCCACGGCGGCGAAGACCGCCGTACCCAAGGCGCGGATCGCGGCGGCTGTGGAGCCGGGCGAGCTCGCGGTGCGCCCCGGTGAGGACCCCTGGACGCCGGAGGAGGTCGAGGAGGCGCGTGCGGAGCTGCTGTCCGAGGAGCAGCGGCTGCGTGACGAGATCACGTCGTCGGAGCAGGCGCTGCAGGGCCTGATGCGGGACTCCGGGGACGGCGCGGGCGACGACCAGGCGGACACCGGCGCCAAGAACATCACGCGCGAGCACGAGATGGCGCTCGCGGCCAACGCGCAGGAGATGCTCACCCAGACCGAGCACGCCCTGCAGCGGCTGGACGCCGGCACCTACGGGCTGTGCGAGAACTGCGGCAACCCGATCGGCAAGGCCCGTATGCAGGCCTTCCCCCGGGCCACCCTGTGTGTGGAGTGCAAGCAGAAGCAGGAACGCCGGTACTGAGGGCCCACACACGCGTGCCGTACCCTCGTGCTCAGTCAGGTACCTAGGTTGAGGGACTCACGTGGCAGAGGCGGAGCGCATCATCGGTACGCCGGATTCCCCGGAGGCGGCGGGGGCCGAGTCGCAGCGGGACGGGTCGGCGCCGCCCAGGGGCAGGCGCAAGATCGCCGTGCTGTTCGCGGTGGCCGCCTTCGCGTACACGCTCGACCTGGTCAGCAAGCTGCTCGTGGTCGCGAAGCTGGAGCACCACGCGCCGATCGAGCTGATCGGTGACTGGCTGAAGCTCGAGGCGATCCGCAACGCGGGCGCGGCCTTCGGCTTCGGCGAGGCCTTCACCGTGATCTTCACGGTGATCGCTGCGGCGGTGATCGTGGTGATCGCCCGGCTCGCCCGCAAGCTCTACAGCCTGCCCTGGGCGATCGCGCTGGGCCTGCTGCTGGGCGGCGCGCTCGGCAACCTCACCGACCGGATCTTCCGCTCGCCGGGCGTCTTCGAGGGCGCGGTGGTCGACTTCATCGCCCCCAAGGGCTTCGCTGTCTTCAACCTGGCCGACTCGGCGATCGTGTGCGGCGGCATCCTGATCGTGCTGCTGTCCTTCAAGGGGCTGGACCCGGACGGCACCGTCCACAAGGACTGACCGGCGGTTGTCCACAGGCGCGGTCGGGACGGTCGGCGCTGTCCGGCATACTCGACGGGTGAGCACGATTCCCGAGATCCGTACCCTGCCCGTGCCCGACGGCCTGGAGGGCGAGCGTGTCGACGCCGCCATCTCCCGCATGTTCGGCTTCTCCCGGACGAAGGCCGCGGAGCTCGCCGCGGCGGGGAAGGTCACGGTCGACGGCTCGGTGGTCGGCAAGTCCGAGCGGGTGCACGGCGGCGCCTGGCTCGAGGTCGAGATGCCGCAGGCGCCCGCGCCCGTGCAGGTGGTCGCGGAGCCGGTCGAGGGCATGGAGATCGTGCACGACGACGAGGACGTGGTGGTGATCGTCAAGCCGGTCGGCGTGGCCGCCCACCCGTCGCCGGGCTGGACCGGGCCCACGGTCATCGGCGGGCTCGCCGCGGCCGGCTATCGCATCTCCACCTCGGGTGCCGCCGAGCGCCAGGGCATCGTGCACCGGCTCGACGTCGGCACCTCCGGGCTGATGGTGGTCGCCAAGTCGGAGCGCGCGTACACCTCGCTCAAGCGGCAGTTCAAGGAGCGCACGGTCGACAAGCGGTACCACACGCTCGTCCAGGGCCACCCCGACCCGACCAGCGGCACCATCGACGCGCCCATCGGCCGCCATCCCCACCACGACTACAAGTGGGCGGTCACGGCCGACGGCAAACCGTCCGTCACGCACTACGACCTCATCGAGGCCTTCCGCGCGGCCTCCCTGCTCGACGTGAAGCTGGAGACCGGCCGCACCCACCAGATCCGCGTCCACATGGCCGCCCACCGCCACCCCTGCGTCGGCGACCTCACCTACGGTGCCGACCCGACCCTCGCCAAGCGGCTGCACCTGACCCGGCAGTGGCTGCACGCCGTCCGGCTCGGCTTCGAGCACCCCGGGGACGGCGAGTGGGTGGAGTTCGCGAGCGACTATCCGGCCGACCTGCAGAAGGCCCTGGACCAGGTCCGCGAGGAGACGTACGGATGAGCACGCGCGCCTACGACGTACGCATCGCCGAGGACCCGGCCGATCTGGAGGCGTGCTTCGCGGTGCGCAAGGAGGTCTTCGTCGGCGAGCAGGGAGTGCCCGAGGACATCGAGTACGACGCGTACGACGCCGTGGCCCTGCACGTGCTGGCCGTGCGGGACGACGGGGTGCCGCTCGGCACCGGGCGGCTGCTGCACGGGGAGGCCGCCGCGCCGAAGGTCGACGGCGACCTCTCGGTGGGCTCCCTCGGGCGGCTCGCCGTCACCCGGGAGGCCCGTGGCCTCGGCGTCGGTGTGGCGCTCGTACGCGCCATCGAGGACGCGGCACGCGCGCGGGGGCTGACCGCGGTGGACCTGCACGCGCAGACGCACGCCCTGGGGTTCTACGAGCGGCTGGGGTACGCGGCGTACGGGCCGGAGTACCCGGAGGCGGGCATCCCGCACCGGGCCATGCGGCGCACCCTGTAACCAAGGGGGCCGAAAGGGCTGGTGGGATCGGTGTCGTGGCAGGCTTGAAGTCCGCCTCCCGTCCGTCGATCCTCCCGGAGCGCTGACCGTGGATCAGTTGGCCCTGCTGTTCGTCCTGTTGCTCGGGGCCGTACTGAGCGTCCCGCTGGGGGACCGGTTCGGGGTGCCGGCGCCGGTGCTGATGACCCTGCTCGGGGTCGCCCTCGCGGTGGCCGACTTCGTGCCGAACGTGAACGTCCCGCCCGAGCTGATCCTGCCGCTGCTGCTGCCGCCCCTGCTGTACGCGGCGGTGCGCCGCACGTCCTGGCGGCAGTTCGCGGCGAACCGGCGGCCGATCTTCCTGCTGGCCGTGGCCCTGGTCTTCGTCACCACCCTCTGTGTGGCCGTCATGGCCCACGCCATCGTGCCGGGACTGCCCGTCGCCGCCGCCGTCGCGCTCGGCGCCCTGGTCGCGCCGCCCGACCCGGTCGCGGCGACCGCGGTCGCGGGCCAACTGGGCCTGCCCCGCCGTCTGGTGTCGATCCTGGAGGGGGAGGGCCTGTTCAACGACGTCACGGCGATCGTGCTCTACCACGTCGCGGTCGCCGCCGCGGTGAGCGGCGAGTTCCACGCGGGCCGCGCCGCCCTCGACCTGGTGCTGTCCGCCGTGGTCGCCGTCGCGATCGGCGTCGCCCTCGGCTGGGGCGCCAACAGGCTCCTCGACGTGCTCGGCGACGCCACCCTGCAGGTCGGTCTGACGCTGCTCGTGCCGTACGCCTCCTACGTGCTGGCCGAGGAGTTGCACGGCTCCGGGGTGCTGGCCGTGCTCACCACCGCGCTCTTCCTCGCGGAGTACGCGTCCGACCCCGACGACGTGATGACCCGGCTGGCCGGGCACACCTTCTGGGACATCGTCGACACGCTCGTCACCGGTGTCGCCTTCGGGCTGATCGGCCTGGAGCTGCACAACGCGATCCGCACCGCGTCCGGACGGTGGGGCGAAATGCTCGGCTGGGCGGCGGCGGTGCTCGCCGTGGTGGTGCTGGTCCGGCTCGCCTGGCTGCTCCCGGCGACCTGGCTCACCAAACGGCTGCACGCCAGACGGGACCACGACGAGGACATCCCGATGGGCTGGCGCGAGACCATCGTGATGTGGTGGTCCGGGATGCGGGGCGTGGCCTCGGTGGCGCTGGCGCTCGCGATCCCCCTGACCACCGACGACGGTTCGGCCTTCCCCGACCGGGACGAGATCGTCTTCATCGCCTTCGGCGTGATCATGGGCACGCTGGTGCTGCAGGGCCTGACCTTGCCCTGGCTGGTGAGGAGGCTCGGGGTGCAGGCCGACACCGAGCACGAGAAGGCGTTCGAGAAGGAACTCGCCGTACGCGCCGCCAAGGCCGCCAAACGCAGGCTCAAGGAGATCGAGGAGGTCGAGGACCTGCCGGACGAGCTGTCGGAGCAGATGCTGCGGCGGGCCCTGGAGATCGGTGTCCGGATCAGCCCGGACATGGGCGAGGAGGAACGGCGCGAGGCGCATGAGATGCGGGTGCGCCGGCTCAAGCGGATGCGGCGGATCCAGGGCGAGCTGCTGAGCGCCGCACGGCACGAGGTGATGGCCGCGCGCAGCGAGCCCGGGGCGGACCCGGAGATCGTGGACCGGGTGCTGCGCCATCTCGACGTACGCAGCCTGCGCTGACCGGAAATGGTTGCGCGCGCCGTGCTGCGCGTGCGTAGGGTCGGATCATGGCTCGTAATGTGGTGATCAGCGGTGGAGGTACGGGAATCGGGCTCGCGGCGGCGCGGGTGTTCGCGGCGGAGGGTGACCGCGTCCTGCTGCTCGGGCGGCGGGCCGAGGTCCTGCGGAAGGCCGATGTGCCGGGGGCGTCGACGTACGCCGCCGACCTGGCCGACACCGCCGCCGTGCGCGGGGTCGCGGAGTTCGTGGCGGAGGAGTTCGGGACCGTGGACGTGCTGATCCACGGTGCCGGCGGCACCGGGCAGCTGGAACCCCCGGCCGAGAGCGAGGACCCGCTCGACCGGGTCGCGCACAACTGGACCGTCAACTTCCGGCTCAACACCCTGACCGCCGCCCTGCTCACCGAGGCCCTCAAGGACCGGCTCGCCTCCCCGGGCGGACGGGTGCTGTTCGTCAGCTCCATCGCCGCCTACCGGGGCTCCGGCAGCGGGGCGTACGGAGGCGCCAAGGCCGCGTTGCACCCGTACGCCCATGACCTGGCGCGGGAGCTCGGGCCGCGCGGGATCACCGCGAACGTGGTCGCGCCCGGCTACATCGAGGACACCGAGTTCTTCGGGCCCGCCATCGACCCGGCCCGGCGCGAGCGGCTCGTCGCCGACACGCTCGACAAGCGCGCCGGCACCCCCGGCGACGTGGCCTCGACCCTGCACTGGCTGGCCTCACCGGGCGCGGCCCACGTCACCTCGCAGGTGATCCAGGTCAACGGGGGCGCCGAGCGCGGGCACTGAGCCCGTACGGCGCCCCCCTGTTCGGCTACTCGCGCGCTCGGCGCGCCGCGGCGGCGTCGCGGCGGCCGTCGAGATGCCCGTTCACACGGCCGTCCAGGTGGTCGTCGAGGGCGGGCCGGCTCGGCGGCAGCACGGCGTCCGCCGTGTTGACGCGGGGCAGCGCGTACGGGTGCTCCGCGCACAGCCAGCTGAGCATCTGCTCGCGCACCGCCACTCGTACCGTCCAGATGTCGTCCGCGTCCTTCGCCGTGACCAGGGCGCGGACCTGGATGGTGTTGGGCGTGGAGTCGGTGACCACGAGGTTGTGGGCGCGGCCGTCCCAGGCCGGGCACTCGCGCAGGATGTCCCGCAGCCGCTCCCGCATCGCCTCGACGGGCGCCGAGTGGTCGAGGTGCCAGTAGACGATGCCCGTCATCTGGTTGCTGCCCCGCGACCAGTTCTCGAACGGCTTGGAGGTGAAGTACGACACCGGCATGGTGATCCGGCGCTCGTCCCACGTCCGCACGGTCAGGAACGTCAGGGTGATCTCCTCGACCGTGCCCCACTCGCCGTCCACCACCACGGTGTCGCCGAGCCGCACCATGTCGCCGAAGGCGATCTGCAGCCCCGCGAACATGTTGCCCAGCGTCGACTGGGCGGCGACACCGGCGACGATGCCGAGGATGCCGGCCGAGGCCAGCAGCGAGGCACCGGCCGCGCGCATCGCCGGGAACGTCAGCAGCATCGCGGCCACGGCCACCACGCCGACGATCGCCGCGACCACGCGCATGATCAGCGACACCTGGGTGCGCACCCGGCGGACCCGGGCGGCGTCGTGGTGGGCACGGGCGTACCGGCTGTAGGAGGTCTCGACGATCGCAGCCGCGATCCGGATCACCAGCCAGGCCGCCGCCCCGATCAGCACCAGGGTCAGGAACTGGCCCACCGCGACCCGGTGTTCGCGCAGCAGCCGGGCCTCGTCGTAGGAGCCTCTGAGCATGGCGGCGCACAGCACGAGCTGGTAGGGGATGCGGCCACGGCGCAGCAGACCCCACAGCGGGGTCTCGCTGTGGCGTCCGTCGGCCTTGCGCAGCAACTGGTCGGTGGCCCAGCCGATCACGAGCGTGAGGACGACCGAGCCGCCGATCACGATCAGCGGGCGGAGTACGTTCTCCATGCCTCCGAACCTAACCGGCTCTCCGGGGTCATGAACATGTGACTTCCGGCGCGAAGGGGGTACGGCGGTCGCGGGGCGTTGTCAGTGCCGGCTGGCACCATGGGCCTCATGAACATCATGCTCTTTCACTCGACCTACGGCCTCAGGCCCGGGGTGCGCCTGGCCGCGGACAGGCTACGCGGTGCCGGACACGAGGTGTGGACCCCGGACCTCTTCGAGGGGCGTACGTTCGAGACGGTGGAGGAGGGCATGGCCTTCAAGGACCGGATCGGCAAGGACGAGCTGCTCAGAAGAGCCGTGCTGGCCGCCGCGCCCTACTCCGAGAGGGGCCTGGTGTACGCCGGGTTCTCGCTCGGCGCCTCCGTCGCGCAGACCCTCGCCCTCGGCGACGAGAAGGCCCGCGGGCTGCTCCTCCTGCACGGAACGTCGGACATCGCGCCGAACGCGTCGGTGGACGATCTGCCGGTCCAGCTGCACGTGGCCGAGCCCGACCCGTTCGAGACGGACGACTGGCTGAGCGCCTGGTATCTGCAGATGCGCAGAGCGGGCGCGGACGTGGAGATCTACCGCTACGCCGGCGCCGGCCACGTCTACACCGACCCCGAACTGCCGGACTACGACGAGGAGGCCGCCGAGGCCACCTGGCGGGTGGCGCTCGGCTTCCTCGAGACGCTCTGATCGGACCGGTCTGATCAGACGGGGTCGTACGTCCGCTCGACCTTCTGCGTGCCGCTGCGGGTGCGGTACGAACGCTCCCAGGAGGAGGTCGCGTTCTTGTCCGTGCGGTCGGACAGGACGTAGTAGTCCATCTGCGCGCGATCGGCGGTGATGTCCAGGACGCCGTAGCCGTGGCGATCGGTGTCGACCCAGTGGACGTGCCGGTTGGCGGCGCGGATGACCGGTGACGCGATCGCGGAGACCGTGCCCTCGGGGACCTTAACGATGTCGTCGAGGTTGTCGGAGGTCACCGAGGTCACGACGAACTCGGTGGCGGCGGAGGCCGACAGCGGGTACGTACCGGCGTCCAGAGGCACGTCGTTGGCCCACGCCATGTGGATGTCACCGGTCAGGAACACGGTGTTGCGGATGGCGTTCGAGGTCAGATGGGCGAGCAGTTCGCGCCGGTCGTCGGTGTAGCCGTCCCACTGGTCGGTGTTGACCGCGAGGCCCTCCTGCGGCAGTCCCAGCAGCTTGGCCAGCGGCTTGAGGAGGTCGGCGGAGAGCGAGCCGACGACGAACGGCGCGATCATCACCGAGTTGCCGACCAGCCGCCAGGTGGTGTCGGAGGCCTTCAGCCCGGCCTTCAGCCAGTCGAGTTGGGCGCGGCCGGTGATCGTGCGGTCCGGATCGTCCACCGAACCGGAGCCGGAGGTGGCCTGCTGGGAGCGGAAGGAGCGCAGGTCCAGCAGGGACAGGTCGGCGAGCTTCCCGAAGCGCAGCCGCCGGTAGGTGGTGCCCGCGATCGCCGGACGCACCGGCATCCACTCGAAGTAGGCCTGCTTGGCGGCCGCCTTGCGGTCGGTCCAGGTGCCCTCACCACCCTCGGTGTGGTTGACCGCGCCGCCGGACCAGGCGTTGTCAGCGAACTCGTGGTCGTCCCAGATCGCGACGACCGGCGCCTTCGCGTGAAGCGCCTGCAGGTCCGGGTCTGTCTTGTACTTGCCGTGCCGGGTGCGGTAGTCGGCGAGCGTGAGGATCTCGTTGGCCGGCGCGTGCGGCCGTACGACCGTGCCGCGGGCCGCGTACTCACCGGACTTGTACTCGTAGATGTAGTCGCCGAGATGCAGCCAGGCGTCCAGGTCGCCGCGTGCCGCGAGATGGCGGTACGAGGCGAAGTAACCGCCCTCCCAGTTGGCGCAGGAGACCACGCCGAAGCGCAGGCCGGTGACGGCCGCGTCGGCGGCGGGCGCGGTGCGGGTGCGGGCGGCGGGGGAGTCCGTGCCGCCGGCCGAGAAGCGGAACCAGTAGTCGGTGGCCGGCTCCAGGCCCCGTATGTCCGCCTTCACGGTGTGGTCGGAGGCGGCGGTCGCCGTGGTCGAGCCCTTGGCGACGATCGTCGTGAAGGCCTTGTCCCGGGCCACCACCCAGCTCACCTGGGTGTCCGGGCCGAGCCCCGAGCCGGGCACCGCCTCGGCGGTGGGCGTCACCCGGGTCCACAGCAGGACGCCGTCGGGCAGCGGGTCGCCGGAGGCGACGCCGTGCAGGAACTGCGGGGTGTCGGCGGCGGCCCTGGCGGGCAGGGCGGCGGCGAGCGGGCCGGCCAGAACAGCCGTCGCCGCCGCGGCCTTGACGACCGTACGGCGGCGGGGCGAGCGCGAGTTGAGGTCCTGGGACGCCTTGGTGGATCTGTATCGACTGGTCACGGGCGAACAGGTTACTGACCGGTACGCGCAAGAGCGGGCGAACTCGCAAAAGTTCGCCCGCTCTTCCCTCGGAGGTCGTTCGCCGACCCCGGGATCAGGCCTTCAGGGCCGCGTCCACCACCTGGTTGAACTGCTCCACCGTCATCGGCGGGTTGCCCTGGCTGTCGGCCGTGAGCATCTTGCCGTTCATGACGAAGCTCGGCGTGCCGGTCACGCCGTCCTTGTTGTCGTCGAAGGTCTTCGACATGGCCATCGCCCAGGCGTCGTACGTGCCCTTCTTCACCGCGTCCTGGAACTTGGTGTTGTCCTTCAGCGCGGGCACGGTCTGGGCGACCTTGATGAGGTAGCTGTCGTCCTTGAACTTGTCGGTCGTCTCGTCCGGGTGCCACTTCGTCGAGTACAGGGCGGTCTTGTACGCGAGGAACGCGTCGTCGCTCACGTTCAGGGCGGCACCCAGGGCGCTCAGCGCGTTCTTGGAGCCCTGTCCGTTGTCCTTGTTGTCGATGAACGTGCCACCGATGTACTGGATCTTGAACTTGCCGCTGTCGATGTCCTTGATCACGGTCGAGCCGACGGTCTGCTCGAACTGGGCGCAGACCGGGCAGCGCGGGTCCTCGTAGACCTTGAGGGTCTTCTTCGCGTCGGCCTTGCCTATGACGACGGTGGTGCCCTTGGTGCCCGTCGTGTTGGCCGGGGCCACCACCTTGGCGTCCTTCAGGCCCGCCCAGTAGCTGGGCTTGTTGGCCTGAACGACCGCGTAGCCGATGCCGCCGGCCGCCGCGAGGACGGCGACGATCGAGCCGGCGACGATGATCTGCCGCTTCGCCTTGGCCCGCTTGGCCTGACGCTCGCGCTCCTGGCGCAGCCGCTCCCGGGCCGCCGTCTTGGCCGCCTGGGTGTTCCGCTTGCTCATGTTGGTGTTCTCCATGTGGGACGCGCATATGTCGTGCGCGGGATACGTGTGGGGGACTGCTCGTGCTCAGTGCTCAGTGCTCAGTGCTCAGTGCTCAGTGCTGTTCGGTGCTCGGCGCTCGTGAAGGGCGATGGGCGCCGTCGGCACCGGATGTCGTTCAGGCGAGGGCGAGCGGCAGCGGTGGTCCGCGTCGGCCCAGGGAGTGCACGAGGAGCCGGTCACGCACGACGGCCGGGGCGAGCTCGGGGCGCCCGAGGCGCCGTACCGTCGAGACCGGGCGGACGGTGACGGCGGCGACCGCCAGCAGCAGCGGCCGGAAGGTCGTGGCGGCCACCGCGCGCAGCAGCTGGGCCAGCGCGCGCTCGCCGCGGCGCAGCCAGGCGGCGGCGAGCAGGCCGACGCCGACGTGGGCGCCGAGCAGCAGCCAGGCGGTGGCCGGGTCGGCGTGCGCGAGCAGCGCCGCGAGGCGGTCGGGGTCCGCGCCGGTGACCTGCGCCAGCGGGGTGCCGACCTGGGTGTTGCTGCCGCACAGCACGTCCCAGCCGACCGAGGCCAGGGGGCCGGCGACCGGGCCGCCCGCACGGCCGTAGCAGACGTGCTGGCCGGTGGTGAGGATGGTGTCGGCGGCCAGCTCCAGCGGGATCAACAGACCGGCGATCGGCCAGAAGCCGCGCTCACGGCCGGCCAGCGCGTAGGAGACCGCGAACACGGCGGCGGCGAGCGCGGCCACCGTGTTCAGCGGCAGCGGGACCCGTGACAGCAGCACGTGCGACGCGGTGCTGAGCGTCACGACGAGTGCCGTGAACAGCGCCGCGCGCAGCGCTCTGAGTCGGGTCCCGGAGATGTCCATAGCGTGGAGAGTGTGTCACGTGCTCCGGTAAGGGACCCTTAAAAGGTCCCTGTGAGATGACGGACTGTGCCGGACTGTTAGAGACCCGGAATCCGCCCGTTGCGGAACAGGTCCACGAAGATCTGGTGGTCGGTACGCGCGCGTGCGCCGTAGTCGTGCGCGAAGCCGACCAGGAGGTCCGCGAAGCCGTCCTCGTCCGCCGCGATCGCCGCGTCGATGGCCCGCTCGGTGGAGAACGGCACCAGGGACTCGCCGGAGGTGTCGTCCGCCGCCGCGTGCATGGTCGCCGTCGCCCGGCCGAGGTCGGCGACGACCGCCGCGATCTCCTCCGGGTCGTCGATGTCGCCCCAGTCCAGGTCGACCGCGTAGGGCGAGACCTCCGCCACCAGCTGGCCCGCGCCGTCCAGCTCGGTCCAGCCCAGCCACGGGTCCGCGTGCGCTTGCAGGGCGCGCTGGGAGATCACCGTGCGGTGGCCCTCGTGCTGGAAGTAGTCCCGGATCGCCGGGTCGGTGATGTGCCGGGAGACGGCCGGGGTCTGGGCCTGCTTGATGTAGATCACCACGTCGTTCTCCAGGGCGTCGCTGTGCCCCTCGAGAAGGATGTTGTACGACGGCAGCCCGGCCGACCCGATGCCGATGCCGCGCCGGCCCACCACGTCCTTGACCCGGTAGGAGTCGGGGCGGGCCAGCGAGGAGTCCGGCAGCGTCTCCAGGTAGCCGTCGAAGGCCGCCAGGACCTTGTAGCGGGTGGCCGCGTCCAGCTCGATGGAGCCGCCGCCCGGAGCGAAGCGGCGCTCGAAGTCACGGATCTCCGTCATCGAGTCCAGCAGCTCGAAGCGGGTCAGCGAACGGGCCGCGCGCAGGGCGCCCAGCAGCGGGCCCTCCGCGGTGTCCAGGGTGAACGGCGGCACCTCGTCGCTCTTGGCGCCGGTCGCCAGCGCGTGGATCCGCTCGCGGTACGCGCCCGCGTACACCCGCACCAGCTCGCTGATCTGGTCGTCGCTGAGCGCCTTCGCGTACCCGATCAGCGCGACGGAGGCGGAGAAGCGCTTCAGGTCCCAGGTGAACGGGCCGACGTAGGCCTCGTCGAAGTCGTTGACGTTGAACACCAGACGGCCGTTGGAGTCCATGTACGTGCCGAAGTTCTCCGCGTGCAGGTCGCCGTGGATCCACACGCGCGAGGTGCGCTCGTCCAGGTACGGGCCGCCGCGCCGATCGGCGTCGAGGTCGTGGTAGAAGAGGGCCGCCGTGCCCCGGTAGAACGCGAAAGCGGAGGCCGCCATCTTGCGGAACTTCACCCGGAACGCGGCCGGGTCGGCGGCCAGGAGCTCGCCGAAGGCGGTGTCGAAGACGGCGAGGATCTCCTCGCCGCGCTGCTCGTCGTTGAGCTGGGGAACCGACATCGCGGGATGCCTCCTGGTGCATGGACGGGTGCGACAGCGTGTCTGCCGCTTCAACGGGCGGCGGGTCACGGAAGTGCCCGCGACCCCCGCTGTGAAGGTACGCGGGGGAGCCCTCGGATTGTCAGTGCCGAGGCATAGACTTCGACGCTGACCCCAGGACTGTCGCCGGCCCGTCGTCCACCGTTTCCTCTGGAGGCTCCACCGTGTCAAAGCCGCCGTTCACGCACCTGCACGTCCACACCCAGTACTCGCTGCTGGACGGTGCCGCGCGGCTCAAGGACATGTTCAACGCCTGCAACGAGATGGGCATGACGCACATCGCCATGTCCGACCACGGCAACCTCCACGGTGCGTACGACTTCTTCCACTCCGCGAAGAAGGCCGGGGTCACCCCGATCATCGGCATCGAGGCCTATGTCGCCCCGGAGTCCCGGCGCAACAAGCGCAAGATCCAGTGGGGCCAGCCGCACCAGAAGCGGGACGACGTCTCGGGTTCCGGTGGTTACACCCACAAGACCATGTGGGCCGTGAACTCGACGGGCCTGCACAACCTCTTCCGCCTCTCCTCGGACGCCTACGCCGAGGGCTGGCTGCAGAAGTGGCCGCGGATGGACAAGGAGACCATCTCCCAGTGGTCCGAGGGGATCGTCGCCTCCACCGGCTGCCCCTCCGGCGAGGTGCAGACCCGGCTGCGCCTGGGGCAGGAGGAGGAGGCCCTCAAGGCGGCCGCCGACTACCAGGACATCTTCGGCAAGGACCGCTACTTCCTGGAGCTGATGGACCACGGCATCGACATCGAGCACCGGGTCCGCGACGGTCTGCTCGAGATCGGCCGGAAGCTCGGCATCCCCCCGCTGGTCACCAACGACTCGCACTACACCTACGCGCACGAGGCGACCGCCCACGACGCCCTGCTGTGCATCCAGACCGGCAAGAACCTCTCCGACCCCGACCGCTTCAAGTTCGACGGCACCGGCTACTACCTGAAGTCCACGGACGAGATGTACGCCATCGACTCCTCGGACGCCTGGCAGGAGGGCTGCCGCAACACCCTCCTGATCGCCGAGATGGTCGACACCGACGGCATGTTCGAGGCCAAGAACCTCATGCCGAAGTTCGACATCCCCGAGGGCTACACCGAGGTCACCTGGTTCAAGGAGGAGGTCCGCCGCGGCATGGAGCGCCGCTTCCCGGGCGGTATCCCCGAGGACCGCCAGAAGCAGGCCGAGTACGAGATGGACGTCATCATCTCGATGGGCTTCCCCGGCTACTTCCTCGTCGTCGCCGACTTCATCATGTGGGCCAAGAACAACGGCATCGCGGTCGGCCCCGGCCGAGGCTCCGCGGCCGGCTCGATCGTCGCCTACGCCATGGGCATCACCGACCTCGACCCGATCCCGCACGGCCTGATCTTCGAGCGGTTCCTCAACCCCGAGCGCATCTCCATGCCCGACGTCGACATCGACTTCGACGAGCGCAGGCGCGTCGAGGTGATCAGGTACGTGACCGAGAAATACGGCGCCGACAAGGTCGCCATGATCGGCACCTACGGCAAGATCAAGGCGAAGAACGCGATCAAGGACTCCGCGCGCGTGCTCGGCTACCCGTACGCGATGGGCGACCGCATCACCAAGGCCATGCCCGCCGACGTCCTCGGCAAGGGCATCGACCTCAACGGCATCACCGACCCCTCGCACCCCCGCTACTCGGAGGCGGGCGAGGTCCGGGCGATGTACGAGAACGAACCGGACGTGAAGAAGGTCATCGACACCGCCAAGGGCGTCGAGGGCCTGGTCCGGCAGATGGGCGTGCACGCCGCCGGCGTGATCATGTCCAGCGAGACCATCACCGAGCACGTGCCGGTCTGGGTGCGGCACACCGACGGTGTGACCATCACGCAGTGGGACTACCCGAGCTGCGAGTCGCTCGGCCTGCTGAAGATGGACTTCCTCGGCCTGCGCAACCTGACGATCATGGACGACGCCGTCAAGATGGTGAAGTCCAACAAGGGCATCGACCTGGAGCTGCTGAGCCTCCCGCTGGACGACCCCAAGACCTTCGAGCTCCTCCAGCGGGGCGAGACCCTCGGCGTCTTCCAGTTCGACGGCGGCCCCATGCGCTCGCTGCTGCGCCTGATGAAGCCGGACAACTTCGAGGACATCTCCGCCGTCTCCGCGCTCTACCGTCCCGGCCCGATGGGCATGGACTCGCACACCAACTACGCGCTGCGCAAGAACAAGCTCCAGGAGATCACCCCCATCCACAAGGAGCTCGAAGAGCCCCTCAGGGAGGTCCTGGACGTCACCTACGGCCTGATCGTCTATCAGGAGCAGGTGCAGAAGGCCGCGCAGATCATCGCCGGCTACTCGCTCGGCGAGGCCGACATCCTCCGCCGCGTGATGGGCAAGAAGAAGCCCGACGAGCTCGCCAAGAACTTCACCATCTTCCAGGCCGGCGCCCAGAAGAACGGCTACAGCGACGAGGCCATCCAGGCCCTGTGGGACGTGCTGGTCCCCTTCGCCGGCTACGCCTTCAACAAGGCCCACTCGGCCGCGTACGGACTGGTCTCCTACTGGACCGCCTACCTCAAGGCGAACTACCCCGCCGAGTACATGGCGGCGCTGCTGACCTCCGTCAAGGACGACAAGGACAAGTCGGCGGTCTACCTCAACGAGTGCCGTCGTATGGGCATCAAGGTGCTCCCCCCGAACGTCAACGAGTCGGTGCACAACTTCGCCGCCCAGGGCGACGACGTGATCCTCTTCGGCCTGGAGGCCGTGCGCAACGTCGGCACCGGCGTGGTCGACTCGATCATCAGGGCACGCAAAGCGAAGGGGAAGTTCGCCTCCTTCCCCGACTACCTGGACAAGATCGACGCCGCCGCCTGCAACAAGCGGACCACGGAATCGCTCATCAAGGCGGGCGCGTTCGACTCGCTCGGCCACACCCGCAAGGGACTCACCGCGCAGTACGAGCCGATGATCGACAACGTGGTCGCGGTCAAGCGCAAGGAGGCGGAAGGGCAGTTCGACCTCTTCGGCGGGATGGGCGAGGAGGACTCCAGCGAGCCCGGGTTCGGTCTCGACGTCGAGTTCACCACCGATGAGTGGGACAAGACCTATCTGCTCGCCCAGGAGCGGGAGATGCTCGGTCTGTACGTCTCCGACCATCCCCTGTTCGGTCTGGAGCACGTGCTGTCCGACAAGGCCGACGCGGGCATCGCCCAGCTCACCGGTGGTGAGCACGCGGACGGCGCGGTGGTCACCATCGGCGGCATCATCTCGGGCCTGCAGCGCAAGATGACCAAGCAGGGCAACGCCTGGGCGATCGCCACCGTCGAGGACCTCGCCGGCTCCATCGAGTGCATGTTCTTCCCGGCGACCTATCAGCTGGTGTCGACCCAACTCGTCGAGGACGCCGTGGTGTTCGTCAAGGGCCGGCTCGACAAGCGCGAGGACGTGCCGCGGCTGGTCGCGATGGAGCTGCAGGTGCCCGACCTGTCCAACGCGGGCACCAACGCGCCGGTGATCCTCACCATCCCGGCCACCCGGGTCACCCCGCCGATGGTCAGCCGCCTCGGCGAGATCCTCACGCACCACAAGGGCGACAGCGAGGTCCGCATCAAGCTCCAGGGGCCGACGAAGACCACGGTGCTGCGACTGGACCGGCACCGGGTGAAGCCGGACCCGGCGCTCTTCGGCGACCTCAAGGTGCTGCTCGGCCCGTCCTGCCTGGCCGGCTGAGCACGGCACCCACGCGCGAGGGGCGCCCCTTCACGGGTGCGCCCCTCGGTGGTGCTGGGTCTCAACAACCCGTTACACAGCGTCAGTTGTGACCGAAGCTCTTCTGCCGCCCCTTGCGGGCCATGTCGCCCGGGGTGACCGACGGGACGTGCTGCTCGGACGGCGACTCCATCGGGATCTGCTCGCCCTGCTGACGGCCACGCTCGGACTGCGGCTGCTTACGGTTCTGCTTCTTGTTCTTGGCCATGGTGATCTGCCTCCTGTGGGTGATCTAGGGGCCAGGGCCGGGACCAGATTCACATAGGCTGACAACAAGCGCATGTCGGATAATTACCGTGTGTGACATGGCTGGTCGGGGAGTGCGGACCCGCTCCGCACTCCGAAACGCCACGCCGAAGATCGAGTTCGGGCCGTTAACCCCTCCGTAGTCGGGCAGACTCGAAGGAAGCCCGAAGCAAACCTCCCGGAAAGAGGGTGGATCGCGTGGACCGCTGCATCGTCCTGGTGGACGCCGGGTATCTGCTGGGGGCCGCCGCCAGTCTCCTTGCCGGGGAGCCCTCCCGCTCCCGCATCACTGTCGACCACACCGCCCTCATCCAGGGGCTGCGTGAGCGCGCCGAGTCCGACACCGAGCGGCCCCTGCTGCGCATCTACTGGTTCGACGGCGCCCCGGACCGTGTGCCCCAGCCCGAGCACCGCCGGCTGCGGGTGATGCCCCGCGTCACCGTCCGGCTCGGCGCGCTGACCCGCAGCGACGGACGCTGGGCGCAGAAGGGCGTGGACGCGGCCATGCACGCCGAGCTCACCGAGCTGGCCCGCAACCGCGCCTGCTCCGACATCGTCCTGGTCACCGGCGACGGCGATCTGCTGCCGGGCATGATGGCCGCCAAGGAGCACGGGGTGGCCGTACACCTGTGGGCGGTGCAGGCGGCCGACGGGGACTACAACCAGTCCGAGGACCTGGTCGCCGAGGCCGACGAGCGGCGGGTGCTGGACCGTACGTGGATCACCAAGGCGGTCCGGGCCAAGGAGCTCGGCGGGGTGTGCGCGCCGCCGCCCGCGCCCCGGCCCGAGATCGCCGCGATCCTCTCCGCGCCGCTGCCGGAGTCCGCGCCCGGTGCGGCCGAGCGGTCCGCCGAGGAGAGCGAGCACGCTCCTGCCGCCGCCGCGGAGAACGGCAGACAGGAGCGGATCCCGGCGCCCAAGGGCGTGCCCACCCCGAAGGACCTCGCCGCGCTGCGCGCCCCCGGGGTGCAGCCGGCCCCGCAGCCCGCGAGCGCGACGCTGCGCTGGTCCTCCGACAAGGGCTGGGTGGACCGGCCGGCGGCCGAGCCGCCCGAGGTGGCCTCGATGCCGACGCTGGCGCAGCTGACGACGGCCGAGCAGCGCTGGGCCGACCGGGAGGAGGACATCACGACGGTCGGCGGGGACCCGTTCGAGGTCGGACAGGTGTTCGCGCGGCGGTGGATGGAGCGGCTCGGGGACCAGAGCCATCTGCAGAAGCTGTCCGCCATGTACCCGCGCGTCCCGCACCGCATCGACGGCGAGCTGCTGCGCTACGCGGCCCGCTTCGGTCTGCTGGCCCACAAGGACGACCAGATCGACGAGCACGACCGTTACGCCATCCGGGCGGGGTTCTGGCGGGAGATCGACGTCCGCACGGCCGCCGAGCACGCACCCGCGGGTGAGTAGTTCTTTACCGGCGGATGTGCCGCCCTGGACCAACCCGAGAGCGGGCGGACGGCGGCGACCCCGTACCCTCGTCCTTTGTGAGTACGCGCGCGGCACAGGCACTTCGGCACGGTGGGGATGTCGTGTGCGCGGTGCGCGGGCTGACCAAGACCTATCCGGCGGTGCGCGGGCGGCGCGGGGCGCCGGGCACGCCCGCGGTGCGGGCCACCGACGACGTACGGCTGGACATCCGCCGCGGTGAGATCTTCGGGCTGCTCGGGCCGAACGGGGCCGGCAAGTCCACCCTGGTCCGCCAGCTGACCGGGCTGATGCGGCCCGACGCGGGGCGCGTGGAGATCCTCGGGCACGACATCGTGCGGCATCCGGAGCGCGCCGCGCGGATCCTCGCCTACCTCGGCCAGGAGTCCAGCGCGCTCGACGAGCTCACCGTGTCGCTGGCCGCGGAGACGACCGGACGGCTGCGCGGCCTGGAGGGGCGGCAGGCGCGGGACGAGAAGGACGCCGTACTCGAGGAGCTGGGACTCACGGCCATCGCCGGGCGGCCGTTGAAGAAGCTGTCCGGCGGACAGCGGCGGCTCGCGTGCTTCGCCGCCGCGCTGGTCGGGGAGCGGCCGCTGCTCGTGCTCGACGAGCCGACCACCGGGATGGACCCGGTGGCGCGGCGGGCGGTGTGGGCGGCCGTGGACCGGCGGCGGGCCGAGCGCGGCACGACCGTGCTGCTCGTCACCCACAACGTCATCGAGGCCGAGACCGTCCTCGACCGGGTCGCCGTCCTCGACCAGGGCAGGGTGATCGCCTGCGACACCCCGGCCGGGCTCAAGGAGCAGGTCGCCGGGGAGGTCCGGGTCGAACTGGTGTGGCGTGAGACCGCGCCGCTGCACGTCCCCGAGGTCGCCGCACTGCGGGAGCGGGCCGTGGAGGCCGGGCGTCGCTGGACGCTGCGGCTCGCGCCGGAGGAGGCGCGGGCGGTCGTGGCCACGGTCACCGGCGGCAGCGCCTTCGCCGCGCTCGACGACTTCACGCTGGCCACGCCCAGCCTGGAGGACGTGTACCTGGCGCTGGGGGGCGCCGCGCAGCAGGGGTTGGTGAAGGCATGAGCGACCTGGTGAGTGCGCGGACCATGGCGTCCGTATGGACCCTTCGGGAGACTGCCTCAGTGAGCCCGAGCGAGAAGGGGAGCAGCGCGACGTGAGTGTCGTACCCGCCGATGTCCTGCCCGGCGCCCTGGGCGCGGAGGGGGGCGAGCGTCGCGCGGCCGAGCTGGGGCCGCGGGCGCGGATGTGGCCGGCGCTGGTCGCCGTCTACCGGGCTCAGCTCTCCCGCGCGCGGGTCGCCCGGATCCCGCTGCTGTTCGTGGCGACCTTCCAGTCGATCGGGATCATGGTCCTGATGCGGGGGGTCGTGGACGGCGGCGGCGAGGCCGAGTCGGTGGTCGCCGGCTCGTCCGTGCTCGTCGTGGCCTTCGTCGCGCTGAACCTGCTCGCGCAGTACTTCGGGCAGCTGCGGGCCAGCGGCGGACTCGACCACTACGCGACGCTGCCGGTGCCGCCGGCCGCCGTGGTGCTGGGCGCGGCGGGGGCGTACGCCTCCTTCACCGTGCCGGGGACCGTGCTGAGCGCGGTGTTCGGGTGCGTGCTGTTCGGGCTGCCGCTGGCGCATCTGTGGGTGCTGGCCGCGGTGATCCCGCTGGCGGGGGCGGCCCTGTCCGGGCTCGGGGCGGCCCTCGGACTGCTCGCGCCCCGGCCCGAACTCGCCACGCTGCTGGGGCAGTTGGGGATGTCCGCCGCGCTGCTGCTGGGTGTGCTGCCCGCCGACCGGATGCCGGAGATCGTGCGGCTGGCGCGGGATCTGCTGCCGTCCACCTACGGCGTCGAGGCGTTCGCGCGGACGTTCGGGGGGCATCCCGACTGGGCGTTCGTGGCCGGTGACCTCGCCGTGTGCGCCGGGGTCGGGGTCGTCTCGCTGGCCGTGGCCACCTGGGCCTACCGTCGGGCGGCCGTCCGGTGACGCGCCGCACAGGCGGGCCTGGCACGATGGCAGGGTGACCGCACCGTTGACTCCGCCTCCGCCGCCCCATGAACAGTCCTCGCAGTCTTCCCAGGGTTCGCCCGCACCGCAGCAGGCCTGGCAGCTGCCCGCCGGGGGACCTGCGGTGCCCTCGGGCCATGACCACCTGTGGGACGGCACGTACGGACAGGACGGGCCCGGGATGAAGACCGAAGTGCGCGAGGCCGCCCTGATCACGGTCGCGGTGGCGCTCGGAGGGGTCCTGCTCGGCGTGCTGTGGTGGTGGCTCGCCCCGCATGTGCCGCTCGTCGGTGACCTGGTGAACAAGCGCTGGATCGTCTACCTCGCCGACAGCGAGGGGGAGCAGGCGATAGGCGTGGACGGCACGTTCACGCTGCTCGCGCTGGCCTTCGGAGTGGTGAGCGCGCTCGTGGTGTTCCTGGTGCGCCGGCGCGGCGGGATCCCCCTGGTGGTGGCGCTCGGTGTCGGCGGGCTGCTGGGATCCCTGCTGGCCTGGCGGCTCGGCGTGTGGCTCGGGCCCGCGCAGGACGTGATCGCGCACGCCAAGCAGGCCGGCAACGGCGTCACCTTTTCGGCGCCGCTGAAGCTCGGCGCGAAGGGCGCGTTGCTGGCCTGGTCACTGGCCGCGCTGGTGGTGCACCTCGGACTGACCGCCCTGTTCGGCCCCCGCGACCCGGAGCCGTACCAGCAGAACCCCGTGCAGACGGATCCGTACGGGGCCCCGCTGCCGTAGGGCCTGTGGCCGAAGCCCTGCACCGCAGGACCCGCCCTTCGGGCGGGCCGCGGGGCTTTCGCGACAGGCCGGGGGATCACGCCGGACGGTGGCCGTGGTTCGAGTGGCCCTTCTTGGTGCGCCATTTGCGTTTCCGCGTTTTCTTCGACATGTCCCTCGTCTTAACCGAACGAGCCGGGGTCGTCGAGGGGTCACGCACGCCCGATGGGGGCCACCACCGCTTCCGTGAGCTTCGCCAGGTCCTCGGGGGACAGCTCCACCTCCAGGCCCCTGCGGCCCGCGGAGACGCAGATCGTGGCGTGCGCGGAGGCCGAGGCGTCCAGGACCGTGGGGAGCCGCTTGCGCTGGCCCAGGGGCGAGATACCGCCCCGGACGTAGCCCGTGGTGCGCTCGGCGAGGGCCGGGTCCGCCATCGCCGCCCGTTTGCCGCCCACCGCCGAGGCCAGGGCCTTCAGGTCCAGGGACCCCGCCACCGGGACGACGGCGACCGTCAGGGCGCCGTCCACGTCCGCCACCAACGTCTTGAAGACGCGGTCCGGTGAGACGCCCATGGCCTCGGCCGCCTCCTCGCCGTAGGAGGGGTGGGCGGGGTCGTGGTCGTAGGAGTGGATCGTGTACGGCACCCCGGCCGAGGTCAGGGCCACGGTCGCCGGAGTGCCGCCCTGCGCTGGGGATTTCTTGGACTTCTTCGCCATCGCGGCCTTCGCTGTGTCGTCAGTTGAGGCTGGTCTGCCCGCGCGTCAGCTCCGACGCCGGCAGTGACGGCAGGCTACGGATGATCGCCGTCTCGGAGCGAAGGAGTTTCAGTTCGTCGCGCAGCCGGGAGGCGGTGTCCGGCGCCTGCAGCAGCCGTTGCTTGGTCGGGGTGTCCAGCATCATCGCGGCCGCGACCAGGTAGGAGACGACCGACGGCTCGTCGGGCAGGTCGGCGCCCGTCGACAGCGAGCGCTCCCGCGCGCCCGCCAGCCGCTTCTGGTACTGGCGGAACGCCCGCAGCACCCCTTCGGCGATCGCACCGGCCTCGTCGCCCTGCTCCTCCGCGAGCTCGTCCAGCTCCGCGGTCAGGAACGGGCCGGAGGTGTCGACGGAGAGCAGACGCACCCGGTTGGTCCCGGTCGCCAGCACCTCGAACGTGCCGTCCGCCCGCTCCCGGATCGTCGCCGCGTCCGCGATGCAGCCCACCGCGTGGAAGGACTTCGCCGGGTCGGGGCCGAAGCCCGCCGCGGGGCCGCGCTCGGGCACGGCCGTGGGATCCGGCATGCCGGGCGCGCTAGGCGCGACCTCGTGGCCGTCGCGGATCGCCACGACGGCGAACCGGCGCGGCTCCTCCTCGGGTGTCTTGAGCAGATCGCGCATCATGGCGCGATACCGCTCCTCGAACACGTTGAGCGGCAGGACGAGGCCCGGGAACAGCACCGAGTTCAGCGGGAAGAGCGGAAGACGGACGGTGGTCACGACGCAGAAGCCTAGTGGTCGCGGGAGTGTGTGCGTTCGACCCGCTCGGTCCGCGGACCCCCGGCACCCTGCTGAGCCACCCGCGCGCGGACCTCGGCGCGCATCTTCAGGAAGATCGCCAGCGGGTCCTCGGACAGGTGGATCCAGGGGAAGGACGTGGCATACGGACCGATCAGCCGCAGCTGGTCCAGCGCCTCCTGCCAGCGCTCCAGGTGTACGAGGACGTAGGTGAGCTTGTTGCGGATCTCCGACGGCCACGGGTCCGCCGCCGGGAATCGGGCCGACAGCGCGATCGCCCGGTCGGCGGCCGCGTCGAGCCGCTCGCGCGTCACCTCCACCGCGCAGCCGTCGGTCAGGTAGCCGAAGGCCGCCCGCGAGGGCAGCGCCTGGATCAGGGAGTCCGGCGGGGCGTCCTGCGCGGCCCGGTCGGCGAAGTCGAAGCACTCCTGGTGGGAGTGGCGCCAGGAGGCGGCGAGATAGCGCAGGGCGGCCACGTGGCAGCCGTAGTGCAGCGGGGCGCGGCGCAGGGCCGCCTCCCACAGCTCGGAGAAGTACTTGTGCCCGGCGCCGGTCCCGCGCGCGTGGTCCAGTGCGAGCCGCCACGGCACCGGGTCGCGGTCGTCGCCCCGAGCGGCGGCCGTGATCAGCGGGCTGACGTCCCGCAGCAGCTCCGCGCGGGCCGGCGAGACCCAGGCGTGGTCCACCGCGAGCTGGGCCCGCAGCAGCAGCACGTCCGGGTCCTCGGGGGTCTCGGCGTACCAGTGCTCCAGCCACTCGCCGCGCGAGCGCGCGAACGCCGTCAGCCGTCTCGCGTACCGGTCGCGGTACTCCCACTCGGCACGCACGCGCGTGCCGGCCAGCAGTTCGGACGCGGGCCCGTACTCGCCCCGGGCGGCCGCGACCAGCGTGGCGCCGAGGTGGTCGTCGGGCGCGTCGAGCAGCACCTCGTCGTCGGCGGGCAGGCCGGAGGCGTCCGCGGGCGGCGCGGAGGAGGCGGGGCGCGGCGCGGTCCGGGAGGTCCGGGCCGTGCGGCTGAAGGGGTGCAGCAGAGCCATGGTGTCGACCATTGAAAGGCCGCAGGTCAAGGCTGCGCCAGACGGAAAGGGCAAGTTGCGGAAAGTTGTATGCCGAGCGGTCAAGACCGCGTAAAAGTACGTTGTTCAACAACTGTTCGAACCGTGTACGTCCTGTGATGATCAGTTCCGGCGCAGCAGCCGGGTCGCCCCCGCGGCCACCGTCGTCGCCAGGATCCAGCCCAGCAGGACCATCGCCGCGGCCAGCCACTGCCAGCCCCCGCTGAGCTGCCACACGCCGACCTGGCCCAGGTCGATGACGGGAAGCAGCAGGTCCAGGGCGAACAGCGCGGGGTTCCACGGTGGATGGGCCCCCGGCTGAAGCGGCGGGTGGCTCGCGTGCGCGAAGGCCAGCGAGCCCGCCGCCCACAGCACCGCCATCCACACCGCGGCCCGCCCGGGACGGTAGCCGTAGGCCACCGTCCAGTCCTGCGCGTACCCCCACAGCTTGGCCGCCAGCGGCAGGCTCTCCCGGCGCCGGCGCTGCTTGGCCAGCAGCACCTCGCGCGCGTCCTCGTCCTCGCCGCCGGCCCGCAGCACGGAGGCCAGCCGCTCGTACGGCTCCGGGTTGTACTCGGCGGTTGCCGCGGCCACCCAGTCCAGCCGCTCCTCCAGCGGAAAGGGCCCCTGCGGTACGAGGTTCTCGTACTGGAAGCCGCCCATGTGCAGGTTCCCCGGCCCGGGCCAGGCGCTCGCCCGGTCGATCAGATTGACCACCCGCGCCCCCGAGAGCACCACCTTCCCGCGCTGCGGCCGCTCGCCGAGGAAGCGCAGCTCGGGCGTCTGCACCCGGCGCAGCGACAGCTCCTGGTCGTCGGTGAGGGTGAACCGGGCCCGCTCCAGGTCGACCGAGTCACCGAAGCGCCCGTCGTCCAGCCGGAGCCCGCCCTGGCACTCGAAGCGCTGGATGCGCGTCCCGCGCGCGGGAGTCGCCCCGCTGAACATCGAGGCGCCGACGCCCGCCGGCGTCAGGTACATCGTGCGCTCCACGGTCAGCTGGGGCGCGTTGAGCGCGAGCCTGCCGTAGGGGTTGGCCAGCCGGGCGCCGCGCAGGCTGAGACTCACACCGACCTTGGCGCTGCGCAGTCTCAGCTCACCGTGCGACTCCAGCAGCTCGGCCTGGAGGTCCTGGCCGACGGTCATGCCGTCGGCGGCGATGGAGCGACCGCTGCGGTCGGGGTGGACGACGGCCTGGTTGAGCATCAGGTCGGTGCCGATGTGCGCGTCGGTCAGCCGCACCCCACCCAGGAACCGGCAGCGCGGCAGATGCAGGTCGCCCTCGGTGTGGACGCGGGCCGCCTCCAGGCGCGGCACCGAGCAGTCGATCATGCGCATGGTGCTGAACCGGGCCTCCGGCAGCAGCACCTCGCGCTCGAAACGGCAGCCGCGCAGCTCGATGTACGGCACCACGATCCCGCCGGCGAGGTCGAGCGTGCCGCTGATCTGCACCCCGCGCAGCTTCAGCGAGGACACCCGGCCCGCGAGCGCGGGCGGGCCGTCCAGCAGCAGCCAGCACACGATCCGCGCCCGCACGGTCCGCTCGGGTCCCCAGGGGCGCCCGCCGTGCGGATCGTCGACGACCGCGTCCCCGCTGCTGAGGTCGTACACACTGCCGTTGCGGAACGCCTGCCACATGCCGGCCTCGGCGGCGGTCAGATCGTCCGGCAGGTCTCCGGCGCGCAGGCCGGCCCCCTCGGTCACAACTCCTCCACTCCTGTGTTCGCACAGCTGGTGATGCCCGTTGCGTAACTCCTGAATCACTGGACGTGAAGGCGATCTTCCGGGTTCCGGAGCGTTTTCCGGGGCGGTTCTGTATCAGCCATTGATACGCGCGGACGACGCCCGACCACGGTCTGAGAGAATTGAGCCCGTGCTGCAATATCCCTTCTTGGCCCGAATCGATCTGCGCGGCGACGCCCTCCCCGAAGGGCCCGCTCTGCGCGACCTGCTGCCCCGAGCCGACTTCGACGTTCAGGCCGCCCTCGAGAAGGTGCGTCCGATCTGCGAAGCCGTGCATCATCGGGGCGACGCGGCGCTGATCGACTTCGCGGAGAAGTTCGACGGGGTCAGGCTCGACCAGGTGCGGGTGCCCGCCGCGGCCCTCGCGAAGGCCCTCGACGAGCTCGACCCGGCGGTGCGCGCGGCCCTGGAGGAGTCCATCCGGCGCGCCCGTCTCGTCCACCGCGAGCAGCGCCGTACGACCCACACCACCCAGGTCGTACCGGGCGGCACCGTCACCGAGAAGTGGGTGCCGGTCGAGCGGGTCGGGCTGTACGCGCCCGGCGGCCGGTCGGTCTACCCGTCCTCCGTGGTCATGAACGTCGTCCCCGCCCAGGAGGCCGGCGTCCCGTCCGTGGCCCTCGCCTCGCCCGCCCAGGCCGAGTTCGGCGGCCTCCCGCACCCGACGATCCTCGCCGCCTGCGCCCTGCTCGGCGTCGACGAGGTGTACGCGGCCGGCGGCGCCACGGCCGTCGCGATGTTCGCGCACGGCACCGAGTCCTGCCCGCCCGCCAACATGGTCACCGGGCCCGGCAACATCTGGGTCGCCGCCGCCAAGCGCTACTTCACCGGCAAGATCGGCATCGACGCCGAGGCCGGCCCGACCGAGATCGCGATCCTCGCGGACGACACGGCCGACCCCGTGCACGTGGCCTCCGACCTGATCAGCCAGGCCGAGCACGACCCGCTCGCCGCCGCCGTCCTGGTCACCGACTCCGTCGCGCTCGCGGACGCCGTGGAGAAGGAGCTGGAGCCCCAGGTCGCGGCCACCAAGCACATCGAGGACCGGATCGTCCCGGCCCTGAAGGGCCGCCAGTCCGCGATCGTCCTCGTCGACGGCGTCGAGGAGGGGCTGCGGGTGGTCGACGCCTACGGCGCCGAGCACCTGGAGATCCAGACGGCCGACGCGGCCGCCGTCGCCGACCGGGTGAAGAACGCAGGCGCGATCTTCATCGGCCCCTGGGCGCCGGTGTCGCTGGGCGACTACGCGGCCGGCTCCAACCACGTCCTGCCCACCGGCGGTTGCGCGTGCCACTCCTCGGGCCTGTCCGTCCAGTCCTTCCTGCGGGGCATCCACATCGTCGACTACACCGAGGACGCGCTGGCCGAGGTCGCGCACCACGTGGTCACGCTGGCGGAGGCGGAGGACCTGCCGGCGCACGGCGCGGCGGTCAAGGCAAGGTTCGGCTGGAAGGTACCGACGAGCAAGTGAACCCCGGAATCGACGATCTCCCCGTACGGGACGAGCTGCGCGGCAAGTCCCCTTACGGCGCGCCCCAGTTGGACGTCCCCGTACGGCTGAACACGAACGAGAACCCTTACCCGCTGCCCGAGCCGCTGGTCGAGCGGATCGCCGAGCGCGTCCGTGAGGCCGCCCGTGACCTCAACCGCTACCCGGACCGGGACGCGGTCGAACTGCGCACCCGGCTCGCCGAGTACCTGACGAACACCTCCGGCCACGAGGTGGGCCTCGCCAACGTCTGGGCGGCGAACGGCTCCAACGAGGTCATCCAGCAGCTGCTGCAGACCTTCGGCGGACCGGGCCGTACGGCGATCGGCTTCGAGCCGTCGTACTCGATGCACGCGCTCATCGCGCGCGGCACCGGCACGGGCTGGATCTCCGGTCCGCGCAACGAGGACTTCACCATCGACCTCCCGGCCGCCGAGCGGTCGATCGCCGAGAACGAGCCGGACGTCGTCTTCGTCACCACCCCCAACAACCCCACGGGCAACGCGGTTCCGCCCGAGACGGTCCTCGCGCTGTACGAGGCCGCGCAGGCGAAGCCGTCCATGGTCATCGTGGACGAGGCGTACATCGAGTTCAGCCACGGCGACTCGCTGCTGCCGCTCATCGAGGGCCGGCCGAACCTCGTCGTCTCCCGGACGATGTCGAAGGCCTTCGGCGCGGCGGGGCTGCGCCTGGGCTATCTCGCCGCGCACCCGGCCGTCGTCGACGCCGTCCAGCTCGTACGGCTGCCGTACCACCTCTCGGCGGTCACCCAGGCGACCGCGCTGGCCGCCCTGGAGCACACCGACACGCTGCTGAAGTACGTCGAGCAGCTGAAGGCTGAGCGGGACCGGCTGGTCGGCGAGCTGCGCGCGGCCGGCTACGACGTGGTCGAGTCCGACGCGAACTTCGTGCAGTTCGGCAGGTTCGAGGACTCGCACACGGCCTGGCAGAAGATCCTCGACCGGGGTGTCCTGGTCCGGGACAACGGCATTCCGGGGTGGCTGCGGGTGTCCGCCGGAACCCCGGAGGAGAACGACGCGTTCCTCGACGCGGTCCGTGACTTGAAGAAGGAGCTGAACGCATGAACCGCGTGGGACGCGTGGAGCGGGTCACCAAGGAGACGTCGGTGCTCGTCGAGATCGATCTCGACGGCAGCGGCAAGGTCGATGTGTCGACAGGCGTCGGCTTCTACGACCACATGCTCGACCAGCTCGGGAGGCACGGCCTGTTCGACCTCACCGTGAAGACCGAGGGCGACCTGCACATCGACTCGCACCACACCATCGAGGACACCGCCCTCGCCCTCGGCGCCGCCTTCAAGCAGGCGCTCGGCGACAAGGTGGGCATCTACCGCTTCGGCAACTGCACGGTCCCGCTGGACGAGTCCCTCGCCCAGGTCACCGTGGACCTGTCGGGCCGCCCCTACCTCGTGCACACCGAGCCCGAGAACATGGCGCCGATGATCGGCGAGTACGACACCACGATGACCCGGCACATCCTGGAGTCCTTCGTCGCCCAGGCCCAGATCGCGCTGCACGTGCACGTGCCCTATGGCCGCAACGCTCACCACATCGTGGAGTGCCAGTTCAAGGCCCTGGCGCGGGCCCTGCGCTACGCCTCCGAGCGCGACCCGCGCGCGGTCGGCATCCTCCCCTCCACGAAGGGCGCGCTGTGAACGGGCTGTCGACCATCCTGATCGTCGTCGGCCTCTTCCTGGTCGGCGGCATCATCTCCTTCGTCAAGCAGAAGATGCCCAAGCAGCTGATCGTGCTGCTGTCGATCGGCGCCGCGATGTGCCTGGTCGCCGGGATCATGCGGCTGGAGGTGTGGAATTGAGCGCACCCAGGAAGGTAGTCGTCTTCGACTACGGCTTCGGCAACGTCCGCTCCGCCGAACGCGCCCTCGCGCGCGTGGGGGCCGACGTCGAGATAACGCGTGACTTCGACACGGCCATGAACGCCGACGGCCTGCTGGTGCCGGGCGTCGGCGCCTTCGCCGCCTGTATGCGGGGCCTGAAGGAGGCGCGCGGCGACTGGATCGTCGACCGGCGGCTGTCCGGCGGGCGCCCCGTCATGGGCATCTGCGTCGGCATGCAGATCCTCTTCGCGCGCGGCATCGAGCACGGCGTGGAGACCGAGGGCCTCGACGAGTGGCCCGGCTCGGTCGAGCCGCTGCAGGCCGAGATCGTGCCCCACATGGGCTGGAACACCGTCGACGCACCGGCCGGCTCCGAGCTGTTCGCCGGCCTCGACGCGGACGCGCGCTTCTACTTCGTGCACTCCTACGCCGTCCACGACTGGTCCCTGGAGACGCACAACCCGACCCTGCACGCCCCGAAGGTCACCTGGGCGACGCACGGCAAGCCTTTCGTGGCGGCCGTGGAGAACGGCGCCCTGTGGGCCACCCAGTTCCACCCCGAGAAGTCCGGCGACGCCGGCGCCCAGCTCCTCACCAACTGGATCGGAACACTGTGAGCAAGCTCGAACTCCTCCCCGCCGTCGACGTCCGCGACGGCCAGGCCGTCCGCCTCGTCCACGGCGAGTCCGGCACGGAGACCTCCTACGGCTCCCCGCTGGAGGCCGCCCTCGCCTGGCAGCGGTCGGGCGCCGAGTGGCTGCACCTGGTCGACCTGGACGCCGCCTTCGGCACCGGTGACAACCGCGCGCTGATCGCCGAGGTGACCAAGGCGATGGACATCAAGGTGGAGCTGTCCGGCGGCATCCGCGACGACGACACCCTCGCCGCCGCCCTCGCCACCGGCTGCACCCGGGTGAACCTCGGCACGGCCGCCCTGGAGACCCCGGAGTGGGTCGCCAAGGTCATCGCCGAGCACGGCGACAGGATCGCGGTGGGTCTGGACGTCCGCGGCACCACCCTGCGCGGGCGCGGCTGGACCCGGGACGGCGGCGACCTCTACGAGACGCTGGAACGCCTCAACAAGGAGGGCTGCGCCCGCTACGTCGTCACCGACATCGCCAAGGACGGCACCCTCCAGGGCCCGAACCTGGAGCTCCTGAGGAACGTCTGCGCGGCGACGGACCGCCCGGTCGTGGCCTCGGGCGGTGTCTCGTCCCTCGACGACCTGCGCGCCATCGCCGAACTGGTCCCCCTCGGTGTCGAGGGCTCGATCGTCGGGAAGGCCCTGTACGCGAAGGCGTTCACCCTGGAAGAGGCCTTGGAGGCTGTGGCGTCATGAAGTCCGAAGCCGTACGGCGTGTGCAGAGCGGAACGTCCTGGGAGGAGACCTTCGGTTTCGCGCGCGCCGTGGCGGCGGGCGACCGAGTGCTGGTGGCAGGCACCACGTCCTTCAAGGGCGATGTGCTGTACGGCGAGGGCGACCCGTACGAGCAGGCCAAGGTGGCCTTCACCAGCGCGGTCGAGGCGATCGGGGAGTTCGGGCTCGACATCGGGTCGGTGGTCCGCACCCGGTTGTTCCTCACCCACGCGCGGGACGTGGAAGCCGTCGGCCGCGCGCACAAGGAGTTCTTCGACACGGTACGGCCGGTGTCGACCCTGCTGGTCGTGCAGGGTTTCGTCGACCCGCGCATCCTCGTCGAAGTGGAACTAGAGGCATACAGAGGAGCCGTGGATTCATGACCCTGGCGGTCCGAGTCATCCCCTGCCTGGACGTGGACAACGGCCGGGTCGTCAAGGGCGTCAACTTCCAGAACCTGCGCGACGCGGGCGACCCCGTCGAGATGGCCAAGGTGTACGACGCCGAGGGCGCCGACGAGCTGACGTTCCTGGACATCACCGCGTCGTCCGGCGACCGCGAGACGACCTACGACGTGGTGCGCCGGACGGCCGAGCAGGTCTTCATCCCGCTGACCGTCGGCGGCGGTGTGCGCACGGCGGAGGACGTCGACAAGCTGCTGCGGGCCGGCGCGGACAAGGTGGGCGTCAACACGGCCGCGATCGCCCGTCCCGACCTGATCCGGGAGATCGCCGAGCGCTTCGGCCGACAGGTGCTGGTCCTCTCGGTGGACGCGCGGCGCACTCCCGAGGGCTCCTTCGAGGTCACCACCCACGGCGGCCGCCGCGGCACCGGCATCGACGCCGTCGAATGGGCGCACCGGGCCGCGGAGCTTGGCGCGGGGGAGATCCTGCTGAACTCCATGGACGCCGACGGCACCAAGGACGGCTACGACGTGGAGATGATCCAGGCCGTCCGCAAGCACGTCACCGTCCCGGTGATCGCCTCGGGTGGCGCGGGCAGGCTCGACCATTTTCCGCCGGCCATCGCGGCGGGCGCGGACGCCGTTCTGGCCGCGTCGGTCTTCCACTTCGGCGACCTGCGGATCGGGGAAGTGAAGCAGGCGCTCAGGGACGCGGGGCATCCCGTCCGCTGACGGCCCTCTTCGCACGGCTCCCAGGAAGCACGGCACCCGGGAAGCGAAAGAGAAGTTGCGCAAAAAATATTGTGCAACTTAGATTGTGCAACTTTTCTTTCGTTTCTAGCCTGAGGGCATGGCAGACCGCGAGAGAGACCGCCGCATCACGGACGTGGGCACCCTCAAAGCGCTCGCGCATCCGCTGCGGGCGCAGCTGTACCGGCTGCTGATCATCGCGCGGACGGCCACCGCGTCCCAGCTGTCCGAGCAGGTCGACGAGGCGGTGTCGCTGGTCAGCTACCACTTGCGCAAGCTGGCCGCGCACGGGCTGATCGAGGAGGCCGAGCCGCGCGGGGACGGGCGCGAGCGCTGGTGGCAGCCCGCCTCGGACGGCGTGAGCATCCGCGACGAGGACTTCCGGGACGCCCCCGAGAAGGCCGCCGCGCACATCGCGGCCAGCCGCCTCTTCTTCGAGCAGCGCGCCGACATGGTCCGCCGCTTCCTCGACGAGCGCGCGCACTGGAGCGACGCGTGGACCAGCGCCTCCGACTCCTCCGAGTGGCTGCTGCACCTGACCCCCGACGAACTGCTCGAACTGGCCAAGGAGATGAACGCCCTCGTGCGCCGCTACGAGGAGCACGGCCGGGCCGCCATGGCCGCCGGCGACACCGAGGGCCGGGAGAACGTCGCGGTGCACACGTACGCCTTCCCCTTCCGTCTCTGAGAGGACCCCCGCATGACCACCGGGCTCGAGAGCACGGCCACGGTCACCACCCCCGAGAAGCCCGCCCACCGGGACGGCAACGTCCTGCGCTGGGTCGGCGCCTACGCCTCCTCGATGGCCGGCGACGGCGTGTACTACGTCGCCCTGTCCTGGGCCGCGGTGCAGGCGGGCACCCCCGCTCAGGCCGGGCTCGTGATGTCCGTCAGCGCTCTCCCGCGCGCGGTGCTGATGCTGGGCGGCGGAGTGGTCGCCGACCGGTTCGGGCCGCGCAGGGTCGTCATCGGCAGTGACGCCGTGCGCTGCGCGGCCGTGCTGGCGGTGGCGGCACTGCTGTTCCTCACCGGCCCGGGGCTGTGGCCGCTCGCGGCGCTCGCCCTGGTCTTCGGCATCGTGGACTCCGTGTTCGTGCCCGCCGTCGGGGCGCTGCCCGCCCGGATCACCGGCCGCGGGCAGCTCGCCCGGGTGCAGGGCATGCGGGGCCTCGCGTACCGGTTCGCCGTCGTCGTGGGCGCGCCGCTCGGCGGGCTCGGTGTGGCGGTGGGCGGGGCGGCGGCCGCGTTCGGGCTCGCGGGGCTGCTGATCGCCGTGTCCGTGCCGCTGCTGGTCTCCGTACGGATGCGGGAGCTGCCGCCGGACGACGCGGTGGACGAGCGGGGCGGCACCGCCTGGTCCGACCTGGTGGCGGGCCTGCGGTACATCCGCCGTCACCGCGTTCTCGCTCCGCTGGTCCTGGCCATCGCCCTGGGGGACCTCGGGTTCGTCGGGCCGTTCAACGTGGGGCTGACGCTGCTCGCCGACGAGCGCGGGTGGGGCGCCTCCGGGATGGGCTGGGTGCTGGCCGGGTTCGGCGTGGGCGCGGGGTTCGTCTCGCTGCTGCTGGCGGTGCGGGGGCGGCTGCCGCACGCCGGGTGGGTGGCGGGATGGGCGCTGCTCGCGGGGGCGGTCGCCGTCGGCGCGCTGGCCTTCGTGCCGAGTCTCCTCGCGGCGGTGGGCACGGCACTCGCCGTCGGGCTGCTGGCGGGGCTCAGCGGCGCCATGTGCACGGCCCTGCTGCAGACCCACGCGGCCCCCGCCTACCTCGGCCGCGTCACCGCGGTCTCCAGTCTGGTCAGCCTCGGCCTGACCCCCCTCACCATGCCCCTGACGGCCGCGGCGATCGGCGCGTGGGGAACGGGGCCGGTGTACGTGGCCAGCGCGGCGGTGTGCGGACTGGGCGGGCTGGTCGCGCTGGGCGTGAGCGAGTTGCGGCGCGCGGAACTGCCCGGGTGAGGCACGGAGGGGCCGGGCGGGGCGGCGCCGCGTGCCGCGTGCCGCGGACCCGGCCGGTGTTGTCGGGTGCGCCGGGTGGTTCTGGATTCGGCTGGTGTCTTGTCGGGTGCGCCGGGTGGTTCTGGATTCGGCTGGTGTCTTGTCGGGTGCGCCGGGTGGTTCTGGATCCGGCCGGTGTCTTGTCGGGTGCGCCGCGTGGCTCCGGATCCGGCCGGTGCCGTGTCAGATGTGCCGCGTGGCTCCGGATCTGGCCGGTGGCTTGTCAGATGCGCCAGGTGCCCCTGGAACCGGCCGGGCCTCGTCAGATGCCCAGTTGCTTCGCCTCGTGGAGCTTGGTGATCGCTTCCTTGTCGCCGTCCAGTTCAACCTTGGCGGCGCTCTGCCGGCCGTAGGAGAACAGCAGCAGCTCGGACGGTTCGCCGGTCACCGTGACGACGGGGGTGCCGCGGTGTGCCACCGCCGTCTGGCCGTCGGGGCGACGCAGCACCAGGCCGGTCGGGGCACTGCGGCCCATCAGCCGGGCCGAACGCTCCAGACGCGACCACAGCGTGTCCTGGAAGACCTGGTCCAGCTCCCGAGGCGCCCAGTCCGGCCGGGCCCGGCGGACGTCCTCCGTGTGGACGTAGAACTCCACCGTGTTCGACAGCTCGTCCACCTGCTTGAGCTGAAACGGCGAGAAGCGCGGCGGGCCCGTGCGGATGAGCTGGATCAGCTCCTCGTACGGCTTCGCAGTGAACTCCGCCATCACCCGCTCCAGGCGCGGCGCGAGCTGCTTGATCAGCATGCCGCCGGCTGCGTCGGGACGGCGCTCGCGCACCACCACGTGCGCGGCGAGATCACGGGTGAGCCAGCCCTCGCAGAGGGTCGGGGCGTCGGGGCCCTCGGCCTCCAACAGATCGGCCAGAAGAAGTCGTTCACGCTTGGCGAAAGTCGACATGCCCATCAGCCTACGACCACCCTCCGGGTCCGCCCAGTGGACATGGCCCGTCACTGTCCGTGGCGCGCGGCACAATGGCACCCATGACCAGTACGACCGGTACCCCCCGGCCCAGCAGCCTCGACCCCGAGATCGCCGCGCGGCTCAAGCGCAGCGCCGACGGGCTCCTCCCCGCGATCGCCCAGCAGTACGACACCGGTGAGGTGCTGATGCTGGGCTGGATGGACGACGAGGCGCTGCACCGCACGCTCACCACCGGCCGCTGCACCTACTGGTCGCGCAGCCGCCAGGAGTACTGGGTCAAGGGCGACACCTCGGGCCACTTTCAGTGGGTCAGGTCGGTCGCGCTGGACTGCGACGCCGACACCGTGCTGGTCAAGGTCGACCAGGTCGGCGCCGCCTGCCACACCGGCGCCCGCACCTGCTTCGACGAGGACGTGCTCCTCAAGGAGACCGAGGGCGCCGATTCCGTCGTACCCGCACGGGATCAGTAAGGTCAGCCGCCATGGACCTCGAGACCTTCCGCAAGCTCGCCACCGACCGGCGTGTCATCCCGGTCACGCGCAAGCTCCTCGCCGACGGCGACACCCCCGTCGCGCTGTACCGCAAGCTCGCCGCCGAGCGCCCCGGCACCTTCCTGCTGGAGTCCGCGGAGAACGGCCGCTCCTGGTCCCGCTACTCCTTCGTGGGCGTCCGCAGCGCCGCCACCCTGACCTCCCGCGACGGCGGAACCCACTGGCTCGGCACCCCGCCCGTCGGCGTCCCCGTGGACGGTGACCCGCTCGCCGCCCTGCGCGCCACCATCGAGGCCCTGCACACCCCGCACCAGGAGGGCCTGCCGCCCTTCACCGGCGGCATGGTCGGCTACCTCGGCTACGACATCGTGCGCCGCCTGGAGAAGATCGGCCCCGGCGAGCGGGACGACCTGCAGCTGCCCGAGCTGACCATGCTGCTCACCAGCGACCTGGCCGTGATGGACCACTGGGAGGGCTCGGTCCTGCTGATCGCCAACGCGATCAACCACAACGACCTGGACACCGGCGTCGACGAGGCCTACGCGGACGCCGTGGCCCGGCTGGACGCGATGGAGGCGGACCTGTCCCGGGCGGTCGCCCAGCCGCCCGCCGTCCTGCCGCCCTCGGAACTGCCCGAGTACACCGCGCTGTGGGGCGGCCCCGACTTCCAGGCGGCCGTCGAGGACGTCAAGGAACGCATCCGCGCCGGTGAGGCCTTCCAGGTCGTCCCCTCCCAGCGCTTCGAAACACCGTGCACGGCAAGCGCGTTGGACGTGTACCGGGTGCTCAGGGCCACCAACCCCTCCCCGTACATGTACCTGTTCCGCTTCGACGGCTTCGACGTCGTCGGCTCGTCCCCCGAGGCCCTGGTGAAGGTCGAGGACGGACGGGCCATGGTCCACCCCATCGCCGGCACCCGGCACCGCGGGGCGACCCCGCAGGAGGACCAGGCGCTCGCCGACGAACTGCTCGCCGACCCCAAGGAGCGCGCCGAGCACCTGATGCTGGTCGACCTCGGACGCAACGACCTCGGACGGGTCTGCGAGCCGGGCTCCGTCGAGGTCGTCGACTTCATGTCCATCGAGCGGTACTCGCACGTGATGCACATCGTCTCGACGGTCACCGGCCGGGTCGCCGCGGGCCGCACCGCCTTTGACGTCCTGACGGCCTGTTTCCCGGCCGGCACCCTCTCCGGCGCCCCCAAGCCCCGCGCGATGCAGATCATCGACGAACTCGAGCCGTCCCGGCGCGGGTTGTACGGCGGCTGCGTCGGCTACCTCGACTTCGCGGGCGACTCCGACACCGCCATCGCCATCCGCACCGCCCTGCTCCGGGGCGGCACGGCGTACGTCCAGGCGGGCGCCGGCATCGTCGCCGACTCCGACCCGGTCGCCGAGGACCAGGAGTGCCGCAACAAGGCGGCTGCGGTGCTGCGCGCGGTCCACACGGCCAACCGGCTCGGACAGTAGGACGGGTCTCACGTGAACCCCGGGTGACGGTTCACCCGGGGTTCGGGCGATAGTGGAGTACGTGACTGCCGTACCTCATCCCCGTTCCGAAGCCGCAGGACCCGCCCGGGCCGGCCGCATCTCCCTCGCCGTCGCCCTGCTGGCCGGTGCGCTCGGCGCGGCCGTGGCGCTGCTGTCGACCCGGCAGCGCTGGTCGGAGGGCACCACGACGGTGGCCGGCGGTGCCTTCTCCCTGACCGCCAAGGGCAGTGACGTCACCGGCGTCCCCGCCGCGCTGGCCATAGTGGGACTGGCCGCGCTGGTCGCCGTGTTCGCCGTCCGCCGGGCCGGCCGTCTGCTGGTCGCTGCCCTGCTCGCGCTCTCCGGCGCCGGCACGGTCGCCGCGGCCCTGCTCGGAGCCTCCGACAGCTCGGCCCTCGACGACAAGGCCGCCCAGGCGGCCGGCGACACCTCGGCCACGGTGCACGCCCTCAGCCACACGGCCTGGCCGTACGTGGCCGCGGCGGGCGGCGCGCTGATCCTGCTGGCCGGGCTGCTCGCGCTGCGCTACGGGCGGTACTGGCCGGCGATGTCCGGCCGCTACGAGCGGGACGGGGCGGCCAGGCCGCGGCGCAGGCCCGCCGTCGATCCCGACCGTCCCGAGGACCTGTGGAAGGCCCTGGACCGCGGGGAGGACCCGACGAGCGCGTAGGCGACGGCGCCGACGCGCGAAGGGCGACCCCCGGGCAGCGCACGCGCGCGCGTGCGGGACAATGTCGGCTGAGCGTCCGGCTCAGACACGTAATCAGCAACGAGGAGCAAGTCATGGCGGGCAGCAGCCACGGTCACACCCCGGCCGCCTGGACCGGTGTCATCATCGCCTTCATCGGTTTCTGCGTCGCGGGCGCCTTCATGGTCATGGCTCAGCCCGCGGGCTTCTGGGCCGGCATGGCGATCGTGGTCATCGGTGGCATCGTCGGCTGGGTGATGAGCGCGATGGGCATGGGCCAGCCGAAGGACGCGCACGACAGCTTCCAGTCGGAGCTGGCGGAGAGCCAGGCTGCGCACGCCGAGAGCTGAGCGCGCACGACTACTGCACGCACGCGTGAGGGGCGACCCGGAAAGCCGGGTCGCCCCTCACGCGTGCGTGGCGGCCGTTCCGGGGGAGAATGCCTGACGTGAACGTCGAGAGCCGGTCCGTCACGCCCTCCCGCGCCGAACCCACCACGGCGGCGCGGCTCGCCGTGCCCGCGGGCATCATGGCCGCCGTCGCCGGGGCCTTCGCCTACGTGGGCACGGTCGACCCCAACCAGCCCGGCCACTACCCCGTCTGCCCCCTGTACGCCGTCACCGGCCTGTACTGCCCCGGCTGCGGCGGACTGCGCAGCGCGCACGCCTTCGTCCACGGCGACTTCCTCGGTGCGCTCCACGACAACGCCCTGGCCACCGTCGGCTATCCGCTCTTCGCCGTGCTGTGGACCGTATGGGTGGTGCGTGCGGTACGGGGACGGCCGCTGCGGCTCGGGCTCGGGTCGGCGCACCTGTGGGCCCTCGGGGCGTTGCTGCTGGTCTTCACGGTTGTCCGGAACCTGCCGTTCGGTGGCTTGCTGCATCCTTGATCAAACCGTGAACGTCCAGGTAGTGGGACCGGTGTCAACCGGATGCGAGGGCTGCGCCCTCCTCCGGATACCATCGCAGTGACCATCGGTTTTCTCCCGACGGTCAAAAAGCTTCAACAGTCCACCGTCTGGAAGGGGGCCGCTCGCGTGAGTGTGCTCGACGAGATCATCGACGGAGTCCGTGCCGACCTCGCGGAGCGGCAGGCGCGCGTCAGCCTCGACGAGCTCAAGGAGCGTGCGGCGAAGGCTCCCACCGCCAAGGACGGGGTCGCCGCGCTCAAGGGCGACGGCGTCAAGGTCATCTGCGAGGTCAAGCGATCCAGCCCCTCCAAGGGCGCGCTGGCCGCGATCGCCGACCCCGCCGGACTCGCCGCGGACTACGAGGCGGGCGGCGCGGCCGTCATCTCCGTCCTCACCGAGCAGCGCCGCTTCGGCGGCTCGCTGGCCGACCTGGAGGCGGTCCGCGCACGCGTGGACATCCCCGTCCTGCGCAAGGACTTCATCGTCACGTCGTACCAGCTCTGGGAGGCCCGCGCGTACGGCGCCGACCTCGCCCTCCTGATCGTCGCCGCCCTGGAACAGCCCGCCCTGGAGTCCCTCATCGAGCGCGCCGTCTCCATCGGCCTCACCCCGCTCGTCGAGGTGCACGACGAGGACGAGGTCGAGCGGGCGGTGGACGCCGGCGCCAAGATCATCGGCGTCAACGCGCGCAACCTCAAGACCCTCGAGGTCGACCGCTCCACCTTCGAGCGCGTGGCCCCCGAGATCCCCGACCACCTCGTCAAGATCGCCGAGTCCGGCGTCCGCGGCCCCCACGACCTGATCGCCTACGCCAACGCCGGCGCCGACGCGGTCCTGGTGGGCGAGTCCCTGGTCACCGGCAAGGACCCGAGGACAGCGGTCTCGGACCTGGTGGCGGCGGGCGAGCACCCGGCTTTGCGGCACGGGCGCGCTTGATCTTTCGGTAGGCTGACCCCGATGACACTCACCCTGACGACCGTGGACCGGTACGCCCGCCTCGCGCGCGGCTGCCGCCCTCGCGGCTGCCGCGCCCCGGCCCGCCGCGTACACGGCCGCCGCGTGCGCTACGTCATCGGAGACGAACCGGGACAGGTAAACGGCCGTCGATGGCAGCGCGCCCCCTAGGGGCGCGGGGAACTGCGCGACCAGCCACGCACAACCTGAGGTCGCATTCGGGCTCCGCCCCCACGGCGAACACGTACGTCCCAAACTCACCGTGAGGTTCAGCCATGCCCAGCGACTTCTTCATCCCCGACCCGGAGGGTCAAGTACCGAGCCCCGAAGGCTACTTCGGGGACTTCGGCGGCAAGTTCATCCCGGAGGCCCTCGTCGCAGCCGTGGACGAGGTGGCCGTCGAGTACGACAAGGCCAAGCACGACCCCGAGTTCGCCCGAGAGCTCGACGACCTGCTGCTCAACTACACGGGGCGCCCCTCGGCGCTCACCGAGGTCCCCCGTTTCGCCGCGGAAGCGGGCGGCGCACGCGTGTTCCTCAAGCGCGAGGACCTCAACCACACCGGCTCCCACAAGATCAACAACGTCCTCGGCCAGGCCCTGCTCACCAAGCGCATGGGCAAGACCCGGGTCATCGCGGAGACCGGCGCCGGCCAGCACGGCGTGGCCACCGCCACCGCCTGCGCCCTGTTCGGCCTCGAGTGCACGATCTACATGGGCGAGATCGACACCCGGCGCCAGGCCCTCAACGTGGCCCGCATGCGCATGCTCGGGGCCGAGGTCGTCGCGGTGAAGTCCGGCAGCCGCACCCTGAAGGACGCCATCAACGAGGCCTTCCGCGACTGGGTCGCCAACGTCGACCACACCCACTACCTCTTCGGTACGGTCGCCGGCCCGCACCCCTTCCCGGCCATGGTCCGCGACTTCCACCGCGTCATCGGCGTGGAGGCCCGCCGCCAGCTCCTGGAGCGCGCCGGCCGCCTCCCGGACGCGGCGATCGCCTGCGTCGGCGGCGGCTCCAACGCCATCGGCCTCTTCCACGCGTTCATCCCCGACGAGGGCGTCCGCCTGATCGGCTGCGAGCCGGCCGGCCACGGCGTGGAGACCGGCGAGCACGCGGCCACCCTCACCGCAGGCGAGCCCGGCATCCTGCACGGCTCCCGGTCCTACGTCCTGCAGGACGACGAGGGCCAGATCACCGAGCCGTACTCGATCTCGGCCGGCCTGGACTACCCGGGCATCGGCCCGGAGCACTCGTACCTCAAGGACAGCGGTCGCGGCGAGTACCGCGCGGTCACCGACGACGCGGCGATGCAGGCCCTGCGCCTGCTCTCGCGCACCGAGGGCATCATCCCGGCGATCGAGAGCGCCCACGCCCTCGCGGGTGCCCTGGAGATCGGCAGGGAGCTGGGCGAGGACGGTCTGATCGTCGTCAACCTGTCCGGCCGCGGCGACAAGGACATGGACACCGCCGCCCGCTACTTCGGCCTGTACGACACCGACGCCGAGGTCGCGGCCGACGCCGCCGACACCGCCGAGATCGAGGGGGACGCCAAGTGAGCGGGAACATCCAACTGCTGTCGGACACCCTCGCCGCCGCCAAGGCCGAGGGCCGTGCCGCGCTCATCGCCTACCTCCCGGCCGGGTTCCCGACCGTGGACGGCGGCATCGAGGCGATCAAGGCCGCCCTGGAGGGCGGGGCGGACGTCATGGAGGTGGGGCTGCCGCACAGCGACCCCGTCCTCGACGGTCCCGTCATCCAGACCGCCGACGACATCGCCCTGCGCGGCGGCGTCAAGATCGCGCACGTCATGCGCACGGTCAAGGAGGCCCACGAGGCCACCGGCAAGCCGATCCTCGTCATGACGTACTGGAACCCCATCGACCGCTACGGCGTCGAGCGCTTCACCGCCGAACTGGCGGAGGCCGGGGGCGCCGGGTGCATCCTGCCCGACCTGCCCGTCCAGGAAGCGGCGCTGTGGCGGGAGCACGCCGAGAAGCACGGGCTCGCCACGGTCTTCGTGGTCGCGCCCAGCAGCAAGGACGCCCGGCTCGCACAGATCACCGCGGCCGGCAGCGGCTTCGTGTACGCCGCCTCGCTCATGGGCGTCACCGGCACCCGTGAGTCTGTGGGCGCGCAGGCCCAGGACCTGGTCGAGCGGACCCGGGCGACCGGCACCGACCTGCCCGTCTGCGTCGGTCTCGGCGTCTCCGACGCCGCGCAGGCCGCCGAGGTGGCCGGCTTCGCCGACGGCGTGATCGTCGGCTCGGCGTTCGTGAAGCGGATGCTGGACGCGCCGGACGACGCGGCCGGCGTCGAGGCGGTCCGCGCACTCGCCGGGGAACTGGCGAAGGGCGTGCGCGGCCAGGCGTAACGGCACACTACGGAACATTCGGTCACTCGAACGGGTGGACCTGGGACCGGGGAGGCGCGCTGCGCCTCCCCGGTTCGTTCTGGGGGTGTGAGCGAGAAGAACCGTGAGGGAAAGCGCACCGCCCGTGAGCGGCTGGCGGTCGAGCGCGAGAAGCAGAAGGCCGCCGAGAAGCGGCGGCGGGTGCTGATCGTCGGCGCGAGCGTCGTCTGCGTGCTGGGGCTCGCCGCGGTGATCGGCGTGGTCGCCGCGAACGCCGGCAAAGACAAGGGCAGCAAGAGCTCGGGCCCCATCGCGGCGCCGTCCGGGGCCCAGGGCAAGGACAGTCTCGCGATCCCGGTCGGCAAGGACGGTGCCAGGTCGACGCTCACCGTCTGGGAGGACTTCCGCTGCCCGGCCTGCCAGGCCTTCGAGATGACCTACCGCCCGACCATCCACGAGCTGACCGACTCCGGACAGCTCCGGGTCGAGTACCACCTGGTCAGACTGATCGACGGGAACCTCGGCGGCACCGGCTCGCTGCGCGCGGCCAACGCGGCGGCCTGCGCCCAGGACGCCGGGAAGTTCCGCGACTACCACGACGTGCTGTACCAGAACCAGCCGAAGGAGACCGACGACGCCTTCGCGGACAACAGCAAGCTGATCGCGCTCGCGGGCAAGGTGCACGGCCTCGACACCCCGGCCTTCCGCACCTGCGTCAACGACGGCACGCACGACAGCTGGGTCGACAAGTCGGCCGCCGCGTTCAGGTCCAGCGGTTTCTCCGGCACGCCGACCGTGATCCTCAACGGCAAGAACATCTACCAGGACCAGACGATGACCCCGGCCAAGCTCAAGCAACTGGTACAGGAGGCCGCCAAGCGGTAAGGCGCACGGGACCCATTCACACCTGCCCGTTATGGACCCGTAGCCGGGCCGCCTGCCGTGGTCCCGGTCCGGCACGGTAGCGTCGACCCTGCCATGGAAGAACTTGCCTACATTCCGAGCCCGTCGCGCGGGGTGCTGTATCTCGGCCCCATTCCGCTGCGCGGCTACGCGTTCTGCATCATCATCGGCGTCTTCGTCGCGGTCTGGCTCGGCAACAAGCGCTGGATCGCCCGCGGGGGACGGGCCGGGACGGTGGCCGACATCGCTGTCTGGGCGGTGCCGTTCGGCCTCGTCGGCGGCCGGCTCTACCACGTGATCACGGACTACGAGCTGTACTTCAGCCAGGGCCGTGACTGGGTGGACGCCTTCAAGGTGTGGGAGGGCGGCCTCGGTATCTGGGGCGCGATCGCGCTCGGTGCGCTGGGTGCCTGGATCGGCTGTCGGCGCCGGGGCATCCCGATGCCCGCGTACGCCGACGCCGTGGCGCCCGGTATTGCCCTCGCGCAGGCGATCGGGCGGTGGGGCAACTGGTTCAACCAGGAGCTGTACGGCAAGGAGACCGACGTTCCCTGGGCGCTGCACATCACGTCCTCGGCGGACGGTCGGGTGCCGGGGTACTACCACCCGACGTTCCTCTACGAGTCCCTGTGGTGCATCGGCGTCGCCTTCCTGGTCATCTGGGCCGACCGGCGGTTCAAGCTGGGGCACGGGCGGGCGTTCGCGCTGTACGTCGCCGCGTACTGCGTGGGGCGGGCGTGGATCGAGTACATGCGGGTCGACGACGCGCACCACATCCTCGGGCTGCGGCTGAACGACTGGACCGCGGGAATCGTGTTCCTGCTCGCGGTGACGTACATCGTGGTGTCCTCGAAGAAGCGGCCCGGGCGTGAAGCGGTGGTCGAGCCGGGGGCGGCGGACGAGGCTCCGGGCGAGGAGACCGAGGGCGAGACCGAAGCCAAGGACGCCGACGTCAAGGACGCCGACGTCAAGGACGCCGACGTCAAGGACGCCGACGTCAAGGAGGCCGGCGGGGAGTCCTCCGAGGAGAACGCCGCTGAAGCCGAGGCGAAGGACAAGGCCGAGTCGACCGAGTCGGCCAAGAAGCTCTGACGCACGACCGACGGCGGGTTTCGGCGGCTTAGGCACGCCGGGACCCGCCGTCGGCGTTTCATCGGCAGCGGTTGGCCAGGGACAGGGTGCGCTGGGCCGTTGCCACGACCGCCGCGTCGATGAAGCGGCCGTCCGGGAGGGCCTGGGCGCCCTGGTCCCTTGTCGCCGCCTTCACGATGGTTTCCGCCTCCTCGATCTCGTGGGTCGTGGGGAGGTAGGCCCGTTCGATGATGGGGAGTTGGCGGGGGTGGATGGCGGCTCGGCCGAGGAAGCCCAGGGCGCGGCCGTGGGTGCAGGAGGCCGCCAGGGACTCCAGGTCCCGGATGTCCGGGTGCACCGACTGCGGTGGCGGGGGCAGGCCCGCCGCCCGGGCGGCTACGACGACCCGGGAGCGCGACCAGTCGAGGCCCGCGTCCTCACGTACGCCCAGGTCGGCCCGGAGATCCGCCTCGCCCAGCGAGATGCCGCGCAGCGACGGGTGAGCGGAGGCGATGGCGTGGGCGTTTTCCACGGCCAGGGCGGTTTCCAGGAGGGCGTACAGCGCGGGGGCGTCGCCCCTCAGCGAGGTCATGTGGTGGGCGATGCGGATGATCTGGGACGGTGACGTCACCTTCGGCAGACGCAGGCCCGACAGGCCCGGGAGCATGGCGATCGCTTCGAGGTCCCGGGGCGCCAGCGGGCCGTCCAGGGCGTTGACGCGGACGTGGACCGGGACCGGCGGGGAGTCGGTGAGGAGCTCGGCCGTGGCGGCGCGGGCGTAGTCCTTGCGGTCCGGGGCGACCGCGTCCTCCAGGTCGACGACCACGACGTCGGCGCCGGCGACGAGGGCCTTGGCGACCACGTGCGGGCGGTCGCCGGGGGCGTACAGCCAGGTGAGCGGGGTGGTCCTGTCGGTCATACGGCCCCCTCCTCCCGTAGAGCCGCCAACTCGGCCCGGCTCAGGCCCAGTTCGGTCAGGACCTGTTCCGTGTCCGCGCCGTGCGGGCGGCCCGCCCAGCGGATGGCGCCCGGCGTGGAGGAGAGTCGGAAGAGGACGTTCTGCATACGGAGCGGGCCGAGTTCGGGATCGTCGAGGGTCGTGATCGTGTCGAGGGCCTGGTACTGCGGGTCGCTGAGTACGTCCCGTACGTCCTGCACGGGCGCGATGGCCGCCTCCGCCTTCTCGAAGGCGGCGAGGACCTCCGTGCGGGTGCGGGTGGCGATCCAGTCGCCGACCGCCGCGTCGAGGACGTCCGCGTGCGCGGCGCGCTCGGCGCCCGTCGCGAACCAGGGCTCGTCGATCAGCTCCGGGCGGCCCACCAGGTGCATCACGCGTTCCGCGATCGACTGGGCCGAGGTGGAGACGGCGACCCAGGTGCCGTCGGCGGTGCGGTAGGTGTTGCGCGGGGCGTTGTTGGCGGAGCGGTTGCCGGTGCGGGCCTGGACGTATCCGAGCTGGTCGTACCAGGTGGGCTGGGGGCCGAGGACGGTGAGGATCGGTTCGATGATCGCCATGTCGACGACCTGGCCCTCGCCGGTGCGCTCGCGCGCGGCGAGCGCGGTCAGCACGGCGTACGCCGACGCCAGGCCCGCGATGGAGTCGGCGAGGCCGAAGGGCGGGAGGGTCGGAGGGGCGTCCGGTTCACCGGTGATCGCGGCGAAGCCGCTCATCGCCTCGGCGAGGGTGCCGAAGCCGGGGCGGTGGGCGTAGGGGCCGAACTGGCCGAAGGCGGTGACGCGGGTGAGGACCAGCCGGGGGTTGACGGCGGACAGCTCCGCCCAGCCGAGGTCCCACTTCTCCAGGGTGCCGGGACGGAAGTTCTCGATCAACACGTCTGCGGTGGCGGCAAGTTGGAGCAGCGTGGCGCGGCCGCCGGGTTTGGAGAGGTCGAGGGTGATCGTGCGCTTGTTGCGGCCGAGGATCTTCCACCACAGACCGACGCCGTCCTTCGAGGGACCGTGGCCGCGGGAGGGATCCGGTTTGGTGGGGTGCTCGACCTTGACGACCTCCGCGCCGAAGTCGCCGAGCAGGGTGGCGGCGAGGGGGCCGGCGAAGAGCGTGGCGAGGTCGAGGACGCGCAGACCGGTGAGCGGGGGCCGGGTGCCGGGAGTGGTCATGAGGAGTACCGCGCCTCGATCTCGGAGCGGTACGGCATCGACGCGGAGGCGCCGGGGCGCTGCACCGAGAGCGCGGCGGCCGTGGCGGCCCAGGCCAGGGCCTCACGGATGGGCCGCTCCTCGCCGAGGGCCACCGCGAGCGCGCCGACGAAGGTGTCGCCCGCGCCGGTGGAGTCCACGGCGGTGACCTGCGGGGCCCCGACGGCGAGGGGCTCGGCGTCCCGTGCCAGGTACAGGCTGCCCGCCGCGCCGAGCGTGACCACCACGGCCGGGACCTTCTCCAGCAGGGCGGTGGCCGCGTCGACGGTGTCGGTCTCGTCGGTGAGGGTGACCGCCTCGTACTCGTTGGCGATCAACAGGTCGGTGGCGGCGAGGAGTTCGGGGGGCAGGGGCTGTGCCGGGGCGGGGGTGAGGATCGTACGGACGCCATGGGCGCGGGCGGTCCGCGCTCCCGCGACGACCGCGGGCATCGGGATCTCCAGTTGCAGCAGCAGGGTGTCGGCGGAGGCGATGAGGCCCTCGTCGCCGGGGACGAGGTGGTCGACGGTGCCGTTGGCGCCGGGGATCACGACGATCGCGTTGCCGCCCTCGTCGTCGACGACGATGTGGGCGGTGCCGGAGGGGCCGTCGATGGTGCGGAGCAGGTCCGTCTCGACGCCCGAGTGTTCCAGGGTGGAGCGGAGATGGGTGCCGTAGGTGTCGGTGCCGATGGCGCCGATCATCGACACGGTGGCGCCCGCGCGGGCCGCGGCGATCGCCTGGTTGGCGCCCTTGCCGCCGGGGATCGTACGGAACTGCCGTCCTGTCACGGTCTCTCCGCGCTGCGGGGCCTTCTCGACGTAGGTGACGAGGTCCATGTTCGTGCTGCCCAGCACGACGATGTGGGTCATGGGTGGGATGCCTCCCGGTGGGTGAGGTGGGCCAGGGTGTCGAAGCCGACGCCGTTGAAGTCGCCGACGGACGTGGACAGCCGGTTCTTCAGGGGGGACGTCCAGCGGTCGGGGAGGGCGGCGGGGCTGCCGGTGAGCAGTGCGGCGATGCCGCCCGCGGTGGCGCCGTTGGAGTCGGTGTCCAGGCCGCCCGACACGGCACGGGAGATGGAGCCGGTGAAGTCGCCGTCGGCGTGGGTGAGGGCGGCGGCGATCAGGGCCGTGTTGGGGATGGCGTGGACCCAGTGGTGGGTCTCGGCGTAGATGGCGTGGAGTTGGTCCACGACGGTGTCGAAGTCGGGCTCTTTCCCGGCCAGTCGGATGGCGTGGCGGATCGCCTCGGACAGGCGGGAGCGGGGTGGGATCACCGTGAGGCCGGTGCTCAGGCAGCTGTGGATGTCGTGGGTGCCGGTGGCGGCCTCGGCGATGACGGCCGCGGTGAACATCGCCGCGTAGACGCCGTTGCCGGTGTGGGTGAGGGAGGCGTCCGCATGGGCCTGTTCCGCGGCGGCGGCCGGGTCGCCGGGGTTGGTCCAGCCGTGGACGTCCGCGCGGATGAGGGCGCCGATCCATTCGCGGAAGGGGTTGCGGTGGCGGGCGGTGTGCGGGGGTTCGATGCCGGTGAGGAGGTTGCGGTAGGCGACGCGTTCGGCGGTGAAGGTGCGGCCGGCGGGGAGTTCGTCCAGCCAGAGCCTCGCCACGTCGGCGGTGGTGAAGCGGCGGCCGTGGCGTTGGAGCAGGAGCAGGTTGAGGAGGGGGTAGTTCAGGTCGTCGTCCTCGGGCATCCCGTCGATGTTCTCGACGAGGGAGGTGGAGGCCGAGCGGCGGTTCCAGGGGTGCTGTGAGAGGAGGTCTTCCGGGACCCCTCGGGCGGTGAAGTAGGTGTTCAGGGGCCAGTTGCCGGTGGACCGGGCCAGTTGGCGGATGCCGGTGAGGGGGAGCTTCTCGACGGGCTTGCCCAGGAGGCAGCCCGCGGCCCGGCCCAGCCAGGCGGCTTCCAGACGGAGTCGGCTCGTGGCCGCTCGGGCCGGCCGGGGCCAGTCGGGGCAGCAGGCCTTGATCCTCGTGAGGTCGGTCGGCTCCGCCTCGGTCAACGTGCCGGGCAGGTCCGCCAGTTCGTCCAGCAGGTCCTCCGCCAGCTGCCGCAGGTAGCGCGATGCCCGTTCCGTCGACGCACCCGCTCGGCCCGGGGCTTCCGCACCCCCCGCCGCCCTCCAGCGCGCCGCGATCACCGACGCCTCACGACCGTCCAGAGCCGCCTGACGCAGCTCATGGCCGATCAGGTCCTCCGGCTGCACCCAGGTCAGTCGGAGCATCCGAGGCTTCCGAGTCTCGTGAACGCCGCCTCGTGCGCCCGCCGCCGCTGTACGTCCCGCTCGAAGATCTCGTACGCCACCTCGGTGAGGACGCGGGCCGGTTCCCACAGGTCCAGACGGCTCGCCTCCGATACCGTCTTGGACCAGTCGTCCGGCACCGGGGAGCCGAGGGCGCCGGTCAGGGCGCCCGCCATCGTGGCGATCGAGTCGCAGTCCCGGCCGTAGTTCACCGAGCCCAGGACCGCGTGGCGGTAGTCGCCGCCGGACACCAGCACCATGCCGAGGGCGATGGGGAGTTCCTCGATGGAGTGCAGACGGGAGGGGCGGCGGGCGCCGAGGGAGGGGGCGCGGTAGTCGGGGCCCACCGTGTCGTACGGTGTCACCGCCTCGCGCAGGGGGGCCAGGGCGGACTCGAAGTCCGTGTGCCGGGACGCCACTTCGCAGACCCGCTCGATCGCCTCGCGGGTGCCGTCCTTGGCGAGGGAGAGGACGGTCGAGACGATCGTGTCCGGGGTGGCACCGGGGACGCAGGCCGCCGCCACCGCCGCCGCGAGGACGGCCGCCGCCTCCCGGCCGTACGACGACTGGTGGGCGCCCGCGACGTCCAGGGCCTCGGCGTAGGCGGCCGCCGGATCGGCCGCGTTGACCAGGCCGACCGGGGCCATGTACATCGCGGCGCCGCAGTTGACGATGTTGCCGACGCCGGCCTCGCGCGGGTCGGCGTGGGCGTAGTGGAGGCGGGTCACCAGCCATTTCTCGGCGAGGAAGACGCGGTGGAGGGGAAGGGCCTCGGCTTCCAGCTCCGGGATCCAGCGCGGGTTCGTCATCAGGTCGGGGACCAGATGGTCGGCGATCGCGTACGCGTCGAGGTGGTCGCGGACGGTTCCGTAGACCCGTACCAGCGCGTGCGTCATCAACGTGTCGTCGGTGACGTGACCGTCGCCCTTGTGGTACGGGGCGAGGGGGCGGGCCGTGCGCCAGGCGTCGCCGTTCCAGGGGCCGACGATGCCGTGGACGCGGCCGCCGTGACGTTCGACGATCTGGGTGGGGGAGTAGCCCTCGACCGGGCCGCCCAACGCGTCCCCGACCGCCGCGCCCACGAGGGCTCCGGTGATGCGGTCCTCGAGGCTGGTTGTCGCTTGTTCCGTGAGGCCGGTTGTTTCCTGCTCTTTGGGCGTCATGCCCGAATCATCCTCCCGGTGGGGCCGGTTGCGTGGCTTCCAGGAGTTCGGCGAGTTCCACCAGGTCGGTGGCGGTGAGGCGGGGGAGCGCGCAGCCGGAGAGGGTGCGGCAGGCGTCCCGCCAGGAGGCCGGGATCGTGCTGCCGCCGCCCAGGGCTCCGGTCAGGGCGCCGGCGAGGGCGGGGGCGGAGTCGGCCACTCGGGAGAGACAGGCCGCCGCCGGTACCGCTTCGGCGATACGGCCCCTTGCGGCGGTCGTCAGGGCCAGCGCCACGGGGACGGTTTCGGCGGCCGCGATGCCGTAGCTGTAGACGTGGTCGACGATCTGGTGTTCCAGGAGGGGGACCAGGGCGAAGGCGGACTCGGCCCGGCGGGCCAGGTCGAGCGCGTGGCGGGCGTTGCGGCCGATCTCGGTGGTCTCGGGGAGTTCGGCGAGGGCGGCCGTCACGCAGGTGTGGACGTCGGCGCCGGTCAGCGCCAGGGACACCGCCGCCGCCATCGCGCGGGCTCCGTGCACTCCGTCGCCGTCCTGGGTGTAGCGGGCGTCGAACTCGGCGAGGTCCGCGGCGAGTCGGGGGTCGCCCGGGTGGGCCACGGCCAGGACGCAGGCCCGGACGCAGGCCGCGTCGTCGAAGTAGTGGGGGTTGTCGTGGCCGGTGGCGGGCGGGCGGAGGCCGGCGGCGAGGTTGCCGAGGCCGGCGCGGACGGAGATGCGGGCGCGGAGGGGGAGGACGGCGGACTCCACCTCCGGGGCGCGTTGGGCCGCGGCGGCGACCTCGCTGGCCAGGGCGTTCCAGGTGAGGTCGAGGGCGGCTCTGGTGCGGCGTTCGCGGCTGAGGTCGCCGAGGGCGGTGTCGTCGCCGGCGCGGAGGAGGGCCTCGGCGGCGAAGGCCGCCCACTCGGCGTCGTCGGAGGGGCCGAGGAGGAGGGGCTCGGGGGGTTGGTTGAGGGCGATGGGGACGGGGAGGGTGGTCGTGGCGTTGTGCTCGGCGAAGTTGTCGAGTTCCCGGGTGAGGCGGCGGGTCCAGTCGGGCATGCGGGTGGCTCTGTGGCGGGCGGAGGGCCAGCCGGCGGCGTCGCCCGCGGCCAGGCCCAGCAGGAGGCCGACGGTCCTGTCGGCCTCGGCGGGTCCCTGCGGGGGCTTGCCGCCGTCCACCGCCTCGGCGGGTCCCTGTGGGGGCTTGCCGCCATGCACCGCTTCGGCGGGTCCTTGCGGGGGCTTGCCGCCATGCACCGCTTCGGCGGGTCCTTGCGGGGGCTTGCCGCCGTCCACCGCCTCGGCTTCGCCTTCGGCGGGTTCGTTCCCACCCGCACCACCCGTACAACCATCGTCGTCGGCTGCGGGTGGCCCCTGTGGGGCGTCCCCGCCGTCGGCGGCCGCGGGAGCGTCCGGCTGCGCCGTGGGCGTCGGTTCGCTGGTGGCTCCCTCGTCCCAGGGGCCTGGGGGCCTCACCGGACTACCCCCGCCTCAGTGTCGGGTGCCAGGGTGAAGGACGTGGGGTCCGGGGGACGTACCGATGTCTCCTCGTCCTCCGTCAGCAGGTCCGCCACCTCCAGGACGTGGTGGCCCGCCATCGCCGGCAGGCAGCTGCCCCTCGCCGGGGTGATCGCCGCCGCCCAGTCGGCCGGGATCGCGGCGACGCCCTGTGTCGCTCCCGCCAGCGCGCCCGCCACCGCCGCCGTCGTGTCGGCGTCGCGGCCCATGTTGACCGCCGTGAGGACCGCGTCGCGGAAGTCGCCGTCTGCCGCCGCGTAGGCGCCGTAGGCCAGGGCGACGGCTTCCGGGGCCAGGTCCGTCCACGGGTAGCCGCCGATCACCACCGCCGAGCGGACCGCGCGTTCGCCGCGGTGGGCGGCTGTCACGGCCCGGCGCAGGGAGCGGGCCGTCCAGGAGTCGTCCGGGACGACGGCGAGGGCGGAGGCCACCACCGCGATCGGCGCCGCCCCGGCCATCGCCGCCGCCACACCCGCCGCCACGGCCTGGCCGCCGTAGATGCCCTCGCCCTCGTGGCTCACCGAGCCGTCGATCGCCGCCAGCCGGGCCGCCTCGGCGGGGCGGCCCGCGGCGAAGACGCCGAAGGGGGCCGCGCGCATGGCGAGACCGTCGCTCCAGGCGTGCCGGTGCTGGGCGGAGATGGGGGCGGCGAGACCGCGGCGGAGGTTCTCCAGGGTGCCGCGCTCGCTGAAGCCCGCCCCGCGGAAGGGGCCCTCGGCGCGGTCGGCGATCCACTCGTGCCAGGCCGCCTCCACGTGGGCGGGGGTGAGGGCCGAGCCGTGGCGGGCCAGTAGCAGGCCCGAGAAGATCGCGTACTCCGTGTCGTCCGTGCCGGCCGGTACGTCCTTGACGTACCCCGTGATCCGGCCCCAGCGGGCGCGGATCTCGGACGGTTTCATGTTCTCCGCGGGCGCCCCGAGGGCGTCCCCCACGGCCAGACCGAGCAGTGCGCCGCGTGCCCGTTCGCGGATCGATGGCATGGCCCATGTGTCCCACCATCGGCGGTTGACCCCAGCCTCGCCGGGCTCCATGTCACCCGGTCGATCGGCAAAGTCGCAGGTTAGCCCAGCCTTTCCTTGCTGGCGGCGGGGAATGCGGAGGCGTAGGTTCTGCGTTGTCGGAAATTAGAACCTGTCCAAAGTTAGCTTTGGCTTAGCTTTCCTGGGGGACCCCGCAATGGCGATCATCGAGACCGAGGCCACGCTCCACGAGGCCCACCGCGACAACCACACGCACCGTGACGTCAACGGTGGGTGGCTGCGGCCGGCGGTGTTCGGGGCGATGGACGGGCTCGTCTCCAACCTCGCGCTGATGACCGGTGTCGCGGGCGGCGCCGTGAGTCCGAACACCATCGTGCTGACCGGCCTCGCGGGTCTCGCCGCCGGCGCCTTCTCGATGGCCGCGGGTGAGTACACCTCCGTCGCCTCCCAGCGCGAGCTCGTCGAGGCCGAGCTGGACGTCGAGCGCGCCGAGCTGAGGAAGCACCCGGCGGACGAGGAGGCCGAGCTCGCCGCGCTCTACCAGGCGCGCGGCGTCGAGCCGGAGCTGGCCCGTGAGGTCGCCCGGCAGCTGTCCCGCGATCCCGAGCAGGCGCTGGAGATCCACGCCCGCGAGGAGCTCGGCATCGACCCCTCGGACCTGCCGTCTCCGCTGGTCGCGGCCGTGTCGTCCTTCGGGTCCTTCGCCCTGGGCGCGCTGCTTCCCGTACTGCCGTATCTGCTCGGTGCGACCGCGCTGTGGCCCGCCCTGCTGCTCGCCTTCATCGGGCTGTTCGCGTGCGGTGCCGTGGTGGCCCGGGTGACCGCGCGCAGCTGGTGGTACAGCGGGCTGCGGCAGCTCGCGCTCGGCGGCGCCGCGGCCGGTGTGACGTACGCCCTGGGCAGTCTGTTCGGAACGGCCGTAGGATAGCTCGGCTGGAACTTATGCGTTGGGCCGCATAAGTAGCCGTTACCCGCTGGTTTCGAATGGTTTTCCACCGGGCATGAGCCGTAAGCGCTGTGGGCAATGAGGCCTGCCGCGCACCACCGGGAAGGGCGACGCGGCCCTCCCCGTCTTTCGGGTCGGCGGACATCGATCTGTCCCGTCCGGTCCCCATAGCTTCCACCGCAGGCGCGGCACCCGCGCTGCAGCCGAGCGGTGTCCGCATGCTGGAACGGAATATCCCGGTTCCCGAGAACCGCTCCATCATGTAACCTGCACGAAATTTTGCACTCCGCAGAGGGCCAACGTCGTCCCTCGGCAATCTGCATGCCACTTGAGACGACGACGGGAGAGCCGATGCGTACGCCGCGCCAGCCGTCCCAGCATTCCGCGAATGGCCAGAACTGGTCCTTCATGGATGCTCGCCCTGCTGCGCAGGGTATGTACGACCCCCGCTTCGAGCGCGACGCGTGCGGCGTCGGCTTCGTTGCCACCCTCACCGGCGAGGCGTCCCACACCCTGGTCGAACAGGCCCTGACCGTCCTGCGCAACCTCGAACACCGCGGTGCCACCGGCTCGGAGCCGGACTCCGGGGACGGCGCCGGCATCCTCTCCCAGGTGCCCGACGCGTTCCTCCGTGACGTGGCCGGATTCGAACTGCCCGAGGCGGGCGGTTACGCGGTCGGCATCGCCTTCCTGCCTGAGGAGGGGGCCGAGGACGCCGTCTCACGCATCGAGACGATCGCCGACGACGAGGGCCTCACCGTCCTCGGCTGGCGCGAGGTCCCGGTCGCCCCCGAACTGCTCGGCGCCACCGCCCGCTCGACGATGCCCGCCTTCCGCCAGATCTTCGTCACGGACAACGCCTCGAAGGGCATCGTTCTCGACCGCAAGGCCTTCGCGCTGCGCAAGCGCGCCGAGCGCGAGGTCGGTGTCTACTTCCCGTCGCTCTCCGCGCGCACCATCGTCTACAAGGGCATGCTGACCACCGGTCAGCTCGAGCCCTTCTTCCCGGACCTGTCCGACCGCCGCTTCGCCTCCGCGATCGCGCTCGTGCACTCCCGGTTCTCCACGAACACCTTCCCGTCGTGGCCCCTCGCGCACCCGTACCGCTTCGTCGCGCACAACGGTGAGATCAACACCGTCATGGGCAACCGCAACTGGATGCGTGCCCGCGAATCGCAGCTGGTCTCCGACCTGTTCGGGGACAGGGGCCTGGAGCGCGTCTTCCCGATCTGTACGCCGGACGCCTCCGACTCGGCGACCTTCGACGAGGTGCTCGAACTGCTGCACCTGGGCGGGCGTTCGCTGCCGCACTCCGTGCTGATGATGATCCCGGAGGCGTGGGAGAACCACGACTCCATGGACCCGGCCCGCCGCGCCTTCTACAACTTCCACTCCACGATGATGGAGCCCTGGGACGGCCCGGCCTGTGTCACCTTCACCGACGGCACCCAGGTCGGCGCGGTCCTCGACCGCAACGGCCTGCGCCCCGGCCGCTACTGGGTCACCGACGACGGTCTGGTCGTCCTCGGCTCCGAGGTCGGCGTCCTGGACATCGACCCGGCCAAGGTCGTCCGCAAGGGCCGGCTGCAGCCCGGCAAGATGTTCCTCGTCGACACCGTCGAGCACCGCATCATCGAGGACGACGAGATCAAGGCGACCCTCGCCGCCGAGCAGCCCTACGCCGAGTGGATCGAGGCCGGCGAGATCGAGCTGGGCGACCTGCCCGAGCGCGAGCACATCGTCCACACCCACGCCTCGGTCACCCGCCGCCAGCAGACCTTCGGCTACACCGAGGAAGAACTGCGCGTCATCCTCGCGCCGATGGCCAAGGCCGGTGCCGAGCCGATCGGTTCGATGGGTACGGACAGCCCGATCGCCGCGCTCTCCGAGCGCCCGCGGCTGCTGTTCGACTACTTCACCCAGCTGTTCGCGCAGGTCACCAACCCTCCGCTGGACGCGATCCGCGAGGAGCTGGTCACCTCCCTGCGCTCGTCGCTGGGCCCGCAGGGCAACCTGCTCGACCCGAGCGCCGCCTCCTGTCGCTCCGTCGTGCTGCCCTTCCCGGTCATCGACAACGACGAGCTGGCCAAGCTCATCCACATCAACGCCGACGGCGACATGCCCGGCTTCAAGGCCGCGACCCTCTCCGGTCTGTACCGGGTCTCCGGCGGCGGTGACGCCCTCGCGGCGCGCATCGAGGAGATCTGCGCCGAGGCCGACGCCGCCATCGGCAACGGCGCCCGGCTGATCGTCCTGTCGGACCGCCACTCCGACGCCGAGCACGCGCCGATCCCCTCGCTGCTGCTCACCGCGGCCGTCCACCACCACCTCATCCGCACCAAGCAGCGCACCCACGTGGGCCTGCTGGTCGAGGCCGGCGACGTCCGCGAGGTCCACCACGTCGCCCTGCTCATCGGCTACGGCGCCGCGGCCGTGAACCCGTACCTGGCGATGGAGTCGGTCGAGGACCTGGTCCGCGCCGGTACCTTCCTCTCCGGCATCGAGCCCGAGCAGGCCATCCGCAACCTGATCTACGCCCTCGGCAAGGGCGTGCTGAAGGTCATGTCGAAGATGGGCATCTCCACGGTCGCCTCCTACCGGGGCGCCCAGGTCTTCGAGGCCGTCGGTCTCGACGACGCGTTCGTCGCCAAGTACTTCAGTGGTACGGCCACCAAGATCGGCGGTGTCGGCATCGACGTCGTCGCCAAGGAGGTCGCCGCCCGCCACGCCAAGGCCTACCCGGCCTCCGGCATCGCGCCCGCCCACCGCGCCCTGGACATAGGCGGCGAGTACCAGTGGCGCCGCGAGGGCGAGCCGCACCTGTTCGACCCCGAGACGGTCTTCCGCCTCCAGCACTCCACGCGCACCGGCCGCTACGACATCTTCAAGAAGTACACCGAGCGGGTGAACGAGCAGTCCGAGCGGCTGATGACGCTGCGCGGGTTGTTCGGCTTCAAGTCGGACCGTCCCTCGATCTCCATCGACGAGGTCGAGCCGGTCTCCGAGATCGTCAAGCGCTTCTCCACCGGCGCCATGTCGTACGGCTCCATCTCGCGCGAGGCGCACGAGACGCTCGCCATCGCCATGAACCAGCTGGGCGGCAAGTCCAACACCGGTGAGGGCGGCGAGGACCCGGACCGTCTGTACGACCCGGCCCGCCGGTCCGCCATCAAGCAGGTCGCCTCCGGCCGCTTCGGCGTGACCTCCGAGTACCTGGTCAACGCGGACGACATCCAGATCAAGATGGCCCAGGGCGCCAAGCCCGGCGAGGGCGGCCAGCTGCCCGGCCACAAGGTGTACCCGTGGGTCGCCAAGACCCGTCACTCGACCCCGGGCGTCGGTCTGATCTCCCCGCCGCCGCACCACGACATCTACTCCATCGAGGACCTGGCCCAGCTGATCCACGACCTGAAGAACGCGAACCCGCAGGCGCGGATTCACGTCAAGCTGGTCTCCGAGGTCGGCGTCGGCACGGTCGCGGCGGGTGTGTCCAAGGCGCACGCGGACGTCGTGCTCATCTCCGGTCACGACGGCGGCACGGGCGCCTCCCCGCTGACCTCGCTGAAGCACGCGGGCGGCCCCTGGGAGCTCGGCCTCGCCGAGACCCAGCAGACCCTGCTGCTCAACGGCCTGCGCGACCGGATCGTGGTCCAGACCGACGGCCAGCTCAAGACCGGCCGTGACGTCGTCATCGCCGCGCTGCTCGGCGCCGAGGAGTTCGGTTTCGCGACCGCGCCGCTCGTCGTCTCCGGCTGCATCATGATGCGCGTCTGCCACCTGGACACCTGCCCGGTCGGCATCGCCACCCAGAACCCGGTCCTGCGCGACCGCTTCTCCGGCAAGGCCGAGTACGTGGTCAACTTCTTCCAGTACATCGCCCAGGAGGTCCGCGAGATCCTGGCCGAGCTCGGCTTCCGCTCCATCGAGGAGGCCGTCGGCCACGCCGAGGCACTCGACGTGACCCGCGCGGTCGACCACTGGAAGGCGCAGGGCCTGGACCTGGCCCCGCTGTTCCACGTGCCGTCGCTGTCCGAGGGCGCGGTCCGCCACCAGGTGATCGCCCAGGACCACGGCCTGGAGAAGGCGCTCGACAACGAGCTGATCAAGCTCGCCGCCGACGCCCTGGCCGCGGACTCCGCGACCGACGCCCAGCCGGTGCGCGCCCAGGTCGCCATCCGCAACATCAACCGCACGGTCGGCACCATGCTCGGCCACGAGGTGACGAAGAAGTTCGGTGGCGCCGGCCTGCCCGACGACACCATCGACATCACCTTCACCGGTTCCGCGGGCCAGTCCTTCGGCGCCTTCCTCCCGCGCGGTGTCACGCTGCGCCTGGAGGGCGACGCCAACGACTACGTCGGCAAGGGCCTCTCCGGCGGCCGGGTGATCGTCCGTCCCGACCGGGGCGCCGACCACCTCGCCGAGTTCTCGACCATCGCGGGCAACACCATCGCCTACGGCGCGACCGGCGGCGAGCTGTTCCTGCGCGGTCGTACCGGTGAGCGGTTCTGTGTCCGCAACTCCGGCGCGACGGTCGTCTCCGAGGGCGTGGGCGACCACGGCTGCGAGTACATGACCGGCGGACGCGCGGTGGTGCTCGGCCCGACGGGCCGCAACTTCGCGGCCGGTATGTCCGGCGGTGTCGCGTACGTGATCGACCTCGACCGGGACAACGTCAACGTCGGCAACCTGGAGTCGGTCGAGGAGCTGGACGACACCGACAAGCAGTGGCTGCACGACGTGGTGCGCCGGCACCAGGAGGAGACCGCCTCCACGGTGGCCGAGAAGCTGCTGGCCGAGTGGGACACCGCGGTCGAACGCTTCAGCAAGATCATCCCCAGCACGTACAAGGCAGTGCTCGCCGCCAAGGACGCCGCCGAGCAGGCGGGACTCTCCGAGTCCGAGATCACCGAGAAGATGATGGAGGCGGCGATCAATGGCTGACCCGAAGGGCTTTCTGAACCACGGCCGTGAGGTCGCCAAGTCCCGTCCGGTCGAGGACCGCCTGAAGGACTGGAACGAGGTCTACGTCCCCGGCTCCCTGCTGCCGATCATCAGCAAGCAGGCCAGCCGCTGCATGGACTGCGGTATCCCGTTCTGTCACAACGGCTGTCCGCTGGGGAACCTGATCCCCGAGTGGAACGACTACGCCTACCGCGAGGACTGGTCGGCGGCTTCGGAGCGCCTGCACGCGACGAACAACTTCCCCGAGTTCACGGGGCGGCTGTGCCCGGCCCCGTGCGAGTCGGCGTGTGTGCTGGGCATCAACCAGCCGCCGGTGACCATCAAGAACGTCGAGGTCTCGATCATCGACAAGGCGTGGGAGACCGGTGACGTCGCCCCGCAGATCCCGGAGCGCCTGTCCGGCAAGACCGTCGCCGTCATCGGCTCGGGCCCGGCGGGCCTGGCCGCCGCCCAGCAGCTGACCCGGGCCGGCCACACCGTCGCCGTCTACGAGCGCGCCGACCGCATCGGCGGCCTGCTCCGCTACGGCATCCCCGAGTTCAAGATGGAGAAGCGGCACATCAACCGCCGTATCGAGCAGATGCGCGCGGAGGGCACCCGCTTCCGTACCGGCATCGAGATCGGCCGCGACCTCAAGGCGACCGACCTGAAGAAGCGGTACGACGCCATCGTCATCGCCGCCGGTGCGACGACCGCGCGGGACCTGCCGGTGCCGGGCCGCGAGCTCAAGGGCATCTACCAGGCCATGGAGTACCTGCCGCTGTCGAACAAGGTCCAGGAGGGCGACTACGTCGTCTCCCCGGTCTCGGCCGAGGGCAAGCACGTCGTGGTCATCGGCGGCGGCGACACCGGCGCTGACTGCGTGGGCACCGCCCACCGCCAGGGCGCGGCCTCCGTCACCCAGCTGGAGATCATGCCCCGGCCGGGCGACGAGCGGAACGCCGTCACCCAGCCGTGGCCGACCTTCCCCATGCTGTACAAGGTGACCTCCGCGCACGAGGAGGGCGGCGAGCGGGTCTACTCCGTCTCCACCACCCACTTCGAGGGCGACGAGGACGGCAACGTCCAGTGGCTGCACCTCACCGAGGTCGAGTTCATCGACGGCAGGCTCACCCCGAAGCCGGGCACCGAGCGCAAGATCCCGGCCCAGCTGGTGACGCTGGCGATGGGCTTCACCGGCACCGACCGGGACAACGGCCTGGTCGACCAGTTCGGCCTGGACCTCGACGAGCGGGGCAACATCGCCCGCGACGCCGACTTCCAGACCAACGTCCCCGGGATCTTCGTCGCCGGTGACGCCGGCCGCGGCCAGTCGCTCATCGTGTGGGCGATCGCGGAGGGCCGCTCGGCCGCCCGCGGCGTCGACCGCTTCCTGACCGGCGCCAGCGACCTGCCGGCCCCGATCCGCCCGACGGACCGCGCGCTGATGGTCTGACGGTTCACCAGGAACGTCCCGTACAAAGGCGTACGGGCTGGTTGTCTGGGGGGTATCCCCCCAGACCCCCCGTGACGGCGTCTGCCCAGTCCCCGACCGGACTACGGGCAGGCGCTGTCGCCTTTTCGGCTGTTCAGACCGTCAGCTCCGCGACCTTCGCCATCGCCAGGATCACCAGCAGCGCCAGCAGGGTCACGCACGCGCCCGCCTGGACGAGGGTGCGGCGCTGGTCGCGGGGCGCGTAGGCGAAGGCGACGGTCACCACGGCGCCGGCCAGCAGTCCGCCGAGGTGGCCCTGCCATGAGGTGAGGCCCGCGGAGATCAGCAGCCACAGCAGCAGGCCCGCCATGAAACGGTTGACCTGACTCATGTCGGCGCCCAGCCGCCGGGCCATGACGTAGTACGCGGCGCCGAGCCCGAAGATCGCGCCGGACGCGCCCAGCGTCGGGGTGTCCGGCGCGAGCAGCAGCACCAGCACCGAGCCGCCCAGCGCCGACAGCAGATACAGGGTGACGTACCGGATCCGGCCGAGCTGGAACTCGACCACCCGGCCGATGTTCCACAGCGACACCATGTTCATCACGATGTGCAGGATCCCGAATGTGCCCCCGGTCGGCGGCAGATGCAGGAACGCGCCGGTCAGCAGCCGGTACCACTCCCCGTCGACGACACCCTCGGGGTGGAAGGCCGAGGGGTACCCGGCCACCCACACGTAGTGCCCGCCGTCCGGCCCGACCAGCCCCCGGCCCAGCATCTCGAACCGGTCCACGACCGAAGGCCGCACCAGCTCGCCCAGATACGCGAGCACATTGAGCCCGATCAGGACGTACGTCACCACGGGCGCCGTGGTGATCCGCCCGCCGAACGCCGTGCGCGCCTGCCGCACCGACCGCGCGCCCTGACGTACGCACTCCACGCACTGGTGGCCGACGGACGCCTCCCGCATACAGTCCGGGCAGATGTAGCGGTCGCAGCGGGTGCAGCGGACGTGGGACTCCACCGCGGGATGGCGGTAGCAGGTGGTGACGGTGGACTCGGGTTCCACGCCGGCTCCTCGGAGGGGATGGGACGAACGGTGAGCCGGTGGGGACGGCGGCGAACAAAATAACGAACACAGGTGACGGATGGGAGAGTAGGGGCCATGGTTGCGATCAGTCTGAAGAAGGTCGAGGAGACCGCGCCGGCCCTGGTCAGCCTCTACAAGAGCGCCGGGGTCTCGCTGCGCAAGCACGGGCTCGACGGGCTACGGGCCGCCGTGTACCTCGTCGTCGACTACTCCGGCTCGATGAAGCCGTACTACAACGACGGCAGTGTGCAGGCGCTGGCCGACCGGGTGCTCGGGCTGTCCGCGCATCTCGACGACGACGGAAGCGTGCCGGTGGTGTTCTTCTCGACGGACGTCGACGCCGAGACCGAGATCGCGCTCGCCGACCACGCGGGGCGCATCGAGAAGATCCTGGCCGGGCTCGGGCACATGGGCAAGACCAGCTACCACCTGGCCATGGACGCCGTGATCGACCACTACCTCGACAGCGGCTCCACCGACCCCGCCCTGGTGGTCTTCCAGACCGACGGCGGCCCGATCAACAAGCTCGCCGCCGAACGGTACCTGTGCAAGGCGGCCGGGCTGCCGCTGTTCTGGCAGTTCGTGGGCTTCGGGGACCCGCACAGCAAGCAGTTCGACTTCCTGCGCCGGCTCGACGACCTGGCGGTGCCGGACAAGCGGGTCGTGGACAACGCCGGGTTCTTCCACGCCGGGGCCGACCCGCGGAAGGTGTCGGACGCCGAGCTGTACGACCGGCTCGTGAGTGAGTTTCCGAAGTGGCTGGTGGCGGCGCGGGCGCAGGGAATCGTGCCGCCGTCCTGAACGCACCGTTGGCTCAGCCCCGGGGCGCGTGCCACCCTGATGTTGATCCGACGGGGAGGCGACGAACCTATGGACGGCGCACGTGCGGAAAACCACGGGGCTTCGGCGCGCAGGGAGCCCCCGGGCAAGGGCGAGAAGGTCGCCGACTGGGCCGACGGACGGCTCGGCCTCTACGCCCTGGCCAAGGCCAACATGCGCAAGGTCTTTCCGGACCACTGGTCCTTCATGCTCGGCGAGATCTGCCTGTACAGCTTCATCATCCTGATCCTCACCGGCATCTACCTGACCCTGTTCTTCGAGCCCAGCGGGGTCGAGGTCGTCTACCACGGCTCGTACGTGCCGCTCAACGGTGTCCGGATGACCCGCGCCTACGAGTCCGCGCTCGACATCAGCTTCGACGTGCGCGGCGGACTGCTCATCCGGCAGATCCACCACTGGGCGGCGCTGGTCTTCGTCACCGGCATGCTGGTGCACATGATGCGGGTGTTCTTCACCGGCGCCTTCCGCAAGCCCCGCGAGGTCAACTGGCTGTTCGGCTGGACCCTGCTGATGCTCGGCATCATCACCGGCCTGACCGGCTACTCGCTCCCCGACGACCTGCTCTCCGGCACCGGCATCCGCTTCGCCGACGGCGCGATCCTGTCGATCCCGATCGTCGGCACGTATCTGTCGATGTTCCTGTTCGGCGGGGAGTTCCCGGGCCACGACATCATCTCGCGGCTCTTCCCGGTCCACGTCCTGCTGCTGCCAGGGCTGATGCTGGGGCTGGTGGTCGCCCATCTGATCCTGGTCTTCTACCACAAGCACACCCAGTACCCCGGGCCCGGGCGCGACCAGAAGACCGTGGTCGGCATGCCCTTCCTGCCCGTCTACATGGCCAAGGCCGGCGGCTTCTTCTTCCTCGTCTTCGGCGTGCTGGCCGTGATGGGCGGCATCGCCAGCATCAACCCCGTGTGGGCCTTCGGCCCCTACCGACCGGACCTGGTGACCACCGGCGCCCAGCCCGACTGGTATCTCGGCTTCTCCGAGGGACTGATCCGGGTGATGCCGGGATGGGAGATCAACGCCTGGGGCCACACCCTCGTGCTGGGCGTCCTCATCCCCTTCTCGCTCTTCCCGCTGATCCTGCTCGCCCTCGGGCTGTATCCCTTCGTCGAGGCGTGGATCACCGGGGACAGACGCGAGCACCACATCCTGGACCGGCCGCGCAACGCGCCCGTGCGCACCGGACTCGGTGTCGCCTGGCTCGCCCTGTACGTGGTGCTGCTGATCGGCGGCGGCAACGACATCGTGGCCACGCATCTGCACCTGTCCATCAACGCCATCACCTGGTTCGTGCGGGTCGCCTTCTTCGCGGCGCCGGTCGTCGCCTTCATCGTCACCAAACGGGTCTGCCTGGGCCTGCAGCGCCGGGACCGGGACAAGGTGCTGCACGGCCGGGAGACCGGCACCATCAAGCGGCTGCCGACCGGCGAGTTCGTCGAGGTGCACGAACCGCTCCCGCAGGACCAGCTGTTCACCCTCACTCAGCACGAACAGAACCCGCCCTACGAGATCGGCCCGCTCGTCGACGCCAACGGCGTGCGCCGGCCGGTCACCGTCGCCCAGCGGGTGCGCGCCCAGCTGGCGCGGGCGATGTTCGGGCCCGATTCGCGGATCGCCAAACCGACCGTGGAGGAGTACCGGGAGCTCACCAGCGGCGACCACCACCACTGACCACCAGCGCCCGGCACTCCCGCGGCGTGCCCCACGCGGTGCGCAGCGCTCGGGCCTTGGTCAGCCACAGGGACAGGTCGTACTCCGCGGTGTACCCGATCGCGCCGTGCGACTGGAGCGCGGTACGGGCGGCCCGGTACGCCGCCTCGCAGGCCGCGACCTTGGCGGCGGCCACGTCGGCGGGCGCCATGGTGAGCGCGGCTCCGAACACCAGGGGCCGCGCGAACTCCAAGGCGATCTTGACATCGGCCAGTCGGTGCTTCACGGCCTGGAAGGAGCCTATGGGGACGCCGAACTGGGTGCGCTGTTTCACGTACGCGACGGTCCGGTCGAGGAGGGCGAGCCCGACACCGAGGGCCTGGGCGGCGGTGGCGAGACGGGCGTGGGCGAGGGCGTGCTCCACGGGCGGCTCGGCGGTGAGGAGTTCGCCGCCCGGGGTCAGGGGGGTGAGGCGGCGGGCGGGGTCGAGGGACGGGCGTACCGGACCGTGACCGGGGGCGAGGCGCAGGCCGTCGGGTGCCAGCGAGAGACGGACGTCCGCCGCCTCCCCGTCGAGGGCGTACGACCCCTCGTGCGCCACCGTCGCCAGCGCCTCGCCCGAGGCCAGCGACGGCAACAGGCGCTTGGCGGACGGACTCGGCTCACCGAGCAGGGCGGCCGCGACGACCGTCTCCACCACAGGTCCCGGTACCGCGTGCCGCCCCAACTCCACGAACGCGACGGCGAGTTCCACGGGACGGACGCCCAGGCCGCCGTACTCCTCCGGTACGGCGAGACCGAACACCCCCGCTTCGGCGACACGGCGCCACAGCGCACGGCCGCTCGCCCGTTCGCCGCGGCCCCACTCCCGTATGGCGCACGGCGTGTCGGAGGCCGTGAGCAGGGCGTCCAACGAGGCCGCGAACGCCCGCTGTTCGGCGTCGAGCAGAAAACGCATCAGCGGCGTCCCTTCGGCAGGCCCAGCAGGCGCTCGGCGATGATGTCGCGCTGGATCTCGTTGGTGCCCGCGTAGATCGGGCCGGCGAGGGAGAAGACGTAGCCCTCGGCCCAGGCCGTGTCCGCCGACTCGCCCTCCTCGCCGAGCAGGTCGAGGGCCGTCTCGTGCAGCGCGATGTCGTACTCGGACCAGAAGACCTTGTTCAGGCTGGACTCGGGCCCGATGGAGTCGCCGTCCAGGAAGCGGGAGGCCGCCGCGTCGGTGAAGAGCTGGTAGGCGCGGGCGCCGATCAGGGCGTCGGCCACCTGGTCGTGTGCGTGGGGCGGACTTCCCCGCTCCTCCCAGAGGGCGCGGAGTCTTTCGGCACCGGCGAGGAAACGGCCCGGGGAGCGCAGCATCAGCCCCCGCTCGTTCCCCGCCGTCGACATCGCGATCCGCCAGCCCTCGCCGGGCGCGCCGATCACGTCCTCGTCCGGCACGAACACGTCGTCCAGGAAGAGCTCGGCGAACGCCGGCTTCCCGTCGAGGCGGCCGATCGGACGGACCGTGACGCCTGGGCTACGCAGGCCGAACATCAGGTAGGTCAGGCCCTGGTGGGGTTTCGGCGTGTCCGGGTCGCTGCGGAACAGGCCGAAGGCGCGGTCGGCGAAGGCGGCCCGGGACGACCAGGTCTTCTGCCCGGTCAGCAGCCAGCCGCCGTCCGTGCGCACCGCCCGCGATCTGAGGGAGGCCAGGTCCGAGCCCGCCTCGGGCTCGGACCACGCCTGCGCCCAGATCACCTCGCCGGTGGCCATCGACGGCAGCACCCGCGCCCGCTGCTCCTCGGTGCCGTGGTCGAAGAGGGTCGGCGCCAGCAGACTGATCCCGTTCTGACTCACCCGCCCCGGCGCGCCCGCCGCCCAGTACTCCTCCTCGAAGGCCAGCCAGCGCAGGAGACCGGCGTCACGTCCGCCGTACTCCGCCGGCCAGTTGACCACCGACCAGCGGTCCGCCGCCAGCTCCGCCTCCCACGCCCGGTGCGCCGCGAAGCCCTCCGCGGTCTCCAGGGACGGCAGCGGGTCGGCCGGTACATGCGCGGTGAGCCAGGCCCTGGCCTCCGCGCGGAACTCCTCGTCGGCGCGCGAGTCGGTGAGGTCCACGGTCGTCGCCCTCCTTCCCTAACAAGTGTTTGGTAGATTAGCGTGGCCTTATGACAACGGTCGAGACTCCGGCGTACGTGCCCGGGCACGGCCTGCTGACCGGTCGCACCGCCGTCATCACCGCGGCGGCCGGAGCGGGCATCGGCGGCGCCACCGCGCGCCGCTTCCTGGAGGAGGGCGCCCGCGTGCTGATCAGCGACGCCCACGGGCGGCGGCTGAAGGAGTACGAGGCCGAGCTGGCCCGGGACTTCCCGGGTGCGGTGGCCGCAGTGCCGTGCGACGTCACCGACGAGGCCCAGGTGCGGGCCCTGTTCGAGACGGCGGTGAGCGCGCACGGACGCCTGGACGTCGTCGTCAACAACGCCGGCCTCGGCGGCACCTCACCCCTCGCCGACATGACCGACGAGCAGTGGAGCCGGGTCCTGGACGTGACCTTGAACGGCACCTTCCGGTGCACCCGGGCCGCGCTGCGGCTGATGCGCTACAGCGGCGGCGGTGGCGTGGGGAACGGCGGTGGCGGGGTCATCGTCAACAACGCCTCCGTCGTCGGCTGGCGCGCCCAGGCCGGACAGGCCCACTACGCCGCCGCCAAGGCCGGCGTGATGGCTCTGACCCGGTGCGCGGCGCTGGAGGCGGCCGAGTACGGGGTGCGGGTCAACGCCGTCTCGCCGAGTCTCGCCATGCACCCGCACCTGGTGAAGGTGACGACCCCCGAGCTGCTGGAGGAACTGACCGCGCGCGAGGCCTTTGGCCGGTACGCGGAACCCTGGGAGGTGGCCAACGTGATCGTCTTCCTGGCGTCCGGCTACTCCTCGTACATGACGGGAGAGGTCGTCTCCGTCAGCAGCCAGCGCGCCTAGGACGAGAATGTATCCGTGCCGACCAAGAAGAAGCCCCAGGTGACCGCCGCGCCCGCCCGGCGCCGCGAACTCCTCGAGACCGCCGCCGAGGTCTTCGCCGAGCAGGGCTACAACGCCACCACCGTACGCAAGATCGCCGACCACGCGGGCATGCTCGCGGGCAGCCTCTACTACCACTTCGACTCCAAGGAATCGATGCTGGAGGAAATCCTGCGCACCTTCCTCGACGAGCTGTGGAGCGGCTACGACACCGTCCTGGACGCCGAGTTGGACCCGCGCGAGACCCTGGAGGCCCTGGTCACCGAGTCGTTCCGGGAGATCGACCGGCACCGCGCCGCCGTCGCGATCTACCAGAAGGAGAGCAGGCAGCTGGTGGCGCAGGAGCGGTTCGCGTTCCTCGCCGAGTCGCAGCGCAAGTTTGAGAAGGCGTGGCTGTCCACGCTGGAGCGCGGGGTCGCCGCCCGGGTCTTCCGGGCCGACCTCGATGTCCGTCTCACCTACCGGTTCGTGCGCGACACCGTGTGGGTGGCCGCGTCCTGGTACCGGCCCGGCGGACAGCACAGCCCGGAGGAGATCGCCCGGCAGTACCTGTCGATGGTGCTGGACGGGATCGCCGTACGTACGTGACCCATTGGGGAGTCGCCATGGCCGAGGCCTACATCGTCGAAGCGGTCCGAACGCCCGTGGGGCGGCGGGGAGGTGGGCTGAGCGGGGTCCATCCGGCCGACCTGGGCGCGCATGTGCTGAAGGAGCTGGTCACGCGCGCGGGCGTCGATCCGGCCGCCGTCGAGGACGTCGTCTTCGGCTGTCTGGACGCGGTGGGACCGCAGGCCGGGGACATCGCACGCACCTGCTGGCTGGCTGCCGGACTGCCCGAGGAGGTGCCCGGAGTGACGATCGACCGGCAGTGCGGCTCCTCGCAGCAGGCCGTGCACTTCGCGGCGCAGGGAGTGCTGTCCGGCACGCAGGACCTGGTGGTCGCGGGCGGTGTGCAGAACATGTCGCAGATCCCGATCGCCTTCGCCACCCGCCAGGCCGCCGAGCCGCTGGGCTTCACGGCCGGACCCTTCGCGGGCAGCGAGGGCTGGCGGGCCCGGTACGGGGACCAGCCCGTCAACCAGTTCGTGGGCGCCGAGATGATCGCCGCGAAGTGGGGGATCAGCCGGGAGGACCAGGAGGAGTTCGCGTTGCGGTCGCACCGGCGGGCGCTGCGGGCGATCGACGAGGGCCGGTTCGAGCGGGAGATCGTGGCCCTCGGCGAGGTCGCGGTCGACGAGGGGCCGCGCCGGGACACCTCGCTGGAGAAGATGGCCGGGCTGAAACCGGTCCTCGACGGTGGCACCGTCACCGCCGCCTGCTCCTCCCAGGTCTCCGACGGGGCGGCGGCGATGCTGCTGGCCTCGGAGCGGGCGGTGCGCGAGCACGGGCTGCGGCCCCGCGCTCGCGTCCACCACCTCTCCGTACGCGGCGAGGACCCCATCCGCATGCTCTCCGCCCCCATCCCGGCCACCGCCCATGCCCTGAAGAAGACCGGCCTGACCATCGACGACATCGACCTCGTCGAGATCAACGAGGCCTTCGCCCCGGTCGTCCTCGCCTGGCTCAAGGAGACCGGCGCCGACCCCGAGAAGGTCAACGTCAACGGCGGCGCGATCGCCCTCGGCCACCCCCTCGGCGCGACCGGCGTCAAACTCATGACGACCCTGCTGCACGAACTGGAGCGCACGGCCGGCCACTTCGGCCTCCAGACGATGTGCGAGGGCGGCGGCCAGGCGAACGTGACGATCATTGAGAGGGTCTGAGGACGGTAGGTGAGTAGGGGGCGGGAGCCATGCGGTGGTGGGCGGTGGAGCGGCGGTAGGCGTGCTGCCTGGGTGGTGAGCTGCGGCGGGTAGTAGTCGGCGCGCGGCCGGCGAGCAGTGGTGGGTGACGGCGCGGTGATCGGGGGCGTGGGCGTGCGCGGTAGCCAGTGGGCCGCCAGCCGCCAGCCGCCAGCCGCCAGCCGCCACCGGCCAACGCGCGGTGATGCGCGGCGGCGGGCGGTGCGCGGGCGGCCGGTGGGGGGCGTGGCTGGGCCGGCGTGGGTAAGCGGGCCGGGTGGGTCAGTGGGTGAGGGAGAAGCCCAGGACCACGCCCGCGGACACCTCCACCATGCCGGGTGCGAGGTCGCCCGCCGAGGTGCCGCCCCCGCCGCCGTGGCCCCGGTACTGGCGGAACTCGTAGGACTCCGAGTCCACGTCCTGGATGTGCACCACCGGGCCCAGCCGCACGCCCGCCGCCTCCGCGTACACCTCGGCCTTGCGGCGGGCGGCGGCCACCGCCTTGCGCCGTGCCTCGTCCCGCAGCGCCGGCTTGTCGTGCACGTCGAACTCGACGCTGTCGATGTGGTGCGCCCCGGCGTCGACCGCGTCCACGATCAGCTGCTGGAGATCGTCGAGCACCTCGGTCTCGATGACGTACGAGGCCCGGCAGCGGTAGCCGAGGAACTTCCGTTCGCCGCCGTACCCGTCGTAGTCAGAGCTGAGCTTGAGCCGGGAGCCCGACACCGACGCGTCCGGTATCCCGTGCCCGCGCAGTACTTCACGCAGCCGCGCCACGGCAGCGCCCGCCTCCTGGAACGCCTTGTCCGGCAGGGGCTCCAGCACATCCACCGACAACCTCACCCGGACGAGCTGCGGCTCGACCCGCACGCTCCCCGCACCGAAAACACTCGATCCCCACGGCTCTCTGATCGTCTCCGTCATGTGCGCATTGAAGCACCGCCCCGCGCCAACTCGCCGATGATTTCCTCCGCTTGAGCCATCACCCCCGCCACCAGCTCCGCGCACGAGGGCAGGTCCTCGATCACCCCGGCGACCTGCCCGGACGCCATCACCCCGAGATCCGTACGGCCGTCCACCATCGCCGACTTCAGCAGCATCGGCGTGTTCGCGGCGAGCAGTACCTGGCTCCAGGACAGCTCCTTGCCGTGCTTCATCGCCAGCCCGTCGCGCGCCATCTGCCGCCAGCTCAGCCCGGACAGCCTGCGGAAGCCGGCCGCGTGGCGCAGGGCGTGCAGCAGGGCCCGCGCGCGGCCGGAGTCCTCCAGGGAGTCCACCAGCTCCGTGCGCAGCATCCGGTGCGGCAGACCGTCCACCGCCCGGGTCACGGTGACGTCCCGGACCGTCGCCGCCAGATACCGCGCCTTCACCGTGTCCGGCACCGTCGAGTCCGAGGTGAGCAGGAACCGCGTGCCCATCGCGACCCCCGCCGCCCCGTACGCCAGTGCCGCGACCAGGCCCCGTCCGTCGAAGAAGCCGCCCGCCGCCACGACCGGTATCCGCACCGCGTCGACCACCTGCGGCAGCAGCACCGTCGTCGCCACCTCGCCGGTGTGCCCGCCGCCCTCGCCGCCCTGCACGATCACGGCGTCCGCGCCCCACGCCGCGACCTTCTCCGCGTGCCGTCGCGCGCCGACGGAGGGGATGACCACCACACCCGCCCCCTTCAGCTCCGCGATCAACTCGGGGGAGGGAGCGAGGGCGAAGGAGGCGACCCGGACACCCTCCTCGATCATGATGCTCACCCGGTCGCCGGCGTCCGCCGCGTCGGCCCGCAGATTCACCCCGAACGGCGCGTCCGTACGGGACTTCACCTCCCGTATCGCCTCGCGCAGCCGGTCGGTCGGCATCGTCGCGGAGGCCAGGATGCCGAGCGCGCCCGCGTTCGCCGTCGCGGAGACGAGACGGGGGCCCGCCACCCAGCCCATGCCGGTCTGGACGATCGGGTGCCGGATGCCGATGAGGCGGGTGAGCGCCGTCTCCATCACGAACCGACCTCCCTGGCCCGGCTGCCGGTCGGGTCGAGCACCTCGCGGATCAGCCGCAGTTCCTCGGCCGTGGGCTCGCGGGTCGTCGGCACCTCGTCCGGGACCGCCGGCTCGAAGGCGGTGGCCTCGCGCACCTCCTCCACAGTGACCCCCGGGTGCAGTGAGGCCAGGCGCATCGAGTGGTCCGGGGTCGCGAAGTCGAAGACGCCCAGGTCGGAGACGACACGCGGGATGCGGTGGTAGCGAGCCGTTTCCGGGTGGGCGGCCGCGTGGTCGTAGCCCACCCCGCAGACCATGTCGACCTTCTCGACGAAGACCCGCCGTGAGTGCTTCGGGACCCAGTAACTCGTCGGGTTGTTCAGCGTGTTGACCGGTGCCCCGCGCACCCCGAGCAGCTGTCGCCGGGGCCGCTCCCAGTCGCCGATGCAGGAGATGTTCTGGTTGCCGAACCGGTCGATCTGACTCGCGCCCATCATCACGTGCCGCCGACCGCCGGTGACGAGGGCCAGGTGCTGACGGTAGGGGAGCCAGCCCTCGACCGTGCCGTCCGGGCGGACGAGCATCGCCTCGCCGTCCGTCAGCAGCAGGTCCGGTGAGAACGTGAGCCGGGCGAGCCGGGCGCCGATGGAGGGGATCAGCCCCATCGGGCTGGCGAGCACCTCGCCCTCGCCCCGCCAGGCCTCGGCGCAGGCGATCACGCAGTACTCGGCGCGGGTGACGGGAACGACGGACGTGCCGGTGACCTCGGTCATGACTCCTCCCTCACCGCCGTCTGGTACGTCTGCTCGTCCCCGGCCAGGAACCGTGCCGCGAACTCCGGCCAGGGCGTGGTCGCGTAGGTCCGCTGGAAGGCCTCGTCCCGGCCGTAGTCGGGGGCGCAGGACGTGAAGTGCGCGCCGTTCGGGGCCTCCACGACACCCGTCACCCGGTGCCGCTTGACCAGCAGCGACTGGGGGGCCGCCTCCTTCGTCAACTCGGCCGTGTCCACGATCCGTTCGCACGACACATAAGCCGTGTCCGCCGCCTCGCAGAACAGGTCGTCGAAGTAGGGGTCCGGGCCGAGGTACTGCCCGTTGCCCAGCCGGTCCGCGCGGCCCACGTGCACCAGGGCCGCGTCCATCCGCAGGGCCGGCATCGCCACGAACGTCTCCCCGTCCTCGTACGGCGAAGTGACCGTCCGCAGACCGGGGTTGATCCGCATCACGTCCGAGCCGATCCCGGCCCGCACCGGAAGGAACGGCAGCCGGTTCGCCGCCGCGCGCAGCCCCCACATGAACATCGCCTCGTCGATCTCCATCAGCTCGAAGGCACCGCGCTCCCGGGCCGCGCGGTAGTGCGGTTCCAGCGGGATGGAGTCGAGGGTGACGAACGCGGCGACCAGCCTGCGGATCCGTCCGGCCGCCGCCAGCATGCCCACGTCCGGGCCGCCGTAGGAGACGACCGTCAGGTCGGTGACGTCCGAGCGCAGCAGCGCTCTGACCAGGGCCATCGGTTTGCGGCGGGAACCCCATCCGCCGATGCCGAGGGTCATGCCGCTCTCCAGGCGGGAGACCACCTCCTCGGCGGTCATCGTCTTGTCGCCCACGCCTACGCACCCTCCTTCTGCTTGCCGAAGGTGTCCCGGACCCGGTCGGCCACCCCGACCGCGCTCGCCTCATATGTGAAGCCCTGCTCGAAGCGGTAGCTGCGGCGCACGTCGACCGGGTCGATGCCGTTGATGGCGGCCTTGGCCAGACGCAGCAGCTCTCCGTCCTTGGCGGCGATGTCGCGCGCCAACTCCAGGGCCGTTTCTCGCAGTTCGTCCCGTGGTACCACCCGCCACACCGAGCCGTAGCCGTGCAGCTCCTGCGCGGTGACCGTCTGCGAGGTGTAGTAGAGGGCACGCATCCGGTGCTGCGGGACCAGCCGGGCCAGATGCGTGGCCGCGCCCAGGGCGCCCCGGTCCAGCTCGGGCAGGCCGAAGACGGCGTCCTCGCTCGCCACGATCACGTCCGCGTTCCCCGCCAGTCCGATGCCGCCGCCCAGGCAGAAGCCGTGCACCGCCGCCACCACGGGCACCTCGCACTCGTACACCGCGGCGAACGCCTCGAAGCAGCCGCGGTTGGCGCCCACCAGCGCGCTCGAGCCCTGCGCCTGTATCTCCTTGATGTCCACGCCCGCGTTGAAGCCCCGTCCCTCGGCGGCCAGGACGACACAACGCACCCCTTGGTCGCGGCCCGCGGCACGCAGCGCGTCGGCCAGCTCGAACCAGCCGCGCACCGGCAGCGCGTTCACCGGGGGGAAGTCGACGGTGAGGAGTCGGATCCCCTTTTCCGGGGACGAGGTGGAGACACCCATGGGCGCATCAGCTACCTTTCCAACCAACGCCTTTCCACCAAACATTTGTTAGGTGTGAGGCTTCGAAGCTAGCAGTCCGCGGATCGGAGCGGGAGACCTGTGGATAACTCGCTGCGCGGCAGGACGGTCGTGGTCACCGGGGGCACCCGGGGGGTGGGAGCGGGGATCGCCAAGGCCTTCGTGGAGGCCGGGGCGCAGGTCGTCGCCTGTGCGCGACGGCCGCCCGAAGTGCCGGTCGAGGGCGTGGAGTTCAGCCCGCTCGACCTGCGCGACCCGCCCGCCGTACGTGCCTTCTTCGCCGCGCTGCCCCGGCTCGACGTCCTCGTCAACAACGCGGGCGGCGCCCCCTACCGCAAGCTGGCCGACGCGGACGCCGAGCGACACGCACGGGTCATCGAGCTCAACCTCCTCGCCCCGCTCACCGCATCCCTCGCCGCGTACGAGCACCTGCGGCGGGCCCGGGGAGCCGTCGTGATGATCGGCAGCGTCAGCGGCAGCCGGCCCTCGCCCGGCTCGGCGGCGTACGGGGCGGCCAAGGCCGGGCTGGACAACCTCGCCCGCTCGATGGCCGTGGAGTGGGCACCGGAGGTCCGGGTCAACACCCTCGTCGTCGGCATGGTCCGCACCGAGCTGTCCCATCTGCACTACGGCGGCGAGGAGGGCGTCGACGCGGTCTCCCGCACGGTGCCGCTCGGCCGCCTGGCCACCCCGGCCGACGTCGGCGCGGCCGCCGTCTTCCTCGCCTCCGACGCGGCCGCCTACATCAGCGGGGCGAGCCTGCTGGTGCACGGGGGCGGGGAGCGGCCGGCGTTCCTGGATGCCGCAACTGCCAACAAGGAGACGTGAGATGAGCGGAATCTGCGACGGACGGGTCGTCGTCGTCACCGGGGCGGGCCGGGGCCTCGGGCGGGCCCACGCGCTCGCGTTCGCGGCGGAGGGCGCGCGGGTCGTGGTGAACGACCTGGGCGTGGGGCTGGACGGGACGCCGGGCGCCGACAGTCCGGCCCGGCAGGTCGTCGAGGAGATCCGGGCGGCGGGTGGTGAGGCGGTCACCCACGGCGGCGACATCGCGAGCACCGAGGGAGCGGCCTCGCTGATCGCGGCGGCTCTGGAGACGTACGGGCGGCTCGACACGCTCGTCAACAACGCCGGGTTCCTGCGCGACCGGATGCTGGTCAACCTCGACGAGGGTGACTGGGACGCCGTGATGCGCGTGCATCTCAAGGGGCACTTCCTGCCGCTCAAGCACGCCGCCGCGCACTGGCGGGCCGAGGCCAAGGCGGGACGCACGCCGGTCGCCCGGATCGTCAACACCAGTAGCGGGGCCGGGCTGTTGGGGTCGGTCGGGCAGGGGAACTACAGCGCGGCGAAGGCCGGCATCGTCGGGCTGACGCTGGTCGCGGCGGCCGAACTGGCCCGCTACGGCGTCCAGGTCAACGCGATCGCGCCCGCGGCCCGCACGCGCATGACGGAACGGACCTTCGCGGAGACCATGGCCGCCCCGGACACCGGCTTCGACGCCATGGCCCCGGAGAACGTCTCGCCCCTCGTCGTCTGGCTCGGCTCTGCCGCGAGCGAAGGCGTGACCGGCCGCGTCTTCGAGGCGGAGGGCGGCCGGATCACCGTCATGGAGGGCTGGCGCCCGGGCCCGAGCGCCGACAAGGGGGCCCGGTGGAGCCCGACGGAGGCGGGGGACACGGCACTCAAGCTGCTGGGGGAGGCGGAGGAGCCGGGGGCGGTGTACGGCGCGTAGCCGCGTCCGGCTGGGTGTGGTCCTCGGGCAGGCTCGGCCTCGCGTCCGCATCCGGCTGGGGCCCGGAGCAGGGTGGCTTCGTGTCTGCGTCGGGCTGACTGCGGGCCTCGGACGGGGTTGGCCTCGCGCCCTCAGCCCCGGCCGGCGTGGCCCTCCGCCAGAGCCCTTGCGCCCGCGCCGCGCTGCCGGTCGCGCTCCGGCACGCTTTGCCCCGCGTCCGTGCCGCGCCGGCCCAGTCGCGCCGGCCGTGCTCCGGCAGCATTCGTCCCGCCCCCGTCTCGCTGGGGCGCCGCACTTCGGGAGGGTTGGTCTTTTGTCCGCGCCGTGTTCCCGGTCCGGAGTTCGTCAGGGGGTGGTCCTGCGTCCCCGGCGTGCCCCAGGTCGTGCTCCGGCACGGTTTGCGCGCCGTGCGCCCGGTCGTGCTCGGGCACGGTTTGACCGGCGTCCGCGCCGCGCTCCGGTGCGGCTCGTGCCGCGCTCCGGTACGGCTCGCCCGCGCCCCATCCCCCTACGTGTCGCACTCCAGTACCGTCCGGCACAGGCCGCACCTCGCTCGTACCCGTCCCTTCACCGGGACCCTGATGCGCTGGTGGCAGGTCGGGCAGGGGAAGGACACGCGGAGGGGGCCGTGGCCGTCCGGGGTGAAGGAGTACGGCGTGCCGGCGTGGGGGAGGGGCGTGTGGGTGTCCTGGGCGTGGCGGCGGTCGCGGGCGTAGCGGCGGCGGCCCGCCCAGCCGGCCGCGGTCAGCGGGGGCTGCTGCTCGTCGCGGCGGGCCTGGGCCATGCCCTCGGTGTAGGCCTCGTACGCCTGCGGGCTGGTGAACCAGATCGCGGGGTCCTCGCCGAAGACCAGGGCACGCTTGGCCAGGACGTAGCCGAACTCCTCGGGCGTGAGATAGCCGAGCTTCTGGGAGGACGCCGAGTCCTCCCGGTAGGCGTCGAGCAGCAGCCAGCCCGCGCCCAGGTACGTCGTCGCGGTGTCCGTGAGGATCTCGTTGTCCCGGGTGCCGGGGAAGGACAGCCCCAGCCGGTGCAGATAGACGTGCATGACCTCGTGGGCGAGGGCGGCGCCGATGTCCCGCCGGTGCTTGCGGAACCGGTCGTTCAGCTCCACGAAGTACTCCGGGCCCGCCGCCAGCTCGACGTTCGCCGCGTGCGTCATCTCCCGGAAGCTGACGATCAGCCGGGCGTCCGGCAGCCGGTAGTGCCGCACCAGCTCCCGGGCCACGCGCTGGGCGCCCAGATAGAGGTCGTCGGTGTCGCAGAAGGCAACGTCCGCGGGGGCCACGCTGGTGGAGAAGGTCTGGACGGTGTCGTACGACAGCCGCTTCCAGAGCGCGGTGATGGCGGCCCGCACCGTCTCCAGGTGTGGGTAGCCGTGCTCGACCGGTCCGCCGTTCGCCACGCCTGAACCCCCAAGACGCCCAGAACCCGACTCCACTCTACGGGGAGGACAGCGGATTTTCCCTGGTCGGGTTCCGGGCGCAGGACGCTCACACGGAACGCAGCCGCACGGCCTGCGGGGCCGCCTCCTCCAGCTCCAGGAGCCACACCTCGTTGTCGCCCTCACGCAGCACCGGACCGGGCACGTACAGGGAGCGCTGGGGGCCCGCAGTCCAGTAACGGCCCAGGTTGAAGCCGTTGACCCAGACGAACCCCCGGGTCCAGCCCGGCAGTTCGAGCCGTGCGTCCCCGGCGCCGCGCACCGTCGCCGTCCCCCGGTACAGCCCCGGGGCGCCGTCCTGTCCGAGCGGCTGGAAAACGACGTCCCCGATGTCGTCCAGCGCGTCCAGCCGCAGCCCACGCGCGCGTACCCCGTGCAGATACTGCCGCTCGTGCAGCAGCCCCCCGGTGATGCCCTTGGTCTCGCCGCTGCGGGGCCCGTAGTTCACCCGCCCCAGGGACTCCACCCACAGCTCCACGCGCGCGTTCCCGGCGACCGGCTTGGCCAGCTGCTCGTCGCCCTCGGTGAGCACACCGGCCCGCTCCCCGTCGACGTACACCACGGCCAGGTCCCGCAGACCGCGCGCGGTCAGCGGGTACGCCGGCCGGGGGCCCGGCACCGTCACCTCGTACCGCACCACGCCCCGGTCCACGTTCAGCTCCTCGAAGGTGGGCGGGACCGGTGCCGCGACCTCCTGGCCGCCCCGGCTCTCCAGGACGGCGTCGAGCGGCGCCCAGCCGGTCAGCCGCACCTCCGCCTCCGCGGCCAGCCGCGCGGGCGCCGGCGGCGGCTCGGGCAGCGGGCCGTCCGCATACGCGGCGAGCACCTCCCTGAAGCGCCAGAACTTGTCCGTCGGGTTGCCGGACTCGTCGATCGGGGCGTCGTAGTCGTACGACGTCACGTCCGCCTCCAGCGGCCCCGTGTGCAGCTCGCCGCCGGGGCGGTTGGCGCCCGCCCAGCCGGCGAAGTTGGTGCCGCCGTGCGCCATGTAGACGTTGACCGAGGCGCCCGCCTGAAGGATCTCGCGCAGCGCGGCCGCCGCGTCCTCGGCGTCCCGGGTGATGTGCTCGCCGCCCCAGTGGTCGAACCAGCCGCACCAGAACTCCATGCACATCAGCGGCCCCTCCGGCTGGTGCCGGCGCAGCGTCTCGAAGGCCTCGCGCGCGTGGGAGCCGAAGTTCACCGTGGCGAGCACCCCGGGGATGGAGCCGCCGGACAGCATGTGGTCCTCGGGGCCGTCCGAGGTGACCAGCGGGACCGTCACGCCCCGAGCCCGCAGCAGCTCGGCCAGCCGGCGCAGGTACTCCTCGTCCGAGCCGTAGCTGCCGTACTCGTTCTCCGCCTGCACCATGATCACCGGGCCGCCCCGGTCGATCTGCCGGTCCACGACCTGCGGCAGCAGCACCCCGAACCAGCGCTCCAGGTGCTCCATGAACCGCTCGTCACGGGTACGCGCGCGCGTGCCCAGCTCACCGGTCAGCCAGTGCGGCAGCCCGCCGTTCTCCCACTCGGCGCAGATGTACGGACCCGGCCGCACGATGGCCGGCAGCCCCGCGCGGTGGGCTGCGTCCAGGAAGCGGCCGAGGGCCGCCACGTCCTCGCACTCGCCCGGCCTCGGCTCGTGCAGGTTCCACGGGACGTACGTCTCCACGCAGTTGAGGCCCATCGCCCGCAGCATCGCCAGCCGGTGTTCCCAGTGCTCCTCGTGCACCCTGAAGTAGTGCAGCGCGCCGGACAGCAGCCGCACCGGGCGCCCGTCCAGCAGGAAGTCCTTTTCCCCCACCCTGAAATCGGTCATGCGCCCCAGCCTCACCCCTGGCGGTGATCACCGTCCATGGACAAAGATCAGCGCTGCTTGGACGAAAAAACCGGGCGGCCGGGACGACGCGGGAAGGAGCGCGCGGATGTACCACACCTGGATGCGGTTCTTCACCCCCGGACCGGCCCACCACCGGCTCGGCCTGGTCTGCCTCGGCGTCGGACTGCAGTACGGCGCGCTGCCCACCGTCGGCCCCCGCACCCTCGACCACCACGTCGCCATCGTCGTCAGCGCGGGCAGCGGCTGGTTCCTCGACGCCGAAGGCCGCCGCACCACCGTCACCGCGCCCGCCCTGCTGTGGCTCACGCCCGGAGTGCCCCACCACTACGGGGCCGGCGCCGAGGGCGGCTGGGACGAGGGGTTCGTGGTCTTCGACGGGCCCGCCACCGCCACGTACACAGAACTCGGCTACATCGAGCCGGACCGGCCCGTGGTGCCGCTCTCCGACGCCACGGGCGCGCGTGCCGTGATCGGCCGCATCGCGCGGGCCGCCCGCCGCGGCAACCCGCTGCTGGAGGTGGAGACCGGCGCCGCCGTCCACGAGCTGCTGGTCGCCCTGCGCCGTGCCCGGGCCGACCTCGCGCCCGACGGCGACCCCGTCCTCAAGGCCCTCGCCCGCGACGCCTGTCTGCCGCTGAGCGTTGCCGACCACGCCGCCCGGCACGGCATGACCCCCGCCGAACTGCGCACCGCCGTACGCCGAGGCGCCGGCTGCAGCCCCAAGGACTACCTGCTCGGCATCCGGCTGGGCCGCGCCAAGGAACTCCTCGCCGCCACCGAACTGCCCGTCGCCGCCGTCGCCCGCCGCGTCGGCTACGACGATCCGGCCTACTTCTCCCGGCTGTTCACCCGCCGCGTCGGGATGGCGCCGGTCCGCTTCCGCGCCCAGCAGTTCCGCACCGTCCCCGGGGGCTGGAGCAACCAGGTGCCCGATCCCGACGATCCGCCCATGATCGAGCACACCCCCGCCCCGTAGGCTGTGCGCCCATGACCACCAGCAACAACGCGTCCGGCGAGATCGACCCCGCCGTCCGCGAGGAACTCGCCCGGCTGCGCGACAGCATCGACAACATCGACGCGGCCGTCGTCCACATGCTCGCCGAGCGCTTCAAGTGCACCCAGCAGGTCGGCCACCTCAAGGCCGTCCACCAGCTGCCGCCCGCCGACCCGGCCCGCGAGGCCCGCCAGATCGAGCGCCTGCGCGGCCTGGCCGAAAGCGCCAAACTCGACCCGGCGTTCGCTGAGAAGTTCCTGAATTTCATCATCGCCGAGGTGATCCGCCACCACGAACGCATCGCGGAGGACACCGTGAACGGCTCCGCGAAAACGGCGAATTGACCTCGGTCGACACCGCGGGGGACGTGACAGCGGAGCCCGCAGGAGGCATGCTGCGCTGTGCACTCCTTGTCAGCTGACGGGCACACCGTGTCAGCGCTCCGGTCACAAGCTGGTTGTCCACGCGGGAGGGACGTCGGGCCATGCCGGATGCCAAGATCCTCATCGTCGACGACCACGAGGACACGCTGTACGCGCTGGAGAGCGCCCTGGCCCCGCTGGGCTATCTGCTGGGCCGCGCCACCAGCGGCGACGAGGCGCTCAAGCAGGTGCTCCGCGGGCAGGTCGGCCTCCTGCTGCTCGACGTCCGCATGCCCGGCGTCGGCGGTCTGGAAGTGGTGCGCTACATGCGCCGCGTCGAGCAGACCCAGCACATACCGGTCATCCTGCTCACCGGATTCGGGCTCGACCACGAACTGACCGCCAACGCCTTCGGCCTCGGCGTCGCCGACCTGATCACGAAGCCCATCGACCCCTGGTCGCTGCGCACCAAGGTCCGCTACCTCTACGACGCCCACCGCCGCAGCCTCGCCCTGGAACAGGAGATCCGCGACCTGCGCGCCCTGGTCAAGGGCAACGGCATGCCGGGCCCCGCCGCCCGCCCGGCCCTGCCCCACCCGGACGCCAGAGTTCCGCTGCAGCGCGACACGGGTGATGCCGCCCCGGCTCAGGAGCGGACATAGGGCGCGTACCGGCCCGCCCCTGTGCCTTGTCAGTGGCATCGGGCAGCATTACCAGCATGTCCGTACTGACGCGCGACGAAGCGCAGACCCGTGCCAGTCTCCTCGACGTCCACCGCTACACGATCGACCTCGATCTGACCGCAGGGGACGAGATCTTCGTGTCCCGTACCGTGATCCGCTTCACGGCCCGCGCGGACGCGGACACCTTCGTCGAGCTCAAGCCGGCCGAACTGCGCAAGGCGCTCCTCGACGGCCACGCCCTCGACCTGGACACCTTCGAGGGCAACCGGCTGCCCCTCACCGGCCTCGCCGCCGGCGAACACGAACTGCTCGTCGACGCCACCATGCGCTACTCCCGCACCGGCGAGGGCATGCACCGATTCACCGACCCCACCGACGGCGAGACCTACCTCTACACCCAGCTGTTCATGGACGACGTCCAGCGCGTTTTCGCCGCCTTCGACCAGCCCGACCTCAAGGCCGTCTTCGACCTCACCGTCAAGGCCCCCGACGGCTGGAGCGTCCTGGCCAACGGCATCACCGAGCACCTCGGCGAGGGCCGTTGGAAGGCCGCGTCCACCCCGCTGATCTCCACCTACCTCGTCGCCGTCGCCGCCGGCCCCTGGCACTCGGTGCGCACCGAACACCGCGGCCTTCCCTTCGGCATCCACTGCCGCCGCTCGCTCGCCCCCTACCTCGACACGGACGCCGACGAACTGTTCGAGATCACCCGGCAGTGCTACGACCGCTACCACGAGAAGTTCGCCGAGCCCTACCCCTTCGACTCCTACGACCAGGCGTTCGTCCCCGAGTTCAACGCCGGCGCCATGGAGAACCCCGGCCTCGTCACCTTCCGCGACGAGTTCGTCTACCGCTCCGCCGTCACCGACACCGAGCGCCAGACCCGTGCCATGGTCATCGCCCACGAGATGGCCCACATGTGGTTCGGCGACCTGGTCACCCTGCGCTGGTGGGACGACATCTGGCTGAACGAGTCCTTCGCCGAGTACATGGGCTACCAGACCCTCACCGAGGCGACCCGCTTCACCGACACCTGGACCGACTTCGGCGTGGCCCGCAAGGCCTGGGGCTACGACGCCGACCAGCGTCCCTCCACCCACCCCGTGGCCCCCGAGGCCGTCGAGGACACCGCCTCCGCGCTGCTCAACTTCGACGGCATCTCCTACGCCAAGGGCGCCTCCGCACTGCGCCAGCTCGTCGCCTGGCTCGGCGAGAAGGACTTCCTGGCCGGCATCAACACCCACTTCGCCCGTCACCGGTTCGCCAACGCCACCCTCGCCGACTTCATCGACTCCCTCGCCTCCGCCACCGAGCGCGACGTCCACGCCTGGGCCGACGCCTGGCTGCGCACCACCGGAGTCGACACCCTCACGCCCGTGGTCACCGCCGCGGACGACGGCACCCGCACCCTCACCGTCGAGCACAACGGCAGCCGCCCGCACCGCATCGCCGTCGGCCTCTACGACCTGGACGTCGCCGACGAGAGCCGCCACCTGGTGCTGCGCGAGCGCCTCGACCTCGACATCCCGCAGAGCGAGCCCCACCCCCTCGGCAAGCGCCCCGCCCTGCTCCTGCTGAACGACGGCGACCTCACCTACGCCAAGGTCCGCTTCGACGCCGAGTCCTTCGACACGGTCACCGCGAACCTCTGCGGCCTGCCCGAGCCGCTCACCCGCGCGGTCGTGTGGAACGCCCTGCGCGACGCGGTGCGCGACGGTGAACTCCCGCCCGCCGCCTACCTCCAGGCCGCCCGCACCCACCTCCCGCACGAGACCGACCTCGCCGTCGTCCAGGGCGTCCTCGCCTTCGCCACCGCCCAGATCGCCGGCCGCTACGTCGACCCCGAGGGCCGCGCCGCCGCCCTCGCCACCCTCACCTCCCTCTGCCGCGACCTCATCCGCCGCACCGAGGACGGTGACAACCCCGGCCTGCGCCTGGTCGCCGTGCGCCACTTCATCGACGTCGCCGCCCAGCCCGACACCATCGCCGCCTGGCTCGCCGACGGCACCGTGCCCGGGGGACCGGAACTGGACCCCGAGCTGCGCTGGCGCGTGCTGGGGCGGCTCGCCGTCCTCGGCGCCACCGACGAGGCCGCGATCGCCGCCGAACTGGAGCGGGACCCCTCCGCCGCCGGCCAGGAGGGTGCCGCCCGCTGCCGGGCCGCGCTGCCGGACCCCGAGGCCAAGGCGCGGGCCTGGGAGGGGATGTTCGGGCGCGACGACCTCTCCAACTACCTGTTCATCGCCACCGCCCAGGGCTTCTGGCAGCCCGAACAGGCCGATCTGGTACGGCAGTACGTGCCGCGCTATTACGCCGACGCGGTCGCCGTCGCCGCCCGCCGCGGCCCCGCCATGGCCGACGCCGCCGGCCGCTGGGCGTTCCCGGCCCACGCGGTCGACGAGGAAACCCTCCGCCTCGGCGAGGCCTGCCTGACCGACGCAAACCCGATCCCGGCCCTGCGCCGCAAACTGGTGGACCAACTGGACGACCTGGGACGCGCGCTGCGCGTCCGCCAGGGCTAGGGGATGCCCCCTCCGAGGTCGGGAGCGCATGCATGGTCGCGGGGCGCATCCCTTGCCGGGTGCCCGCCCCAGGTCCAGGCGACGGACGCATCGTGACCGGGGCGCCGGCAGGGCTGAGGGACGCGGACTCCGGGTCGGGGCGCGTCCAGGACCTGACGGCGCGCGCTTCGTGGCCGGAGCGCCAGCGGGGCTGAGGGAGGCGTACTCCGGGGTGGCGAGTGCATGCCGGGCCTGGCGACGGTCGCTTCGTGGCCGGGGGCCCAGGGCTGAGAGACGCATACACCCGAGCTGGAGGCCCGTCCTGGTCCGGCAACACACTTCGGGCCGAAGCGCTGGCGGGGCTGAGGGACGCATACTCCGGAGTCGGGGGCGCATCTAGGGTCAAGAGACGCGTGCTCCTGGGCCGGAGGCGCGCCCAGGGCAAGGCGACGCGCGCCTCCGGGCCGGAGCGCGTCCCGGGCTGGGTGCGCATCCAAGCCCAGGCAGCGCGCACTCCTGAGTCGAGGTGGGTTCAGGGTTAGGTGGCGCGGGGCCCTGGGCCGGAGGCGCGTTCAGGGCTGGGCGGGGTGTATCTCCGGGCCGGGGTGCGTCCTGGGCCGGGGCTCATCGCAGGCCTGGCGGCGCGCGTTCACGAGTCGAGGTGCATTCAGGGCGGGGCGGCGCGTACCTCCGGGCCGGGGCTCATCGCAGGCCTGGCGGCGCGCATTCACGAGTCGAGGTGCGTTCAGGTCAGGTGGAGCGTGTTCCGGGGCTGGGGGCGCGTCCCGGGTTAGGTGGCGCGGGGCCCGGGGGCGGAGGCGCGTTGAGGGCTGGGCGGGGTGTATCTCCGGGCCGGGGTGCGTCCTGGGCCGGGGCTCATCGCGGGCCTGGCGGCGCGCGTTCACGAGTCGAGGTGCGTTCAGGGTCAGGTGGCGCCTGTTGCGGGCCTGAGGGCGCGTCCCGGGTCAATGGCGCGGGGCCCCCGGGGCTGGGAGCGCGTCCTGGGGCAGGTGGCGCGGGGCCCGGTGCTGGGAGCGTGTCCCGGGTCAGATGGCGCGGGGACGGGGGTGGGAGCGCGTCCCGGGGCGAGTGGCGCATGGTCTGAGGATGGAGCGCATCACGGGGTGGGCGGGGTGCGTTCCGGTGTCAAGGGGGTGGCCGTGGCGGTGGGTTTCGTAGCGGGCGCCACCGCCACCCCGCGCCACCCCTCGGTCGCCTCCCGCCGGGACACCCTTTCGGGTTTCGCTCGTTGAACCTTTCGGGTACGCGCGCTCATCCAGGTACAAGCTGGAACTCCCTCTGCACGCGTGCCCGGGAGGAACCCATGAGCACACCGAGCCTCGCCTCGGGCCCGGAGGGCCCCGACGCGCTGCGGCCGTTGCTCGACACCGTGCTCGGCGCGCTCGCCGACGGCACACGGGCGCGCGGAGGACCCCTCCCCGCCGGCGGGCCCGACGCGGTCGCCGAGCGGGTGCGGGCCGCCGTGGGCGACGTACTGCCGCGGCACGGCGACCCCGACGCCCTGCGCGCCCTCGTCCACGCCCTCGCCGAAGGCTCCGCCGACCCGGCCGACCCCTTGTGCGCCGCCCACCTGCACTGCCCGCCCCTCGCGCTCGCCACCGCCGCCGACCTCGCCGCGAGCGCCCTCAACCCGTCCCTGGACTCCTGGGACCAGGCCCCGGCCGCTTCCGAACTGGAAGCGCTGGTGACCCGCGCGCTGGCAGCCGAGGTCTACGCGAAGGCGCCCGCCACCGGAACACCCACGCCACCCCCGCCCGACGCCCTGGTCACCACCGGCGGCACCGAATCCAACCAACTCGCCCTGCTGCTCGCCCGGGAGATTCTCGGCGCCGGTGTCCGGCTCGTCGTCGGGGCCAACGCCCATCACTCGCTGCCCCGCGCCGCCTGGCTGCTCGGGCTGCCCGAGCCCCTGACCGTCCCCACCCCCGCGGGCGTCCTCGACCCCGCCGCCCTGGACGCGGCCCTCGCCGCCCTCCCCGGACCGCACCTCGTCGCCGCCACCGCCGGCACCACCGACGCGGGCCTCATCGACCCCCTGCCCGAGATCGCCGACGTGTGCCGAGCCCACCGCGCCCGGCTGCACATCGACGCCGCCTACGGCGGAGGCCTGCTGTTCAGCGACCGGCACCGCGACAAGCTCACCGGCCTGGACGCCGCCCACACCGTCACCCTCGACCTGCACAAACTCGGCTGGCAGCCGGTCGCCGCCGGCTTCCTCGCCGTCCGCGAGCCCGACGACCTCGCCGCCCTGCACCAGCGCGCCGACTACCTCAACGCCGACGACGACACCGAGGCCGGCCTGCCCGACCTCCTCGGCCGCTCCCTGCGCACCAGCCGCCGCCCCGACGTCCTCAAGACCGCCGTCACGCTCAAGACCCTCGGCCGCGCGGGCCTCGGCGCGCTGGTCGACCAGGTCTGCGCCACCGCACACGAGTTCGCGGACCTCGTGGCCGACCGTCCCGGCTTCGAGCTGTACGACCGGCCCGTCATCAGCACGGTCCTGTTCCGGCCCGCACACGCAACCGACGCCGCCGTCGCCGCCGTACGCCGAGAACTCCTCCACCGCGGCCGCGCGGTCCTCGGCCGGGCGCGTCCCGACGACGGCCGGCTGTGGCTCAAAGCGACGGTCCTCAACCCCCACACCCGGCCCACCGATCTGGCCGACCTGCTCAAAGCCGTCGAAGAACTCGTGGAAGGACGCCCCCACCGATGAGCAGCACCCCCCACCCCCACCCCCCACACCGCGAGCCCGACGCCCCCCGCGACCTGGTCGGCATCGGCATCGGCCCCTTCAACCTCTCCCTCGCCGCCCTCGCCCACCCCCTCGCCGAACTCGACACCGTCTTCTACGAACAGCGCCCCGGCTTCGACTGGCACCCCGGTCTCCTCATCGACGGCGCCCGCATCCAGGTCCCCTTCCTCGCCGACCTGGTGACCCTCGCCGACCCCGCGAGCCCCTGGACCTTCCTCAACCACCTCAGGGCCCGCGACCGGCTCTTCCCCTTCTACTTCGCCGAGCGCTTCCACATCCAGCGCGCCGAGTACGACGCCTACTGCCGCTGGGTCGCCGACCACCTCCCGGGCCTGCACTTCCGCCACCAGGTCGACGCCGTCCGCTGGAACCCCGAACGCGACGTCTTCGAGGTCGACTTCACCCAGCTCGACGCGGACGGCGAGGCCGAGGCCCTGGGCCGTACCTACACGCGGAACGTCGTCCTCGGCATCGGCAGCGAACCCTACGTCCCCGAACCCCTCAAGCCGCTCGTCGAGGCACCCGCCGTGCCCGTCGTGCACGCCGCCGACTACCTCGCCCACCGCGACCGTCTGCTAGCCGCCGGGCACGTCACCGTCATCGGCTCGGGACAGTCCGGCGCCGAGGTCTTCCTCGACCTGCTGCGCGCCCGCCCCGTCGGCCGCGAGTGCCTGCACTGGCTCGGCCGCACCGAGGCCTTCGCGCCCATGGAGTACTCCAAGCTCGGCCTCGAACACTTCACCCCCGACTACACCCGCTACTTCCACGCCCTGCCCGAAGGCGTCCGCGACCGCCTCGTCCCCACCCAGTGGCAGCTCCACAAGGGCATCGACGCCGACACCATCGCCGCCATCCACGACGAGCTCTACCGCCGCACCCTGCACGGCGGCTGGCCCGACACCGTCCTCACCCCGGGCGTCCGCGTCCGTACCGCGGGCCGCATCGCGACGACCAAGGTCGAGCTCCACCTGGAGCACGTCCAACAGAACACCCGCTCCCGCCTCACCACCGACGCCGTCGTCCTCGCCACCGGCTACCGCGAACGCCCCCTCGACCGCCTCCTGGCCGGTCTCGACCCCTACATGCGCCGCGACAGCCGCGAGCGCCCCCGCGTCGACGACCGCTTCCGCCTCGTCCTCGACCCCGCGGTGACCGGCGCGATCCACGTCCAGAACGCCGAACGCCACACCCACGGCGTCGGCACCCCCGACCTCGGCCTCGCCGCCTGGCGCAGCGCCACCATCCTCAACTCCCTCACCGGGAAGGAGACCTATCCGCTGCCGGCCCGCACGGCCTTCACCACCTTCGGGCTCGAACCGCACCAGCCGCAGATCCCGCAGGCCCGGCAGGCGGCCCAGGTCCTCACCCCGCTGGTCGAGGGAAGGTAAACAACCGGCCCGGGAAGGAAGACCTCCGACGGCGGCGGTGTTGGCTCCGCACATGACCACCACCTGGATCGCAGCCCACCGCTCCGCCGTCATCAACCCGTACGAGGCCTTCCACCTGTTCGAACCCCGCGGCTTCAGCGGCCAGACCGTCCGGCAGTCGGTGCGCCTCGCGGGAGGAGGCGAGGCGCTGCGGGTGCGGCTCAGCAACCGCTACGGCAAGGAGCCCCTGCGCATCGGCGGCGCCCACCTCGCCGTCCGCACCCGGGGCAGCGGCATCGACCCCGCCAGCGACACCCCACTGCGTTTCTCCGGCGCCGGGACGGTCGACGTCCCCGTGGGCGAGGAGATCGTCAGCGATGCGGTCGAACTGCCCGTCAGCGCGGGGGAGGAGCTGACCGTCAGTCTCCATCTGCCGGGCGAGACCGGGCTGAGCACCTACAGCGCGGTGCCCTACGACATCGGTTACGCCGTCCCCGGTGACCAACTGTCCGCCGAAACCCTGGAGGGCGCGGAGGAGTTGCCCCTCGGCCACTACCTCACCGGCGTCGACGTCCTCGCCCCCGAGGGCACCCGGATCGCCGTCGCGTTCGGCGACTCCTGGATCGAGGGCGCCGCCACCACACCCGGCGCCGACAACAGCTTCCCCTCCCAGCTCGGCCGCCGCCTCACCCGAGGCTGGATCGTCAACCAGGGCGTCTCCGGCAACCGTCTGCTCACCGACGAGATCGGCGACCACCTGCTGTCCCGCATCGACCACGACGTCCTTGCCGTCCCGGGCGTCAGCCACGTCCTGATCCACGTCGGCCTCAACGACCTCGGCCTGCCCGGCACCATCGCCTACCCCGACCCCGCCGAGGGCCCCAGCGCCGCCGAGTTCACCGCAGGCCTCACCGCCCTCGCCGACCGGCTGCACCGGGCCGGGCTCACCGTCATCGGATCCACCATCGGCCCCTACCGGGGCACCGTCTACGACGGCTACGACACCGAGGCCGGACAGGCCGTGCGCCGCGAGGTCAACGCCTGGCTGCTCGGCGACGGCCACAGCTTCGACGCGGTCGTCGACGTCGCCGCCGCCGTCGCCGACCCGGACGAACCCGACCGGATCCGCGCCGAGTTCAACGCCGGCGACGGCCTCCACGTCAACGACGCCGGCGCCAAAGCCATTGCCGACGCCATCGACGTAAGCCTGCTGGACCTCTAGAACTGGACCTCTAGAACACGGCGTTCTGAAGACGGGCGTCAGAAGACCGGCGTTCCGGCCCGGGTCAGCTTCCAGTCCACCGACGCGAAGTCCTTCGGGTCCAGCACGCCCTTCGCCGTCACCCACTCCGCGATCCGCGTACGGATCTCCGTCGACTCCGACCACAGCTCCTGCGCGGACGCCACATGCGGGAACGCGCCGCCGCCGTTGGCACGGTAGTTGTTCACCGCCAACACGAACTGCTGCGTGTCCTCCAGCGGGGCACCGGCGTAGCTGAGGTTCCCGATCCGCGAACCGGCCGGCCGGGAGATGTCGATGTCGTACGAAAGGCCTGACACGTAGTCGTAGTTGTAGTCCGGGCGGCCGCCGGCGTTGGTCAGCTTCTCCACGTCCACCACCGCGTCGGCCGCCGTCTGCACGAAGTACTCCGCCGAGTACTCCAGGTACGCCCGCAGCTGAGCACCCGTCAGCAGCTTGGCGACCAGCGTGTTGTCGTACACGTACAGGCTCGACAGATCCCGGATCGTCACCTTGCCGGCCGGGATCTCCGAGGTGCGGGAGAAGGGGGAGGCCTGCGCGACGACGGGCAGCGAGGCGTACGACGTGCCCGCCAGCGCCGCCTTCACCACGTCCTCCTGGACCTTGGTGATCAGGTCGATGATCGGCGCGTCCTCGTAGCGGGCCTCGACCGTCGTGAGCGTCTCGGTCGCCGTGCCGACGACCTGGTTGACGTACTCGACGACCTTCGCGTGCTCGTCCGACAGCAGCTTGGTGATCTTCGGGTCGTCGGCCACGGTGTTGGAGTTCAGCACCTTCGACGAGACCGACTCGACGGTCCAGCGCCCCTTCGCGAAGACCAGCTCGACGTCGAAGACGGACAGCCGCTCCGCGAACGCCAGCGGCTCCGAGAGCACCACCGTCCTGCCCGTGGTGGCGTTGGTGACCTTCAACTCCGGGATCTCCACGTGCGCGTGGCCCACCAGGATCGCGTCGATGTCCGGCACCTGCTGCGCCACCAGCGCCGCCGAGTTCTCCACGTACGGCACCTGGTCACCGTAGGAGGAGGTGCCGGAGGAGCCGCTGTGCGCGGACACGACCACCACGTCGGCGCCCATCGACTTCAGCCTCGGCACCCACTTCGCGGCCTGTTCCTCAAGACCCGGGAACTCCAGCTTCCCCTGCACATACGCCTTGTCCCAGATCGCGATACCGGGATTGGTGAGCCCGAGGACCGCGACCTTCACCGGCGGAAGACCCGGCACAGGGAACTTCTTGATGACGTACGGCGGGAAGGCCGGCCTTTGCGTCCTCGCGTCCAGCGCGTTCGCCCCCAGCAGGGGGAAACGCAGCTGCTTCTCGAAGGCGCGCAGCGTCTCCAGACCGTAGTTGAACTCGTGGTTGCCCAGCGCCGCCGCGTCGTACCCGATCGCGTTCATCGCCTGCGCCATCGGGTGCACCGGGCCGCCCTTCGCGGTGATCGGGTCCACCTTCGCGTAGTAGTACGTCATCGGGGTGCCCTGGATCGTGTCGCCCGCGTCGAGGAGCAGCGTGTTGCAGCGGCCCTTCTCCGCGCGCACCTGGTTCACCAGGGTCGAGACACGGGCCAGGCCCTGGGCGTTGCCGGCCTTGTCGGAGTACTCCGCGTCCTTGAAGTAGTCCCAGTTGAAGACGTGCCCGTGCAGGTCGGTCGTGCCCATGACGGTCAGCGAGTACCGCCGAGGGGCGGGCTTCTGCGCGGCCTCGGCCGCCGGAGCCGCCACCGCGCTCGCCAGCGCCACCCCCGCTCCGGTCGCGGCGGACTTCTTCAGGAACTTCCGGCGGTTCAAGGGCATGTCTGGATCTCCTGGGGAAAAGGTCAACGACACGCGTAGATTCTGACCCGGCCATGGCAAGCGGCAACAGGTCCCGCAGGTTGCGATCTGATGACTCAACTCGCCCTTCCCGAGGCCGTTATCGACCCAGAAGTGACAGAGTGGGGCGCATGACCACCCCTTCGCCGGACGCTCCCCAGCCCGCCGTCCCCTACGGCACCCCCGACGCCCCCCGGATCGCCGTCCGCGGCGAGGCCCGCCTCGAGGTGGACCCCGAGATCGCCCGCATCGGCGTCACCGTCGCCTCCCGCGGCCGGGACCGCCGCGCCGCCCTCGACGACCTCACCCAGCGCAACGCCACCGTCCTCGACCTCGTCAAGAGCTACGGCGACGCGGTGGAACACCTGGAGACCGGCGCCTTCTCCATCAGCCCCGAACTGAAGGAGAAGGGCCGCGGCGAACGAGTCCACGCCTACCACGGACGCGTCCACATCACCGCCGAGCTCACCGACTTCACCGCCCTGGGCGAACTCACCACCCGACTGGCCGACCTCGACCTCACCCGCGTCGACGGCCCCTGGTGGGCCCTGCGCCCCGACTCGCCGGCCTACCGCCAGGCCCGGCAACAGGCGGTGCGGGAGGCGGTGCAACGAGCACGGGAGTACGCGGAGGCGCTCGGCACCTCACTCGCGGCGCTGGTGGAACTCGCCGACATCGGAGCGGAGGGCGCCCCGCCGCCGTACCCCCAGGCCCCCGGCGGCCGGATGCGCTCCATGGCCTACGGGGCGGCCGCCGAGGACACCCCCGCGGCGCTCGACCTCGAACCCCAGCGGCAGCGCGTGAACGCCACGGTCAACGCCCGGTTCACCATGGAACCGCCCCGGCTGTAGGCGTCACTGGAGCAAATCGGCGCGGTACGCCCGGGCCGCTCGAATGCTCATCGGAGCGGCCCCCCGCACAATTCAATACTTGTCAACAGCCCGTCACCCAACGGTTGTTGAGTAGTCATGTCCGCCCAGTTCGCTACCCGCCGGTAAGGCCTAGGCTCGAACCATGCGCCGAGCAAAGATCGTCTGCACACTGGGCCCCGCCACCGACTCGTACGACCAGATCAAAGCCCTGGTCGACGCCGGAATGGACGTCGCCCGCTTCAACCTCAGCCACGGCAGCCACGCCGAGCACGAGGAGCGCTACCAGCGCGTTCGCAAGGCCGCCGACGAGAGCGGCCGCAGCGTCGGACTCCTCGCCGACCTTCAGGGCCCGAAGATCCGGCTCGGCCGCTTCACCGAAGGCCCCGTACTCCTTGAACGCGGCGACAGCTTCACCATCACCGTCGAGGAAGGCGCCGAAGGTGACGGCCACACCTGCGGAACCACCTACTCCGGCCTCGCCGCCGACGTCACCCCCGGCGAACGGATCCTCGTCGACGACGGCAAGGTCTGCCTGGAGGTCACCAAGGTCGACGGACCGCGCGTCCACACCACCGTCGTCGAAGGCGGCATGGTCTCCGACCACAAGGGCCTCAACCTCCCCGGCGTCGCCGTCTCCGTCCCCGCCCTCTCCGACAAGGACGAGGCGGACCTGCGCTGGGCGCTGCGCACGGGCTTCGACGTCATCGCCCTGTCCTTCGTCCGCAGCGGCCGGGACGTCGAGGACGTGCACCGCATCATGGCCGAGGAGGGGCGCCGGCTCCCCGTCATCGCCAAGGTGGAGAAGCCGCAGGCCGTCGACGCGATCGACGACATCGTCGCCGCCTTCGACGGCATCATGGTCGCCCGAGGAGACCTGGGCGTGGAGATGCCCCTCGAACAGGTCCCCATCGTCCAGAAGCGCGCGATCAAGCTGGCGAAGCGCAACGCCAAGCCGGTGATCGTGGCGACGCAGATGCTCGACTCGATGATCGACAACTCCCGCCCGACCCGCGCGGAGGCCTCCGACGTCGCGAACGCGGTGATCGACGGCACGGACGCGGTGATGCTGTCCGGCGAGACGAGCGTCGGCAAGTACCCGATCGAGACCGTCCGCACCATGGCGAAAATCGTCGAAGCGGCCGAGGAGGACATCCTCGCCAAGGGGCTGCCGCCGCTGACCGAGAGCAACAAGCCCCGCACCCAGGGCGGCGCTGTCGCTCGCGCGGCGGCCGAGATGGGCGACTTCCTCGGCGCGAAGTTCCTGGTCGCCTTCACCCAGTCCGGCGACACGGCCCGCCGCCTCTCCCGCTACCGCTCTCCGATCCCCCTCCTGGCCTTCACCCCGGAACCCTCCACCCGCTCCCAGCTCAGCCTCACCTGGGGCGCGGAGACCTTCCTGGGCCCGCACGTCGACTCCACGGACGCGATGGTCGAACAGGTGGACGAGCTGCTGCTGAAGTACGGCCGCTGCGAGCAGGGCGACGTGGTCGTCATCACGGCAGGCTCACCCCCCGGGGTCTCGGGCTCGACGAACATGGTCCGGGTGCACCACATCGGCGAGGACGACAGCCCGAAGTAGGGGGCGGGTCAGTACTTGGGGCCCACGTGGGCGTCCATGAGCGCTACGGATGCCTTGCGGGCGACGGAGACGTTGAAGGGGTCGCTGTCGCGGGCGAGGGTGGTCCATTCGACGCCGACCTTGTCGAGCGTGTCGGTAAAGAGCCTCCGGATGTCGTCGGACTTGTTGGTGAAGAAGTATCGGGGGTATTCGTAGCGCTTGCGTACTCCGGCCACGAGACGGGTCGTCCAGTTGGTGATCCGGCAGCCGTCGGAGTGGATGAGACCGCGGATGAATTCCCAGGGGTACGCGTCGACGATCTCCTGTTGCCAAGCCTCCAGGGCGATCTGACGCTCGTGCTTCTTGCCGGGGCCGTGCTGGGGGAAGAGACAAGGCCAGTGCTTGCTGGCGCTGGCGACGGCGAAGCAGCCCTGCTTCTTCACCCGGAACACGCTGTTGTTCGGGCGCACGCTGCTGAGGGCCCGCTCGCACGCGTCGATGACACCCGGCCAGGCTTGGTCGAGCACAATGCGCATGTAATACACGCCTCGCCGGTGCGCGCTGATGTACCCGTCACCGAGGTACAGACCGAGGAGATAGGCGTACGCGGCCTGGTTGCCCGGTAGGTGCGGTACGTCTTCGCAGCGGGGGCATGGTTGGTGCTTGTGCTGCCGGGGCCGAGGTTCGATACGGCGTTGCCAACTGCGCAAAGTGGCACGGGAGATGCCCGTCTCCTTGCTGGCGGAATTCAGGCTGCGTCCCTGGGTGACGAGAGCGAGAGCTCGTTTGCGTGTGCCCATGTCGTACATGGGGCCACTCTGTGAGAGTGATCGCGGCGACACACAGCAAAAAGCGGATGTTCACGAGAACGGGAACATCCGCTTCTGACTGGCGGACCTTGGAATTGAAGGAAAAGTGCCCCGGGTCGGACTCGAACCGACACTGTACGGGTTTTGAATCCGTTGCCTGCTGCCAATTGGGCTACCGGGGCTCGCAGAATCAAAGGTTGCTCCTGACCCTCCGCGCGTCCACCTTACCGCAGCTAGGTACGCTCTTGTCAGCACCACCCCTGCCCTGACCAAGGAGCCCCCGTGACCTCCCCCGAGTCGCCCCAGCCCGTAGACGCGGCCGATGACGACAAGTCGCACGTGCCTCCGCTGACGACCCGTGTCGTCATCGCCGAGGACGAGGCCCTGATCCGGCTCGACCTCAAAGAGATGCTGGAGGAGGAGGGCTACAGCGTCGTCGGTGAGGCCGGCGACGGTGAGCAGGCCGTCGAGCTCGCCCGTGAGCACAAGCCGGACCTCGTCATCCTCGATGTGAAGATGCCCAAGCTGGACGGCATCTCCGCCGCCGAGAAGATCGCCGAGGAGCGGATCGCCCCGGTGCTGATGCTCACCGCCTTCTCGCAGCGGGATCTCGTGGAGCGCGCCCGTGACGCCGGTGCGATGGCCTATCTCGTGAAGCCGTTCAGCAAGAGCGACGTGGTGCCGGCCATCGAGATGGCGGTGTCGCGGTTCACCGAGCTGAAGGAGCTGGAGAGGGAGGTCGCCGACCTCACGCTCCGGCTGGAGACCCGCAAGCTCGTGGACCGGGCGAAGTCGATCCTGCAGACCGAGTACGGGCTGACCGAGCCAGCCGCGTTCCGGTGGATCCAGAAGACCTCCATGGACCGCCGGATGTCGATGCAGCAGGTGGCGGAGGCGGTCATTCAGGACGCGGACGAGAAGAAGGCGTCCAAGGGCTGACGGCCCAGGAGAGGAGAAGGCCCGCGGCCCTGAGGGATCAGGGGCGCGGGCCTTCGCGTATGCCGCAGAGTGCCTAGTCCTCGCCGAGGTACGCCTTGCGGACCGACTCGTCGTGCAGGAGGTCCTGGCCGGTGCCGGACAGGACGATGTTGCCGACCTCCATGACGTGTCCGTGGTCGGCGAGCGAGAGGGCCGCCTGGGCGTTCTGTTCGACCAGCAGGATCGTCGTGCCCTGGGACTTCAGCTCGACGATGGTCGCCATGATCTTCTGCATCATGATCGGGGAGAGACCCATGGAGGGTTCGTCGAGCATCAGCAGCTTTGGCTGGGACATCAGGGCGCGGCCCATGGCCAGCATCTGCTGCTCGCCGCCGGAGAGGGTGCCGGCGGCCTGCCTGCGGCGCTCTCCGAGGATGGGGAAGAGGTCGTAGGCGCGCTGTATGTCCTTCTCGATGCCCTCCTTGTCCTTGCGGAGGAAGGCGCCGAGCTGGAGGTTCTCCTCGATGGTGAGCCGGGGGAAGATGTGCCGGCCCTCGGGGGAGTGGGCGAGGCCCAGGGCGACGATCTTGTGCGCGGCGACGCCGGTGAGTGGCTTGCCGTCGAACGTGATCTTGCCGGCGCTGGGCTTCAGCAGTCCGGAGAGGGTGCGCAGGGTCGTGGTCTTGCCGGCGCCGTTGGTGCCGATGAGGGTGACGACCTGGCCCGCCTCGACCGAGAAGGAGATGCCCTTGACGGCTTCGATCTTGCCGTAGGCGACGTGGAGGTCCTCGACCTCCAGGAGTGCGGTCACTGGGGGTCTCCCTTGGTGGTGCCGGCGGCCTCGGTCTCCCCGGGGTCGCCGTCGAACGGTTCGCCCAGGTAGGCGGCGATGACGCGTTCGTCGGCCTGGACCACCTCGGAGGTGCCCTCGACGAGCTTTTCGCCCTGGACGAGCACGGCGACGCGGTCGCAGAGGTTGAAGATGAAGCGCATGTCGTGCTCGATGACGAGGACGGCGATGCCCATGTCCCGGATGGCGAAGACGAGTTCTTCGGTGGCCCGGGTCTCCTGCGGGTTCATGCCGGCGGTGGGCTCGTCGAGCAGGAGGAGTCCGGGCTCGGAGGCCAGGGCCCGCGCGATCTCGAGCTTGCGCTGCTCGCCGTAGGGGAGGTTGCGCGCGAGGTGGTCGCGTTTGTGGGCGAGGCCGATGAACTCGAGGAGTTCCATGGCCCGTGCCTCGCTGGCCTTCTCCGCCTTTTTGAAGCCGGGGCCGCGCAGCAGGGCGGACCAGAGGCCTTCCTTGGTGCGGGTGTGGCGGCCGACGAGGACGTTCTCGAGGACCGTCATGTTGGCGAAGAGGCGGATGTTCTGGAAGGTGCGGGCGATGCCGGCCTTGGTGACCAGGTGTGGCTTGGGCGGCAGGACGGTGCCCTGGTAGGAGACGCTGCCCTCGGTGGGGACGTAGAGCCCGGTGAGGCAGTTGAAGAAGGTGGTCTTGCCGGCGCCGTTGGGGCCGATGAGGCCGACGATTTCGCCGCTGTTGACCGTGAAGTCGACCGAGCGGACGGCGGTGAGGCCGCCGAAGCGCATGGTGACGTCGCGGGCTTCGAGTACAGGTGTCGTCATGGTTCGTTACGCCCCTGCCTTGGTGACGGCCGGTTCGTCGGACAGCGTCGTGGTCTCTGGTACGTCGAGTTGGCCGGTCTCGTGGAATTCGAGTTGGCGGCGGCGGTTGGCGATGATGCCCTCGGGGCGGAAGCGCATCAGCAGGATGAGCGCGATGCCGAACGCGAGCAGTGACTTGTCCTGGAGGAAGACGAGCTTCTCCGGGAGCAGGTAGAGCAGGGCGGCACCGAGGATGGGGCCGGCGACGGTGCCCATGCCGCCGAGGACGACGGCGGCCAGCAGGAAGGCCGAGTTGGGCGGGGCGGCGCCGGCGAACTGGTAGGGGTTCGGTACGACGTTGTAGGTGACGTGGGCGCTGACGGTGCCGGCGAGGCCGGCGAGCGAGGCGCCGAGGGCGAAGGCGATGAGTTTGACGCGGAAGCCGTTGATGCCCATGGCGGTGGCGGCGGTCTCGTCCTCGCGGATGGCGATCCAGGAGCGGCCGATGCGGGAGTCGGCGGCGCGCCGGTAGACGGTCACGACGAGGGCCATCACCAGGACCATCAGCAGGTAGTAGTTGGCGAACCGGCCGATGGTGAAGCTGCCGAGGTCGTGGGCCTCGCCGAAGTTGAAGCCGAAGAGCTTCAGGTCGGGGATGGAGGGGATGCCGTTGGGGCCGTTGGTGATGTCGGGGCCGGAGACGCCGTCCATGTTGTTGACGGCGAGGCGGAAGATCTCTCCGAAGCCGAGGGTCACGATGGCCAGGTAGTCGCCGCGCAGCCGCAGGGTGGGCGCGCCGATGAGCACGCCGAAGATGAGGGAGGCGGCGGCGCCGGCGAGGGCGGCGGCCCAGAAGGGGAACTGGACGCCGGAGAAGCGGGAGAACTCGGAGCCGGAGACCAGGGCCGCGGTGTAGGCGCCGACTCCGAGGAAGGCGACGTAACCGAGGTCGAGGAGGCCGGCGAGGCCGACGACGATGTTGAGACCGAGGGCGACGGTGCCGAAGATCAGGATGTTGACGCCGATGTTGGCGTAGTGGTCGTCGGTCTGGGTGAGCGGGAAGGCGATCGCGGCGGCGAAGCCCATGGCGAGGCTGAAGCTGCGGTTCTCGGCGACCATGGCGGAGAAGCGGTCGAGGAGACCGGCGGTGTGCAGCGCCCAGACGGTGAAGATCAGGACGATGAGGAAGCCGATGAAGATCTCGCCGTACTGGGTGTCGATGCCGTAGGCGAAGACGCCGAGGCCGAGGGCGGCCACGATGGTGATGATCAGGCGCTGGATCCAGGGGGAGACGGGCTGCGGCGCGGGGATCGCGTCGGGCTTGGCGATGTACGCCTTGAGGGTCTCCTTGGTCGTCTCGCCGGCTTCCTGGGGGAGGGCGAAGGCGCCGATGACGGGGATGAGTGAGGCGACGATGGCGATGTAGGTGCCGGGTTCCCAGTTGGCGAGGCCGCCGAGTTTGGTGGCGATCTCGATGGCGGTGAACCAGGTGACGCCGAAGCCGCCGAGGGCGGTCAGGACGAGGGGCGCGTTGTTGCGGGCGGGCAGCAGCCAGCCCAGGCCGCGGACGCCGTAGGAGGCGAGCGCGAAGACGGCGGTGAGGACGCCGGCGACGAAGGTCATCCACTGCAGGCCGCCGGGGTAGCCGTAGACGGTGAGGTCGCCGGGGAAGTCGCTGGTCCAGGTCCAGGCGAGGAAGGCGGAGGCCGCGGTGGCGATGCCGCCGAGCAGGAGCAGGGCGCGGGCGGCCGGCAGGGGTAGGCCGATGAGGCCGCGGGTCGCGGTCGCGGGGGTGGCGTCCGAGGGCGGGGTGGCGGGGGTCTTGGTCTCGGTCATGTCATCACGCCCTGTCCGCGACGCGCTCGCCCAGCAGGCCTTGTGGCCTGAACAGGAGCACGAGGATGAGGAGTACGAAGGCCCAGACGTTGGCCCAGCTCTGGCCGCCGAGCTGCTGCATGCCGGGGATGTCGCTGATGTAGGCGGAGGCCAGGGTCTCGGCGATGCCGAGGACGACGCCGCCGAGCATGGCGCCGTAGATGTTGCCGATACCGCCCATGACGGCGGCGGTGAAGGCCTTGAGGCCCATCAGGAAGCCCATGCGGTAGTCGATGTTGCCGTACTTCAGGCCGAACGAGACCGCGGCGACGGCGGCGAAGAAGCCGCCGATGGCGAAGGCGACGACGATGATGCGGTTGGTGTCGATGCCCATGAGTTGCGCGGTGTCCGGGTCCTGGGCGGTGGCCTGCATGGCGCGGCCGGTGCGGGACTTGCGGACGAACCAGGCGAGGGAGGACATGCAGACGATGGCCGCGCAGACCAGGAAGATGTCGGCGTCGGTGATGTCGACGGAGCCGATGCTGTGGGTGGCGTCCAGGCTGGGGAAGGCGCGGGACTTGTCGGCGCCGGGGTAGAAGTTGCGGACCAGTTCCTGGAGGGTCAGGGAGAGGCCGATGGCCGTGATGAGGGGCGCGAGGCGTGGTGCGTGCCGTAGCGGTCGATAGGCGAATCGTTCTGCCCCGACCGCGACGAGGACGGAGACGATGCCACCACCGATCAGCATGAGGGGGACTGCGGCCCACATCGAGGTGCCGTCGGGCAGGATGTAGACGTAGACCGTGAGGGCGCCGAACGCCCCGGTCATGAAGATCTCGCCGTGTGCGAAGTTGATGAGCTGGACGATGCCGTACACCATCGTGTAGCCGATGGCGATCAGCCCGTACATCGAGCCTAGGAGCAGCCCGTTGGCCAGCTGCTGCGGCAGAGTGTGCACCGCATGGCCTCCATGTCGCTGGTGGTCGTATGCACTGGTCGTGTGCCTGGGGTGAATGTGAGAACGGGCCGCGCGGTCGGGGTCCTCCTTCCGCGCGGCCCGTGGTGCGGTGTTTCCGGGGCTGGGGTCAGCCGCTGAAGATCAGCCGTTGAACGTGCCGGTCTTCACGGCGACCCACTTGCCGCCCTTGACCTGGTACACGGTCAGCTGCTTGTTCTGGGTGTCGCCGTACTGGTCGAAGGAGACCTTGCCGGTGATGCCGTCGAAGTCGGACTTCTGGACGGCGTCGACGACCTTGGAACGCAGGTCGTCGCTGGCGGGCAGCTTGCCGCCGTTGGCGTCCTTGACGGCCTTCACGGCCTTGATGATGGCGGTGGCGGCGTCGTAGGAGTAGGCGCCGTAGGCGCCGTAGTCGCCCTTGTAGCCCTTGGACTTGTAGGTGCTGATGAAGCTCTTCGCGGCCGGCAGGGTGTCCGCGGGGACGCCGACGGAGGTGGCGAGGTCACCCTCGGCGGCCTTGCCGGCGGTCTGGATGTAGGTGGTGGCGTACATGCCGTCGCCGCCCATGAGCGGGATGTTGACCTTGGCGCCCTTGAGCTGCTTCGTGATCTTCTCGGACTCGTCGTACTGGCCGCCGTAGTAGACCATGTCGGCGCCGGAGGCCTTGATCTTGGTGACGAGGGAGCCGAAGTCGGTGTCGCCGGTGTTGACGTGGTCGGTGCCGGCGACGCTGCCGCCCAGCTTCTTGAACGCGCCGTTGAAGATGCCCGCGAGGCCGGCGCCGTAGGTCTGCTTGTCGTCGACGATGAAGGCCTTCTTCTTCTTGAGGCCGTTCCAGGCGTAGTCGGCGGCGAAGCTGCCCTGCAGCGCGTCCGTGGTCGCGGTGCGGAAGTACGTCTTGTACGGCCGCGACTTGCTCGTCTGCCAGTCCTTGCCCTGGGTCAGGGTCGGGTTGGTGTTCGAGGGGGAGATCTCGACCATGTTGGCCGAGTTGAACACCTGCTGCATGGACTGGGCGACGCCGGAGTTCAGCGGGCCGACGGCGCCGACGACGGAGGCGTCGCCGACCAGGGCCGTGGCGTTGGACTGGCCGGTGGCGGGCTGGGCCTTGTCGTCCAGGGGCTTGACCTTGAACTTGACGCCCGGGACCCAGTTGTTCTTGTTGGCGTCGTCGACGGCGATCTGGACGCCGTACTGGATGCCCAGACCAGTGGTGGAGTTCTCACCGGACAGCGGCGCGTCGACGCCGATGGTCAGCGTGGTGCCGGAGCTGCTGCCACCGCTTTTGTTGCCGTTGTCCCGGGAGCCGCAGGCGGTGAGGGTCAGAGCTCCGGTGGTCAGGACGGAGGTCAGAATCACCAAGGAACGCTTACGCACAATCAGTCCTTTCCGCAGCACCTCCGCCCCTGTGGGGGGCGTCGGGTGCCGCGCATGTACCGAACTCCCGATGGAGCGGTGACTGGCCGTGACTCTAAGCCCGGTCTGTACGCATGAGCATCGCCGTGCGCTGGCTTGTGACTTTCTTGTTATGACGTGGTGCACACAGGGGTCGGGGGAAGGGGACTCTCAGCCGTTTTGGCGGAATTTCCGTTCAGTCCGCATTCTGAGAACCTGCACTTCCGCTTGGCCGTGAGGGCAGCGGGGCGGGGGAGCGGTCGCAGGCCTTGTGAAGCACCGCGGAAAGGTCTTGGGAGTATGCGCCGTCGAAGATGAAGCTGTGGTGTTGTATTGCGCGCGTGTTACGGAGCGTTACGTCAAGAAATGGTAGGTCCGCATCGAGCGGGAGGCCGGAGCAGTCGGTCACGGAAATCCTCACCGTCACTCGCCTGGTGGTGCCCGCGGGGACGGTGAAGGCGGGTTCCGGAGTGACCCGTGCGTCGAGTCCGGCGAAGGCGGCGTCGACGACGGACAGGGTGACGGGCGGGCAGCTGTCGACCCGGACCGCGAAGCGGAACAGGCCGCTGCGGGGGCCCGGGGGCGTGGCGGGGCCGAGGTAGTGCCAGCCGGTGACGTTCGCCGGGAAGGGGACCGGGGCGGCCGCCGGGACGGCCCGGTCGGGGCCGGCGCCGGGGGCCAGGAGCACGGCGGCGAGGCCGGCCGCGGTGAGGGCGGCGGCCGCGAGTGCGGCTCCCCGGACGCGCGGTGACAGGGCGCGCCAGCGGTCGAGTGCCTGATCGCTGAGGCGGGGCGCGTCGGCGCCGATCACGTCGTGGACGTCGCCCGTCTCGGCCGGCCCGACGGGTTCGACCGGCCCTGTGCCGCTCATGACCGCAGCCTCATGGGAGAACGGTAGGTGAGCGGGGTGGGCCGGGAAAGGTGCCGACGGCGACCGGGCCGGCCGGCACCGGCCCTCGCCCGGTCAGCCGGTGGCGCCCACGGGTGCCCCGTCGCCCCCGCGGACGTCCCGCAGCAAGCAGGTCAGCCGGGCGCTGCACACCCGCCGGCCCTCCTCGTCGCTGATCACGATCTCGTACGTGGCCGTCGAGCGCCCCCGGTGCAGTGGGGTGGCCACGCCGGTGACCAGGCCGGAGCGCACGCCCCGGTGGTGGGTGCAGTTCAGGTCGACGCCGACCGCGAGCTTGGAACTGCCCGCGTGCAGCATCGAGCCGACCGAGCCCAGTGTCTCGGCGAGCACGGCGGACGCGCCGCCGTGCAGCAGGCCGTAGGGCTGGGTGTTGCCCTCGACGGGCATCGTGCCGACGACGCGGTCCGCGGAGGCCTCGACGATCTGGACACCCATCCGGGTGCCGAGGTGCCCGGCGGAGAACAGCGCGGGGAGGTCGACGCCGAGTGCCGCGTACTCGTCGATGACCTCCTGCGGGAACGTCACGTGCTGCTGCTCGCCCATGGGCCAGGCTCCGTTCGTCGTGATCAGTCGTGCAAGCCGACTGAGCAAACGCTCAGTCGGTTGCCGATTGTTCCAGACGTACGACGACGGACTTGCTGGCCGGGGTGTTGCTGGTGTCGGCGGTGTGGTCCAGCGGGACCAGGACGTTGGTCTCCGGGTAGTAGGCGGCCGCACAGCCCCGTGCCGTCGGGTAGTGCACGACCCGGAAACCGGGCGCCCGCCGCTGCACCCCGTCCTTCCACTCGCTGACCAGGTCGACGTACGACCCGTCGGCCACTCCCAGCCGCCGCGCGTCCTCGGGGTTGACCAGCACCACCCGGCGGCCGTTCCTGATGCCCCGGTAGCGGTCGTCGAGGCCGTAGATCGTGGTGTTGTACTGGTCGTGCGAGCGCAGGGTCTGCAGCAGCAGCCGGCCCTCGGGCAGCTCCGGGTGCTCCACGGGAGCCGCGGTGAAGTTGGCCTTGCCGGTCTTCGTCGGGAAGCGGCGTTCGTCGCGCGGGGCGTGCGGGAGGGTGAAGCCGCCGGGGCGGGCCACGCGCGCGTTGAAGTCCTCGAAGCCGGGCACCACTCGCGCGATGCGGTCGCGGATCGTGGCGTAGTCCTTCTCGAACTCCTCCCACGGCACCACGCTGGTCTCGCCCAGCACGCGGCGTGCCAGCCGGCAGACGATGGCCGGCTCGGACAGCAGTTCCCGGCCCGCGGGCTCCAGGCGGCCGCGGGAGGCGTGCACCATGCCCATGGAGTCCTCGACGGTCACGAACTGCTCGCCACTGCCCTGGAGATCGCGCTCGGTGCGGCCCAGGGTCGGCAGGATCAGCGCACGCGCGCCCGTGACGGTGTGCGAGCGGTTCAGCTTGGTCGACACGTGCACGGTGAGGCGGGCGCGGCGCATGGCGGCTTCCGTGACCTCGGTGTCGGGAGTGGCGGCCACGAAGTTGCCGCCCATGGCGAAGAACACCTTCGCCTCGCCGTCCCGCAGCGCGCGGATGGCCCGTACGACGTCGAAGCCGTGCTCGCGCGGGGGCGCGAAGCCGAACTCCTGCTCCAGGGCGTCGAGGAAGGCGGGCGCGGGCCGCTCGAAGATGCCCATGGTGCGGTCGCCCTGCACGTTCGAGTGGCCGCGCACCGGGCACACGCCCGCGCCGGGGCGGCCGATGTTGCCGCGCAGGAGCAGGAAGTTGACCACCTCGCGGATGGTCGGCACGGAGTGCTTGTGCTGGGTCAGGCCCATCGCCCAGCACACGATCGTGCGCTTCGAGGCGAGCACCATGTCCAGGGTCTTTTCGATCTCCGCGCGCGTGAGGCCGGTCGCGGCGAGCGTCTCGTCCCAGTCGGCGGCCTTGGCCGCGGCGGCGAACTCCTCGTAGCCGTGGGTGTGTTCGCGCACGAACTCCTCGTCGACCGCGCCGTCCGTCTCGAGGATCAGCTTGTTCAGGAGGCGGAAGAGGGCCTGGTCGCCGCCGATGCGGATCTGCAGGAACAGGTCGGTGAGGGCGGCGCCCTTGAGCATGCCCTGCGGGGTCTGGGGGTTCTTGAACCGCTCCAGACCCGCCTCGGGCAGCGGGTTGACGCTGACGATCCGCGCCCCGCCCGCCTTGGCCTTCTCCAGGGCGGAGAGCATGCGCGGGTGGTTCGTGCCCGGGTTCTGGCCGGCCACGATGATCAGGTCGGCCTTGTAGAGGTCCTCCAGCAGGACGCTGCCCTTGCCGATGCCGATCGTCTCCGTCAGGGCCGAGCCGGACGACTCGTGGCACATGTTCGAGCAGTCGGGCAGGTTGTTGGTGCCCAGCTCGCGCGCGAACAGCTGGTAGAGGAAGGCCGCTTCGTTGCTGGTGCGCCCGGAGGTGTAGAAGACGGCCTCGTCCGGGGAGGACAGCCGGGCGATCTCCTCGGCGATGATGTCGAAGGCCCGCTCCCAGCTCACCGGCTCGTAGCGGTCGCCTCCCTCGGGGAGGTACATGGGGTGCGTGAGGCGTCCCTGCTGGCCCAGCCAGTAGCCGCTGCGGGTCGCGAGGTCGGCGACGGTGTGCGCGGCGAAGAACTCGGGGGTGACCCGGCGCAGGGTGGCCTCCTCGGCCACCGCCTTGGCGCCGTTCTCGCAGAACTCCGCCGTGTGCCGGTGCTCCGGCTCCGGCCAGGCGCAGCCGGGGCAGTCGAAGCCGTCCTTCTGGTTGACCCGCAGCAGGGTCAGCGCGGTGCGCTTCACGCCCATCTGCTGCTGGGCGATGCGCAGGGTGTGCCCGATGGCGGGCAGGCCGGCCGCCGCGTGCTTCGGCTCGGTGACCTGCGGCGCGTCCTGAACCGGATCGCCCTTGGGCGGCTTTGTTGCCATCGCTGAGTCTCCTTCACCGGCACCCGTGCCCTACACATCCGATCCTCGCACGCACCGGCGACAACGAGGCCGCCGGGTTTGCCGAGGACAGCGGCAATGGTTGCGCATTGAGCAATCGTTGCGGAAGAGGCAACACCGTCCAGGTCGTGACCGTCGATGGCGGCCGACTGTCAGTGGGGCGTGGCAGGATCGGGGACGTGGCAGAGACAGCATCGAAGAAGACCGAGACGTCCCCCGGCGGCGACCGCCCCCGCCTCATGCTCATGGACGGGCACTCGCTGGCGTACCGCGCGTTCTTCGCGCTGCCCGCGGAGAACTTCACGACGGCGACGGGCCAGCCGACGAACGCGATCTACGGCTTCGCGTCGATGCTGGCCAACACCCTGCGTGACGAGGAGCCCACGCACTTCGCGGTGGCCTTCGACGTCTCCCGCAAGACCTGGCGCTCCGAGGAGTTCACGGAGTACAAGGCGAACCGCTCCAAGACCCCGGACGAGTTCAAGGGTCAGGTCGAGCTGATCGGCGAGCTGCTGGACGCGATGCACGTCTCCCGGTTCGCCATCGACGGCTTCGAGGCCGACGACGTCATCGCCACTCTTGCCACCCAGGCCGAGGCCGAGGGCTTCGAGGTGCTGATCGTCACCGGCGACCGCGACTCCTTCCAGCTGGTCTCCGAGCACACCACGGTGCTGTACCCGACGAAGGGCGTCTCCGAGCTGACCCGGTTCACCCCGGAGAAGGTCTTCGAGAAGTACGGGTTGACGCCCGCCCAGTACCCCGACTTCGCGGCCCTGCGCGGCGACCCGTCCGACAACCTGCCGGGCATTCCCGGAGTCGGCGAGAAGACGGCGGCGAAGTGGATCAACCAGTTCGGCTCCTTCGCCGAGCTGGTCGAGCGCGTCGACGAGGTCAAGGGCAAGGCCGGCCAGAACCTCCGCGACCACCTGGAGGCCGTCAAGCTCAACCGCCGGCTGACCGAGCTGGAGCGGCAGGTCCAGCTGCCCAAGGCGGTCACCGACCTGGAGCGCCCCGCGTACGACCGCAAGGCCGTCGCGATGATCCTGGACACCCTGGAGATCCGTAACCCCTCCCTGCGCGAGCGCCTGTTCGCCGTCGACCCGGGGGCCGAGGAGGCCGAGTCGACCCCGATCACGACGGACGGCGTGGAGCTGGACGGCACGGTCCTCGGCACCGGAGAGCTCGCCCCCTGGCTGGCCGAGCACGGCACCGGCACGCTCGGCGTGGCCACCGTCGACACCTGGGCGCTCGGCACCGGCTCGGTGGCCGAGGTCGCGCTCGCCGCACCCGCGGGACCGGCCGCCTGGTTCGACCCCTCCCAGCTGGACGAGGCGGATGAGACGGCCTTCGCCGCGTGGCTGGCCGACGCCGGCCGGCCGAAGGTCTTCCACAACGCCAAGGGCGCGATGCGCGTCTTCGCCGAGCACGGCTGGAGCGTCGACGGTGTCTCCATGGACACCGCCCTCGCCGCCTACCTGGTCAAGCCGGGCCGCCGCTCCTTCGACCTGGACGCCCTCTCGCTCGAGTACCTGCACCGCGAGCTCGCCCCCGCCGCGGCGGCCGACGGCCAGCTGGCGTTCGGCACGGACGACGGCGCCGAGGCCGAGGCCCTGATGGTCCAGGCCCGCGCCGTCCTCGACCTGGGCGAGGCCTTCGAGGGCAGGCTCCAGGAGGTCGGCGCCGCGGACCTGCTGCGGGACATGGAGCTGCCCACCTCCGCCCTGCTGGCCCGGATGGAGCGGCACGGCATCGCCGCCGACCGGGCCCATCTGGAGGCCATGGAGCAGATGTTCGCCGGGGCCGTCCAGCAGGCGGTGAAGGAGGCGCACGCGGCGGCCGGGCACGAGTTCAACCTCGGCTCCCCCAAGCAGCTCCAGGAGGTCCTCTTCGGCGAGCTGGCCCTGCCGAAGACGAAGCGGACCAAGACCGGCTACACCACGGACGCCGACGCGCTGGCCTGGCTGGCCACCCAGACGGACAACGAGCTGCCGGTGATCATGCTCCGCCACCGCGAGCAGGCCAAGCTCCGGGTCACCGTCGAGGGCCTGATCAAGACCGTCGCGACGGACGGCCGGATCCACACCACCTTCAACCAGACCGTCGCCGCGACCGGCCGGCTGTCCTCCACCGACCCGAACCTGCAGAACATCCCGGTCCGCACCGACGAGGGCCGCGCGATCCGCCGCGGCTTCGTGGTGGGCGACGGCTTCGAGTCGCTGATGACCGCCGACTACAGCCAGATCGAGCTGCGGGTGATGGCGCACCTCTCCGAGGACGCGGGCCTCATCGAGGCGTTCACCTCCGGCGAGGACCTGCACACCACGGCCGCCTCGCAGGTGTTCGCCGTCGAGCCCGGCGCGGTCGACGCGGAGATGCGCCGCAAGATCAAGGCGATGTCGTACGGCCTGGCGTACGGGCTGTCGGCCTTCGGCCTGTCCCAGCAGCTGAACATCGACGCGGGTGAGGCGCGGGCCCTGATGGACGCGTACTTCGAGCGCTTCGGCGGCGTCCGGGACTATCTGCGCCGGGCGGTCGACGAGGCGCGGGCGACGGGATACACGGCGACCCTCTTCGGCCGCCGCCGCTATCTGCCCGACCTCAACAGCGACAACCGGCAGCGCCGTGAGGCCGCCGAGCGGATGGCCCTCAACGCGCCGATCCAGGGCACGGCGGCGGACATCGTCAAGATCGCCATGCTGAAGGTGGACGACGCGCTGCGCGAGGCCGGCCTGAAGTCCCGCATGCTCCTGCAGGTCCACGACGAAATCGTCCTGGAGATCGCCCCTGGCGAGCGCGCGGCCACGGAGGAGATCGTCCGCCGCGAGATGTCCGACGCCGTCCACCTGAACGTCCCGTTGGGCGTCTCGGTGGGCGCGGGCCCGGACTGGGAGTCGGCGGCGCACTAGCCTGCGGCGGCGGAGCGGGGGTCCGTCGACGTGAGGTCGCGCTGCGAGGAACCCGCTGCTGCGACGAGCCTCCGGCTCAAGGCTCGGTCACTCACGTGGCTCCCGTTAGCGCGGTCCACCTGAACGTCCCGTTGGGTGTCTCGGTGGGCTCGGGCCCGGACTGGGAGTCGGCGGCGCACTAGCCTGCGGCGGCGGAGCGGGGGTCCGTCGACGTGAGGTCGCGCTGCGACGAGGTCCCCGGCTCATGGGCCGGTCACTCACGTGGCCCCCGTCAGCACGCCCCCCGCCCCCGGGTCCCGTAAGGATGCGGGCATGGGTATACGCATGCTCCACCGCCGCCCGGCGGGAGCGCAGGGTGCCGCACCGGTGCCCGTCGTGCCCCCCGCCCCGGTGCCGGCCCACGCCGCCACCGCGAGCACCGCCCGCATCCCCGCCGACCTGGTCGCGACCCTGCGCCGAACGGCACACCGCACCGCCGCCGGCCTCCGCCGCAGACTCACCACTCCCGGCGAACCGCCTCTGTGGCGGCTGTGGGCCGGCCTGGGCCGCAGTTACGCGGCCGGATGCGCCGTCCGCGCCCGGCACGCCGCCGTCCGCCTCCTCCGCCGCGGCCGCCACGCCCGCACCTTCCCCGTGTTCGTCGTGGCAGCCGGCCCTCTCACCGACCGGCCGGACGGCCCGACTCGGCGCTGAGCCACGCACCGCGGGACCGGACGCCGGCTCGGTTCCGCGGGCGGCCGAGCGGCCGGGCGGCAAGCGAGGCCCGGGCCGTGTCGATCGTGTCGATCGGCACGGCACCTCCCGACCTCCCGCGACGCCACCGGCCGACCGGAGCGCCCCGCTCAACCTCTCACCGACCGGCCGGGCGGCTCCGCTCCGTGTTGGCGAGCTCCGGTTCGCCGAGTTCCGGGGCCGGGCGCCAGACCCGCCCCCCGGCGGCGTACAGCAGCAGGCCCGGCACCAGGCCCGCGCCCGCTCCGAAGCACACCGCCGGGATCAGCTCCCAGGGCTTCGCCGTGGACCCCCAGTACGCCCACCAGCGTGCCGCGCGCTCCACCGCCCCGACCCCGGCGCACCCGCCGACGACCACGAGGGCCCACCACCGGTCCCGCGCCGACAGCACGGGAATCGCGCACGGGGCCCCAGTCGCCGGTGCCCGTCGCAGCGCCCGGACCAGCCACCCGGTGATCACCACCACCGCGAGCACGGAAGAGCCGTACTGCAGGTACCAGAACAGGGGAAAGCCCGCGACCACGTCGTTCAGCGCGGGGAACAGCCGTGTCCCGAACCGGTCGTGATGGGTGAACCCGTCCCACACGACATGCGTCAGTGCGCCCAGCGCCGCCGACCCGTACCACCGCACCAGCACGGACAGCCGTACGCGCGCGCGTGGCGCCCCGCAGCGCAGCAGCGCTGCCGGGCGCGGTTGCCGGGCCCGTGGCAGCAGTGCCACCAGGGGTTCGCGCACCAGCAGCCAGAGCCCCACCAACGCCCAGGCGATCAGTTCGTCGACGGTGAGGACACCTGGCAGGGAATGGGTGACCGTCCCGAACTCCATGCCGCCGGAAACGACACTCGCCGCGAAGTAGGGCATGTCTGGCGCGAAGGAACCGGCCACGAGAACGGCCGGAACCAGTCGTCCTCGCCCGCTTCCGTCGGCGCGCACGGCGGGCAGAACCGCCGCCGCATGGCTCAGGGTGAACGGCAACGGGCCTCCTCGGCGGCGACGTTGATCGGAAGGGTCCAGTATGCGGGCTCCGTTCCGGTCAAACCCCACATGGACAACTGGTGAAAACCGGGCACGAACGGGTGCACCTGGAAAGCAAGTTGTCGTAGGGTCGCCTGGGTCACAGCCCGGAGCGGGCAACCAGCACCGTGGGTCGCTCGTCACAACAGGGCGAGGACACAGACAAAAGACGGGCGCTCGGGCGTCCACGGGAGGGGTTCACTCTATGGCGGCGCAATTCGGCAGGCGGCTGGCCAAGGGCGCGGCGACCACCGCCGTGGCAGCGGTCGCGGTGGCGGCACTGTCCGCGTCCCAGGCTCCGGGGGTGCCGGTCGACGACCACGGCAGACAGACCGCCGCGGATGCGCAGCCGACCCCTGAAGCGACCGCCGACAGTGGTACCGCCACCGGAAACTCGCGGTACTACACGGACCTGCCGCCGCTCGACAGCCCCAACCCCAGCCCCAGCGCCTCGCCGAGCGCCGGCGGCACCCCGGTCGCGCAGGGTGCGGCGGAGGCCGGCATCCCGGCGACCGTCCTCGACGCCTACAAGAAGGCCGAGCAGGCCCTCAAGGAGGCCAAGCCCGGCTGCAACCTGCCCTGGCAACTGCTCGCCGCCATCGGCAAGGTCGAGTCGGGCCAGGCCCGCGGCGGCGAGGTCACGGCCGACGGCACCACCATCACCCCGATCCTCGGCCCGCAGCTCGACGGCAACGGCTTCGCGCTGATCAAGGACACCGACGGCGGCAAGTACGACGGCAACAGCCAGTACGACCAGGCCGTCGGCCCCATGCAGTTCATCCCCTCGACCTGGGCATGGGCGGGCCGGGACGGCAACGGCGACGGGGTCAGGGACCCCAACAACGTCTACGACGCCGCCCTCGCCGCCGCGCACTACCTGTGCCGCAACAACTGGGACCTGTCCCAGCAGTCGAACCTCAACAGCGCGATCCTCAGCTACAACGGCTCGCAGGACTACCTGAACCTGGTCCTGTCGTGGCTGGAGTACTACCGCAAGGGCACCCACGAGATCCCGGACGGCACGGGCACGCTCCCGTCGCACAGCAGCGACGACAAGAAGACGTCCGGCTCCAAGAACTCGCCCTCCAAGCCGGGCAAGTCGACGCCGAGCACGACCCCCAGCACACCGGGCGGAAGCACCAGTCCGAGCAACCCGTCCACGCCGTCCAGCCCGTCGCCCACCCCCACCGACACGGTGGACCGGCTGGCGGACGCCGGCACCGCGAAGCTCACCGCGATGGCCGGGGACGCCTTCACCCAGAAGATCAGCACCAAGGCCGTGACCAAGGCCGGCAAGCCCGTCGCCAAGGTCCGCGTCCGCTTCACCATCGTCGGCACGACCGACTCCGCCTTCACCGGCGGCGAGACGGTCGCCACGGTCGTCACCAACAACTCCGGCGTGGCCGTCGCACCCGCCCTCCAGGCGGGCGAGAAGACGGGCGACTTCACCGTCCGGGCCACCGTCGTGGGCCGCGCGGTCACCGGCGTCGACTACAAGGCGAGCGTCACCGAGCGCGTCGCCGACACCCTCGTTCGCACCAGCGACACCGCGCTGACCTGCACCCCGGGCGGCCAGTTCGCCGACCAGGTCGAGGTGAAGGCCACCTACAAGGGCGCCGTCGCCGACAAGGTCGGTGTCACCGCCACCCTCATCAAGTCGGTGCTCGACCCGACCGAGGACGACAAGGGCCCCTACTTCAAGGACGCCGACGGCAAGACCGTGCGCACCCTGACGGGCCTTCAGACGGATGCCGACGGTCTGCTGAAGCTGCCGCAGCTGTACTCCGACGACACCACCGGCACCTTCATCCTGCGCATCACCACCGCCGGTGGCGCGACGCTCAACGTCCAGCTGAACGTGGCCGCGGCCGACTCCTCGGCGAGCCCCTCGCCGAGCCCGTCCGCGAGCCCGAGCCCGAGCCCGAGCGCGTAGCCCTTCGTACGACGACGGCGTCCCCTCTCGGAGGGGGCGCCGTCGTTGTGTGTGCAACGTGTTCTCATCTCGGCCACCCGTTGCTACGGTGCCGGACCTGACGATGTATCAGTTCCGTCCGTCGGGAGGCAGGCATGCGCGCCCTGATCGCCGCTGCGACCGGTCTCGCCGTCGCGTTCGCGCTGGTCCTCACGATCACCGCGATGGGAACGCCGACGGGAAAGACGTCCCCCAAACCGCTGCTGACGACGGTGCCCGCACACCCGTAGCCGTCCGCCCGGGAGGCCGAGATGCGCCGCAAGGCCAGTCTGGTCCTGCTCGCCTTCGCCGTGTTCTTCGCGGCCCTGTCCCCACTGCTGCGCTGGTACGCCTTCCCGCGCCTGGCCAAGATCCCGGCCAACCAGTACCAGGCCGTGGTGCTGGAGGCGAGGAACGCGACACTGCTCGACTACGGCACCATGAAGGCGCGCACCGTCCCGAAGGTCACCATCGTGCAGACCCTCAAGGGCGATGTGGCGGCCGCCAAGCGGATCGACCGGACGGCAGGGCGGGACGTCGTCGTCTGGGACGGCCTGTCCTACGTCCAGGGACCCGACGGCAAGATGGTCTCCCAGATCCCCGAGCGCTACATCTTCGACGCCCACAGCCAGGCCCCGGTCCACGCGACCGGCGAGATGGTCGACGGCGACCCGGTGAAGCGGACCGGCATCGAGTTCAAGTTCCCGTTTCTGACGCAGAAACGGGACTACGAGTACTTCGACGCCCAGACCCGCACCACCAACCCCATCCACTACAGGGGCACCCAGGACTTCCGCGGCCTGAAGGTCTACTACTTCGAGCAGACCGTTCCCTGGACCCAGGTGAGGTTCCCCAAGGTGATGCCGGTCAAGGGCATCACCCCCCAGTCCGTCGCCAAGACCGGCACCACCCGCTGGTACACCACGGTCCGCAGGTTCTGGGTCGAGCCGGTCACCGGCGCCCCCGTCTACGGCGAGGAGATCCACAAGGAGGAGCTGCGCGGCGGCACCCTGCTCGGCGGCCGCGACAAGGTGACCGCCTTCGCCGGGCACGTGAAGATGCGCGAGGACTACATCAGGCACACCGTCGCCCTGGTCAAGTCCAACCGCACCCTCGTCCTGCTGATGACGTCGTACCTGCCCTGGGGCTTCCTCGTCCTCGGCACCCTGCTGCTGGCCCTCGCCCTGTGGCTGGAGGCCCGCAACCGCCGCCCGGGCGACCCGGAACCGGCCACGGCGCAGGCACCGGAACCGGTCAGCGCCTGAGGCGCGCGTTGGTGTGCCGGGTCGGTTCGGCGGAGGCGGGGTCCTCGGGCCACGGATGCTTCGGATACCGGCCTCGCAGCTCCGCACGTACTCCCTTGTAACCGTCCTTCCAGAAGGAGGCGAGGTCGGAGGTGACGGCGGCGGGCCGGCCGGCGGGGGAGAGCAGGTGCACCAGCAACGGCACCCCCGCGATCGCCGGCGACTCGTGCAGTCCGAACATCTCCTGCAACTTCACGGCGAGCACGGGCCGTTCCGGGTCGGAGTAGTCGATCCGGATTCCGGACCCACTCGGTACGGTGATCCGCTCGGGGGCCAGCTCGTCCAGCCGCCCCGCCTCTCCCGAGGCCCAGGGCAGCAGGCGGCCCAACCCCTGGCCCGCATCGATCCGGGCGAGGTCGGCCCGGCGCCGGACCCGCCCCAACTCCGGCTCCAGCCACTCGTCCACGCGCGCGTGCAGCGCGTCGTCGGACACGTCGGGCCAGGGCTGCCCGAGGTGCAGGTGCAGAAAGGCGAGCCGCTGCCGCAGTACGACGGCGGCGGGCGACCACCGCAACAGGCCGAGCCCTTCCTGCCGCAGCCCTTCCACAAGCGCCTCGCGTACGAGGACGGGGTCGGCGTCCCTGAGCGGCCGCACCGCCAGCTCGATCGCCCCCAGCCGCTCGACGCGCCGGGCCACGACGTCCCCGTCGGCCCAGTGGACCTCCTCGGCCTCGGAGTACAGAGGAGCGGCGGCGCGCCGGGCGACGTCCTCGTCGATCACGGCGGCGAGCCGCACACGCGCGTGCCCCTTGCCGACGGGCCGATCGGCGACCGCGACGGCGATCCAGGCCGCACCCCGCAGAGGACTGCCTTCGCCGAGCTCGGCCCGCGTCCCCGAGGCCATCAGGTACGACCCTCCGTCGGCCTTCGCGACCCGCTCGGGAAACGCGAGAGCGGCGACGGCACCGACGAGCGCGTCGGAGGCGTCGCCCGACGGGGAGGAGGCGGCTTCGTCGTCGGGCCGCGTCGGGTGGGTGAGGCCGGACGACAGGGTTCGCAGTCTGCGCGCCTCCGCACGCCACCTTCCGGCATACGCGTCGCCCCCGCGCCGAGCCGTTCGCAGTGCCGTCGCCAGATCGTCGCCGTACTCCCGCGGTGGCTCCTCCGACAGCAGGGCCACCGCCTCGGCACCTTCGCCGGAGGTGTCCAGCGTCGCCCGCCCCAGCCGCGGATGAACCCCCAGCCGGGCCAGCAGCACGCCCCGATCCGTGGCCCGACCGTCGGTGTCGACCGCCCCGACCGCCGTCAGTACCGCCCGCGCCGCCGCCATCGCCCCGCCCGGCGGCGGATCCAGCAACGCCAGCCCGGACGCGTCCGGGTCTCCCCAGCACGCCGCCTGGAGCGCGAACGCCGTCAGATCGGCCACCTTGATCTCCGGCGCCGGGAAACGCGGCAGACGCGCGTCCTCCGCCTCCGCCCAGCACCGGTACACCGTCCCCGGCGCCTCGCGCCCGGCCCGCCCCGCCCGCTGCCGCCCGGCCGCCTGCGAGGCCCGTACCGTCGTCAGCGCGCTCAACCCGCGCGCGTGGTCCACGCGGGGCTCCCGCGCCAGCCCCGAGTCGACGACCACCCGCACTCCGGGCACCGTCAGGGAGGACTCCGCGACCGAGGTGGCCAGCACCACCCGGCGCCGTTCGCCCGGCGCCAGCACCGCGTCCTGTACGGACGCCGGGGCCCGCCCGTGCACCTGGAGCACCTCGACACCGCCGAGATCCCCCAACTGCCCCGCCACGCGCGCGATCTCGCCCACGCCCGGCAGGAAGCAGAGCACGTCCCCGTCCCGCTCCCGCAGCGCCCGCCGCACCGTCGACGCCACATGCGCCAGCAGCGCGGGATCCACCCGCATACCGTGCGGCGGCCGTACCGGACGGGCCGGCGGCGACCACACCACCTCCACCGGGTACGCGGTGCCGGCGGCCTCGACCACGGGCGCGTCACCCAGCAGCCGCGCCCATCCCTCCGCGTCCGTCGTCGCCGACGCGGCCACCAGCCGCAGCTCGGGCCGCAGCGTCTCCCGTACGTCCCACAGGAACGCCGCCGTGGTGTCCGCGTCCAGATGCCGCTCATGGCACTCGTCGAGCACGACCACGTCCACGCCGGCCAGTTCCTGGTCCCGCTGCAGCCGCTGCAGCAGCACCCCGGTCGTCACGACCTCCACGCGCGTGTGCCGGCCGACGACCCGCTCGCCGCGCACGGTGTAACCGACGCTGGCGCCCACCTTCTCGCCCAGCAGCCACGCCATCCGCCGGGTTGCGGCCCGGGCCGCGATCCGGCGCGGTTCGGCCACGACGACCCGGCGCGCGGGCCCGTCCCCGAGCAGCCCGGCGAGCGCGAGCGGCACGAGGGTCGTCTTGCCGGTGCCGGGAGGCGCCACCAGCACCGCCGTACCGTGCCCGTCCAGGGCGTCACGCAGGGCGGGCAGCGCGCTGCGCACCGGCAGCGCGTCCAGGGCGTCGTAACGGATCACGCCCCCAGTGTCGTACGGCTCCCGGAAACGCCGGCACGCGCGCATGTGTCCCGGCAGTCCCGCTCGTCCGGCAGTCCCGCTTTTCCGTCAGTCCCGCTCGCAGACGAAGATCGCCGTGCCCGGGATCAGGTTTCCGCGCAGCGGTGACCAGCCGCCCCACTCCGCGGTGTTCCAGGCCGGCCACTCCGGCTCGACCAGGTCGACCAGCCGGAAGCCGCCGGCCACCACGTCCCGCACCCGGTCGCCGATCGTCCGGTGGTGCTCCACGTAGACCGCGCGGCCCTCCTCGTCCTGCTCGACGTACGGAGTCCGGTCGAAGTACGAGGCCGACACGCTCAGCCCCTCCGGGCCCGGCTCGTCCGGGAACGCCCAGCGGACAGGATGCGTGACCGAGAAGACGAACCGCCCGCCCGGGCGCAGCACCCGCCGGACCTCCCTCAGGACCAGCACCGGCTCGGCCACGAACGGCAGCGCCCCGTAGGCCGAGCACGCCAGGTCGAAGGAGCCGTCGGCGAAGGGAAGGGCGCTCGCGTCGGCGCACACCAGCGGGAAGGAGCCACCGATGCGCAGGGCGTGCTGGAGCTGGCGGTGGGAGATGTCGAGGGCGACCGGACGCGCCCCCTGCGCGGCGAGCCAGCGTGAGCACTGCGCCGCGCCGGCACCGATCTCCAGTACGTCCCTGCCCTTGAGGTCCTCCGGCGGGCCGAGCAGCTCGGCCTCCACCTCGTCGAGCCCCTCGGGACCCCACACGAACCGGTCGTCGCCGAGGAACGTGCCGTGCTCGACCTGGTACTCGTCCGCGTTCCGGTCCCACCAGCCCCGGTTGGCCCGGGCGCTTTCACTGACGTCGGCCGCGCGCCGGGTGGCCTCCGGCTCGAACTCGGTCTCGGAAGAAACGGGCTCTTGGATGATCGGCTCCCTCGTATTAGTCTGCGGGCTCTTCCCACAGACCGGCGCCCACGGGTGTCACGGAAGGGGTGTCGCTGGCCTGCGTGGCCTCGCGAGACAGTTCTTGTGCCGGGTATGGGACGATCCGCCCCGGGTGTGCGCCTTCGCGCATTGACCCTGCCTGGCCGTCCCCGTATGCTACAAGTTGCGCTGCGGGCCTGCGCACCTCAGACGTAGCAGGCTGCGCTCGCATCTGTTGTATGTCCCCTCGGTTCTCGAGGCGCCACCAGTGGTTTTGTGTGGCGCTTCCTTGGCTGTCCGGCTTCTTCAGAGCGAAACGGGCTCCCGGCGTAAGCAGTACCTACGACTTCAATGTCCGTACCGGAGCCCTTTCCCACATGACGAGCAGCACCGAGACCACCGCCACCACCCCGCAGGTAGCGGTCAACGACATCGGTAACGAGGAAGCCTTCCTCGCAGCGATCGACGAGACGATCAAGTACTTCAACGACGGCGACATCGTCGACGGCGTCATCGTGAAGGTCGACCGGGACGAGGTCCTGCTCGACATCGGTTACAAGACCGAAGGTGTCATCCCGAGCCGCGAGCTCTCGATCAAGCACGACGTCGACCCGAACGAGGTCGTCGCCGTCGGCGACGAGATCGAGGCCCTGGTCCTCCAGAAGGAGGACAAGGAAGGCCGCCTGATCCTCTCGAAGAAGCGCGCCCAGTACGAGCGTGCCTGGGGCACCATCGAGAAGATCAAGGAAGAGGACGGCATCGTCACCGGTACCGTCATCGAGGTCGTCAAGGGTGGTCTCATCCTCGACATCGGCCTCCGTGGCTTCCTCCCGGCCTCCCTGGTCGAGATGCGCCGCGTCCGCGACCTCCAGCCCTACGTGGGCAAGGAGCTCGAGGCGAAGATCATCGAGCTGGACAAGAACCGCAACAACGTGGTCCTGTCCCGCCGCGCCTGGCTGGAGCAGACCCAGTCCGAGGTCCGCCAGACGTTCCTCACGACCCTGCAGAAGGGTCAGGTCCGTTCCGGTGTGGTCTCCTCGATCGTCAACTTCGGTGCCTTCGTGGACCTGGGTGGCGTCGACGGTCTGGTTCACGTCTCCGAGCTGTCCTGGAAGCACATCGACCACCCCTCCGAGGTCGTCGAGGTCGGCCAGGAGGTCACGGTCGAGGTCCTCGACGTCGACATGGACCGCGAGCGCGTCTCCCTGTCGCTGAAGGCGACCCAGGAAGACCCGTGGCAGCAGTTCGCCCGCACGCACCAGATCGGTCAGGTCGTGCCCGGCAAGGTCACCAAGCTGGTTCCGTTCGGTGCGTTCGTCCGCGTCGACGAGGGCATCGAGGGTCTGGTCCACATCTCCGAGCTGGCCGAGCGCCACGTGGAGATCCCGGAGCAGGTCGTCCAGGTCAACGACGAGATCTTCGTCAAGGTCATCGACATCGACCTCGAGCGCCGTCGCATCAGCCTCTCGCTGAAGCAGGCCAACGAGTCCTTCGGTGCCGACCCGGCCTCGGTCGAATTCGACCCGACCCTGTACGGCATGGCCGCGTCCTACGACGACCAGGGCAACTACATCTACCCCGAGGGCTTCGACCCCGAGACCAACGACTGGCTCGAGGGCTACGAGACCCAGCGCGAGGCGTGGGAGACCCAGTACGCCGAGGCGCAGCAGCGCTTCGAGCAGCACCAGCAGCAGGTCATCAAGAGCCGCGAGGCCGACGCCGCCGCTGCCGCCGAGGGCGGCGACACCGCGGGTGCGGCTCCGGCCGCGGGTGGCGGCTCGTACTCCTCCGAGGGCCCGGACAACTCCGGCGCGCTGGCCTCGGACGAGGCGCTTGCCGCTCTGCGCGAGAAGCTGGCGGGTGGGCAGAGCTGACGCCCACTGAGCAGTAGCTCCTGACTGAGGGGCCGTACCTTTCGAGGTGCGGCCCCTCAGCGTTGACCTGGGACATCGCCGTGCGCCCCGTCATGAAAGCCCGGAAGAGAGGGCTGATCAGAGGCGCCGGTGGGAATGTCCCTGGTCCAGGGGGCGTTGAAGCGTATGAACACGAGGAGGAGCGGTCACAGTGCTTGATCCGCAGGGTTTGTACGCATGGGAGCCGAAGGGCCTCGCCGTCGTCGACATGGCGCTCGCCCAGGAGTCGGCCGGCCTTGTCATGCTCTACCACTTCGACGGATACATCGACGCGGGCGAGACCGGCGACCAGATCGTCGACCGGCTGCTCGACTCGCTGCCCCACCAGGTCGTCGCCCGCTTCGACCACGACCGGCTCGTGGACTACCGTGCCCGCCGCCCGCTGCTGACCTTCGAGCGCGACCGGTGGACCGACTACGAGGAGCCCACCATCGACGTGCGGCTCGTGCAGGACACCACCGGAGCGCCCTTCCTGCTGCTGTCCGGGCCCGAGCCGGACGTGGAGTGGGAGCGCTTCGCCGCGGCCGTCCAGCAGATCGTGGAGCGGCTCGGCGTGCGCCTGTCCGTGAACTTCCACGGCATTCCCATGGGCGTCCCGCACACCCGTCCCGTGGGCCTGACCCCGCATGGCAACCGCACCGACCTGGTCCCGGGCCACCGCAGCCCCTTCGACGAGGCGCAGGTACCCGGCAGCGCCGAGGCGCTGGTCGAGTACCGGCTGATGGAGGCAGGCCACGACGTCCTGGGCGTCGCCGCGCACGTGCCCCACTACATCGCCCGCTCCCCGTACCCGGACGCGGCACTGACCGTGCTGGAGGCCGTCACGGCCGCCACCGGGCTGGTGCTGCCCGGCATCGCGCACGCGCTGCGCACGGACGCGCACCGCACCCAGACCGAGATCGACCGCCAGGTCCAGGAGGGCGACGAGGAGCTCACCTCCCTCGTCACCGGCCTGGAGAACCAGTACGACGCGGTCGCGGGCGCCGAGAGCAGGGGCAACATGCTCGCCGAGCCCGTCGACATCCCGTCGGCGGACGAGATCGGGCGGGAGTTCGAGAAGTTCCTGGCGGAGCGCGAGGGAGACAACTGACACCTGAGGGGTGCGTTGTCAGTGGCGGGCCGTAAGCTCTCGGTCATGCTGAAAGTCGGCCTGACCGGGGGCATCGGTGCCGGTAAGAGCGAGGTGTCGCGGCTGCTCGTCGCATGCGGCGCCGTGCTGATCGACGCGGACCGCATCGCGCGCGAGGTCGTCGAGCCGGGGACGCCCGGACTGGCGGCGGTCGTCGAGGCCTTCGGCCAGGACGTGCTCACCGCCGACGGCAGCCTCGACCGCCCCAAACTCGGCTCGATCGTCTTCGCCGACCCGGACAGACTCGCCGTGCTGAACTCGATCGTGCATCCCTTGGTGGGCGCCCGCTCCCGGGAGCTGGAGCAGGCCGCCGCCGAGGACGCGGTGGTCGTGCACGACGTGCCGCTCCTCGCCGAGAACGGTCTCGCCCCGCTGTACGACGTCGTGATCGTCGTCGACGCCAGTCCCGAGACCCAGCTCGACCGGCTGGTACGGCTGCGGGGCATGACGGAGCAGGACGCGCGGGCCCGCATGGCCGCCCAGGCGAGCCGGGAGAAACGCCTGGAGATCGCGGACATCGTCATCGACAACGACGTACCGCTCGAGGAACTGCGGCGCCGGGTGAAGGATGTGTGGGCCGACCTCGTCCGAAGAGCCCGAGCTCAGGGGGGTTCGTCCCGGCAGCCCCAGGAATAGCGGGGCGCTTCCGGCGCGTTGAACCGCTCCAGTGAGGGAAGGACTGTGCCGTGCCCGAGACCAGCGGTTCGACCGGACGTACTCCGGAGACGCATGTCATCGACTTCCGTGCCGCCGAGCAGTTGCTCAACGCACGGGACCCGCGGGGCGCGGTGAAGCTGCTCGACCCGGTGATCGCCGCCCACCCCGAGAACACCGCCGCCCGGCTGCTGCGCGCGAGGGCCTTCTTCGCCGCCGCCCAACTGCGGCCCGCGGAGCTGGAGTTCACCATCGTCCTGGAGCGCGAGCCGGACAACGCGTTCGCGCATTTCGCGCTGGCCCGCACCTACGAACGCCAGGGCCGGGGCGAGCAGGCCAAACGCCACTTCCGTCTGGCGGCCGCCCTGGACCCCAACCCCCAGTTCCTGAAGGCGGCCCGCTTCGACGATCCGGCGTGAGCCGGCCGGCAGTACCCGCCCGGCGGACCATGCCGATGTCGCCGGACAGCCGTCAGCGCGGCCGGCTCTCCGGCGGCCGATACGGCGGGATGTCACGGCCCGGCTGGTAGTGGGGGCCCTGGTGGATGTGTCTGAGGATGATCGTCATGTCGACGGCGATCACCAGCCACAGCGCCCCGCAGGCGGCCGCCCACCCCGGCCGCCCGGCCAGTGCGAACGCCGCCGTGCCGAAGATCGTCCAGACCAGCCCCCACACGCTCAGCCAGAACCGCGCCCGCAGTGCGCTGCGGGCGGTCGTGGGTTCACTGCCGGTACGCATCGCCGATCACTACTCCTCTTTGCAACGTACTCTTCGATGCGGACGTTCACCAAAGGGGGTTCCCGTGCTGCCGGCTGCGGACGAACTGGCCGAGGTACTGCTCGATCTCGCGGTACCCCATGAGGACATCGGCGACCTCGTACGGATGAGCCGCCGCGTGACCGACGACCCGGAGCTGCGGCAGGCGCTTGAGACGTCGGTCGCGGAGCTCGTCGAGGGGCTGGGGGAGATCGGCACCGAACTGGACCTGCCCGACCTCGACTGGCCCTCGGGTCCCCTGCAGCGCTGCTTCCCCGTGTACGTCTTCGTGGCGGCGCTGCCGTACACCCGGGCCTACCACCGCGGGCGGGGCATCCCCGACGACGTCTCCCGGCGCACCCTCGCCGACCTCGGCCGGCACATGGCGGTGCACCGGCGGCGGTACGGCGTGGCGGGCGTGCACGCGGTGTGGTGGTTCGGCCATCACTTCCGGGGCGAGCTGTACCAGCTGGGCAGGCTGCAGTTCGAGCGGGCCCGGCTGGGGCGGCGCACCGGGACGGCGCTCGCGGCGGCCGGGCTCGACGTCGGTCCGGGGACGCCGTGTCTGAGCCTGCACATCCCCGACTTCCTCGGCCCGTTCTCCCCGGCCGCCTGCGACCGCTCGCTGGCGCTGGCGGCGGAGTTCTTCGCCCGGTACTTCCCCGAGGAGAAGTACCGGGTCGCGACGTGTCACTCCTGGCTGCTGGACCCGCAGTTGCGGGACTACTTGCCGGCCGGCTCCAACATCGTCCGCTTCCAGGACCGGTTCCGCCTGGCCCGCGAGGAGCGGGAGCCCTCGGACACCGACCCGGTGGAGTTCGTCTTCGGCGATCCGACGCTGCCCGTGGAGAGCCTGCCCCGGCGCAGCGCCCTGGAGCGGGCCGTCGGGGACCATCTGCGGGCGGGCGGCCACTGGTACACCGGGCACGGCTGGTTCCCGTTGTGAAAAGGGCGCGGGCACCGATGAGTTCGGACGAGGGCCCCGGTCTACCCCTGTGACAGCGAGACGCACCGCTCACCACAGGAGAACACCATGTCCGAGACCACCGTCCCCGTCACCTCCGTCGCCCCCGCCGCCGTCCCCACCCGCGGTCGCCGCGCCCGGATCGCCCTGGGCACCGTGCAGGTGCTGCTCGCCCTCTTCTACGGTGTCGCGAGCGCCCTGCCCAAGCTGATCGGCAACCAGTACGCCGTCGACGCCTTCGACAAGATCGGCTGGGGCAGCGCGGGCATGTACACCATCGGCGCGCTCGAACTGGCCGGCGCGGTGGCCCTGTTGGTCCCGGTGCTGCAGTCGGTGGCCGCCATCGCACTGAGCGCGCTGATGGTCGGCGCGTTCTTCGTCCAGATGATCGTCTTCCACGGCGAGAACGCCGCGACCCCGCTGATCCTGATCGTGCCGCTCGCCCTGATCGCCTGGGCGCGGCGCGGCTCCACCAGGGACCTGCTGGGTCTGGTACGACGACGGGCCTGAGCCCCGGCGACGGAGGTGGCGTCCGGTCAGGGCCGGACGCCACCTCCGTATGCCCGGGTCAGTGGCCGCCCGGCCGCCCGGAGCCGCCCATCAGGCCCCGCAGGCGCTCCAGCTCCCGCCGGTCGCGCTTGGTCGGGCGGCCCGCACCGCGGTCGCGGATGCCGATGGGGGCGACGGCCTCGCGCGGAGGCGGGGGAGGGGAATTGTCGACATAGCACTGAACCGCCACGGGAGCGCCCACCCGCTTGCGGATCAGCCGCTTGACGATCACGATCCGCTCCCGGCCCTCGTGGCGCAGCCGCACCTCGTCGCCGACGCGGAGGGTGTGCGAGGGCTTCACGTTCTGCCCGTTCACACGGACATGCCCGCCCTTGCAGGCGGTGGCGCCGAGGGAGCGGGTCTTGATGAGCCGTACGGCCCAGATCCAGCTGTCGACGCGCACGCTCTCGCCGTTCGCCGGCCCGGCCGCCTCGGCGGCGGCGATCGCGGCGGCGACCTTGGGATCGTCGGCCGCCGCGCTCTCGGCAGTGCCGGCCGCGGGCGCCTCCTCGGGGTCACCCGGCCCGCTCTTCACCTCGTCACCTTCCAAACCCATACCCCCGACCTTAGCCCTCCGCCGCGCGCGCCCCCGGCGGGTTTCCGCCCTGGTGCGGGTGACGGGGCCGCGAAGGGGGCGGCTCCGTCGGCGGGGAGCCGCCCCCTTCCCGGTGGGCCGGCCGATCGGGCGGCCCACGAGGAGAGGAAGGTGGTCGCGGGGAGCGAGCCGTGGGCCTTCCGGGTGCCGTATGCGCTCGTCGCATCCGTCGACCAAGGCCGGCGTGCTCACCGCTGTCCCGGCGCGTAGGGGGTTGGGCGTGATCCTGCGTGGCCCGCCCCCCGGATGCCCTGCCAACCGGTCGGAGACCCCCCGTACCGTTGACGCATGGACAGTCTGGCCGAGCTTGATCAGCGGATCGCCGGATGCGGCGCGTGTCCCCGGCTGGTGGAGTGGCGCGAGGAGGTCGGGCGGGTCCGGCGGGCGGCCTTCCAGGACTGGACGTACTGGGCCCGCCCCGTGCCCGGCTTCGGGCCCGCGGACGCCTCGCTGCTGGTCATCGGGCTCGCCCCGGCGGCCCACGGCGGCAATCGCACCGGCCGCATGTTCACCGGAGACCGCTCGGGCGACGTGCTGTACCAGGCCATGTACGACGTGGGGCTGGCCTCGCAGCCGACCTCCGTCTCGGCGGACGACGGCCTCGCCCTGCACGGCGTGCGCGTCACCGCGCCCGTGCACTGCGCCCCGCCCGAGAACAGGCCCACCCCCGGTGAACGGGACACCTGCCGGCCCTGGCTCGTCCAGGAACTGAAGCTCCTGCGGCCGACGCTGCGCGCGGTCGTGATCCTCGGTGCCTTCGGCTGGCAGGCCGCGCTGCCCGCGTTCGCCGAGGCCGGCTGGACCGTACCCAGGCCCCGACCGGTGTTCGGGCACGGCACACGGGTGCCGCTCGACGGCCTCGACCTCTTCGGCTGCTTCCACGTCAGCCAGCGCAACACCTTCACCGGCAAGCTCACCCCCGAGATGCTGCGAGATGTCCTGCGCACCGCGGGGGAGGCGGCGGGACTGCCCGTGAAATGAGCATGCGGGTCGACCAGGGGAGCGTTACGGTGCCCGGATGCCCCTCTACCCCGAGATCGAACCGTACGACCACGGCCTGCTCGATGTCGGCGACGGCAACCGCGTGTACTGGGAGACCTGCGGAAATCCCCGTGGCAAGCCCGCGGTCGTGCTGCACGGCGGCCCCGGTTCCGGCTGCGGGCCGTATCCCCGGCGCCTGTTCGACCCCGCTCTCTACCGCATCGTGCTCCTCGACCAGCGCGGTGCCGGACGCTCCACACCGCCCGCGAGCGCGTACGACACCGACATGAGCGTCAACACGACCTCCCAGCTCATCGCCGATCTGGAGCTGCTGCGGCGGCACTTGGGGATCGAGCGGTGGCTGGTGTGGGGCGTGTCCTTCGGGTCCGTGCTGGGACTGCGGTACGCGCAGAAGCATCCCGACGCGGTGAGCGAACTGGTGCTGACCGGGGTCGCCACCGGATCCGACGCCGAAGTGGCCCTGCTGACCAGGGGACTCGGCCAGTTCTTCCCCGAGGCCTTCGAACGGTTCCGGGCCGGGGTGCCCGAAGACGAACGGGACGGCAACCTCGCCGCCGCCTACAGCCGGCTCCTCGAGTCGCCCGACCCCGGGACACGGGAGCGGGCCGCGCGCGCCTGGACCGACTGGGAGACGGCGATCATCCCCGCGCCGCCACGGTCCGTCGAGCGGTTCGAGGACCCGGAGTTCCGCATGGGCTTCGCCCGCACTGTCACGCACTACTGGGGCGACGGCCACTTCCTGGGCGAGGGCGGCGACGAGGGCGTGGTCCTGCGGGACGCACCGCAGCTGGCGGGCATCCCCGGCACCCTCGTCCAGGGCAGCCTCGACTTCGGCAACCTGCTGGGCATCGTCTGGCGGCTCCACCACGCCTGGCCCGGCAGCGAGTTGGTGATCGTGGACGACGTCGGCCACACCACGGGCACCCCCGGAATGGCGGAGGCGCTCGTGGCGGCAACGGACAAGTACGCCCGCGGGTGACCGACCAGGCCTCCGCCGCTAAGCCTCCGCCTCTCCGAACAGATGTCTGACCGTGGAGCGGTAATTGGTCCGCACATGGGCCAGTGCGTGCGCCCGCGCGCGCTCCGGGTCGCCGGAGGCGATGGCGTCGTACAACTCCCGGTGCTCGATGAGGAGTTGGGGCCACTCCTCGTTTCTCCGGGTCATCCAGCGCAGCCGTCCGGCGACCGGTTCCAGGGCGGCGACGATCAGGCTGTTGCCCGCCATCGCCACGATCCGGTCGTGCAGTCGGCTGTTGATGTCCGTGATCGCCTCGGCGTCCCCGGCCTCGGTCGCTGCGGCGGCGCGGTCGAGCAGTGACTCGACCTCGGCGAGGTCCTCCGGGGTCGCCTTGGCGGCGGCGAGACCGGCCGCGTACACCTCCAGGGCCTCACGCAGCTCGAACAGTTCCCGGACGTCGTTCGGGGTGAGCCGACGCACGACCGTGCGGCGCGGGGTCTCGAAGTGCACGAACCCCTCGGCGACCAGGGCCCGGATCGCCTCGCGGACCGGTACCCGGGAGACCCCGAGGCGCTCGGCCAGCTCCCGCTCGACCAGGCGGTCGCCCGGGCCCAGCCGGCCGGAGATGATCTCCTGGCGCAGGCTCGCCAGGACCCGCTCGCGGACCGCGCCGAGAGGTTCGATCTTCGTCGTCGTGGAGCTCATGGAGCCATCTTCGCCGACTCCGGGGTGCTTTTACCGAGCGTTAACAAGCGGGACATCGGTCCGAACTCTTGACGACGGGACCATGGCGGCAGTTTGGTATACCAAACGGCTGCCGTCCTCCGTCCCCTTGCCCATGGAGGCCCCGTGTCCCTCGCCGACCGCGCCGAAGCCACCGGCGCCCCAGCGTTCGTCCCCGATCCCCGGCTCACCAACGAAGACCTCGCGCCCGCCGAGAAGCGCAACTGGAAGGTCTTCGACCTCTTCGCCATGTGGATGTCCGACGTCCACAACCTCGGCAACTACACCTTCGCCGCCGGACTGCTGGTCCTCGGCATGAACGTCTGGCAGGTCTTCACCGCCCTGCTCATCGGCTTCGTGCTGATCTACATCGGCATGAACTGGATGGGCCGCATCGGGCAGCGGCACGGCGTGCCCTTCCCGGTCGTCAGCCGCATCAGCTTCGGCGTCTGGGGCGCCAACATCCCGGCCCTGATCCGGGCCGTGATCGCCATCATGTGGTACGGCATCCAGACCTACCTGGCCTCGGTCGCGGTGAACGTGATGCTGCTCGCCGCCTGGCCGGGGCTGGAGTCCTGGACGCACCACTCGTTCCTGGGGCTCGACGCGCTGGGATGGTGCTCGTTCGTCTCCCTGTGGCTGATCCAGGCCGTGATCATCAGCCAGGGCATGGAATCGGTACGGAAGTTCCAGGACTTCTGCGGTCCCGCGATCTGGCTGGTGATGATCGCGCTCGCGGTGTGGGTGCTGTGGAAGGCCGACTGGAGCATCTCGCTGACCTCGACGCCGCATCCCGTGTCGGTGGGGGAGCAGTGGCGGCAGTGGTTCGGCGCGATCGGGCTGATCCTCGCGACCTACGGCACGCTGATGCTCAACTTCTGCGACTTCTCCCGCTTCGCGCCGGACTACAAGACCGTGCGGCGCGGCAACTTCTGGGGCCTGCCCATCAACTCCACCGCCTTCGTGGTGGTTTCGGTGATCGTCACCGCCGGCTCGCTGAAGGTGTTCGGTACGGCCATCACCGACCCGGCGGAACTCGTCGCCAAGATCGGCAACACCTGGGTCCTGGTCATCGCGGCCTTCACCTTCGCCGTGGCCACCATGGGCGTCAACATCGTCGCCAACTTCGTCTCACCCGCGTACGACCTCGCCAACGTCTGGCCGCAGAAGATCACCTTCAAGATCGGCGGCATGATCAGCACGGTCGCCGCGCTCGTCGTGACCCCCTGGAACCTCTTCTCCAACCCCACCGTCGTCAACTACTTCCTCGGCGGCCTCGGCGCCTTCCTGGGCCCGCTGTTCGGTGTGATCATGGTCGACTACTACTGGGTGAAGCGGGGCCGGGTGAACGTCGACGAGCTCTTCGACGCCCGGCCCGGCTCGCGCTACTACTACAGGAAGGGCGTCAACCCCAAGGCGCTGTGGGCCTTCCTGCCCTCCGCCGGGGTCGCCGCGGTGCTCGCGCTGGTGAAGACCTTCAGCGACGTGGCGCCGTACTCGTGGTTCATCGGCACGGCGCTCGCCGCCGGGCTGTACCTGCTGATCTGCCGGGCCGAGCGCGCGTCCCAGCCCGCCGTGTCCGAGCCCGCCGGGGTGGAGGTCTGACGGACGTGCGGATCGTCGTCACCAACTGCAACACCACGCAGGAGATGACCGAGGAGATCGTACGAGGTGCCCGGGCCGCGGCAGGCCCGGGCACCGCCGTGCTCGGTCTCACCCCCGGGTGGGGGCCCGAGTCCGCGGAGGGGTGGCTGGACAGCTATCTGTCGGCCGCCGCTGTCATCGATCTGCTGCGGACGTACGAGGGGCCCGCCTATGACGCGGTCGTCATGGCCGGGTTCGGGGAGCACGGGCGGGAAGGGGTGCGGGAGTTGGTCGACGTGCCCGTTGTCGACATCACCGAGGCCGCGGCGCATCTTGCGTGTCTGCTGGGGCGGCGGTACGGGGTCGTCACCACGCTGGAGCGGTCCTGTGGGCAGATCGAGGACAGCCTGGAGCTGGCGGGCGTCGGACGCAACTGCGCGGCGGTCGTCGGGACCGGGCTCGGGGTGCTCGATCTCGGTGACGCCGAACGTACGGAGGCGGCGTTCCTGTCGGCGGCCGAGCGGGCGCGGGAGGCGGGGGCCGAGGTGCTGGTGCTGGGGTGTGCCGGGATGACGGGGCTGCAGCGGGTGGTGAGCGAGAAGCTGGGGGTGCCGGTGGTCGACGGGGTCGGGGCGGCGGTGAAGTTGGCGGAGTCTCTGGTGGGGCTGGGGCTGACTACCAGTCGGGTGGGGAGTTATGGGGTGCCTGTGCCCAAGCGGAGGCTTTGGGGGGGTGGAGGTTGAGGGGCGAGTGCGGGTGGGGTGGGGACTTCTCGCGCAGTTCCCCGCGCCCCTGGGGTGCGTCGTGGGTCGGGGTCGTGGTGGTACGGCGAGCCCGCCGCCGACGGATTTGACGCCTGCGGGTCAGGTTCGGGGAGTCCAGGACGCGTGAGCGGCGGGCTGCGCCGCACCGCCACGACCCGCTCCCGCGCGTGGGCGGCCGCGGGTGGGTCAGCACAATGATCGGCATGAACCTTCCTGACGGACTCGCCCCGGTGGCCGAGGGGCTGCATCTGTGGGCCCCGGCGCACACCGGGACCTGGGGCTTCGCCAACTGTCTGCTGATTACCTCGGGGGAGGAGGCGGCCCTCGTCGACACCCCGTACGACCGGGTGATGACCGAGGCTCTCGTCGCTGCCGCCGGGCCCCTCCTGGGTGCCGGTGGTGTACGGACGATCGTCAACACCCATGGCAATGGGGACCACACATTCGGGAACGGCTGCTTTCCCGGTGCCGAGATCATCGCCACCAAGGCCGGTGCCGAGCATCTGTGTCATGAGCCGACGCCCCAGCAGATGCACTTCCTGACCCATCAGACGCCGGCGGACCAGCCGCTCGGGTGGTATGCGCGCCGGCACTTCGGGCGCTACCGGTACGAGGGGGTCGAGGCCGTCCCTCCGACCGTCACCTTCTCCGGACGGTACGAGCTGGCCGTGGGGGATGTCCGGGCCGAGCTGATCGAGGTGGGGCCCGCGCATTCGGCCGGTGACCTCGTCGTTCACTTCCCGGGGCGGGGGGTCGTGTGCGCCGGGGATGTTCTGTTCGCGGGTGACCATCCCGTGCACTGGAACGGGCCGCTCGCCCGTGTGGTCGCCGCCTGCGAGGCCATTCTGGCGCTGGAGCCGGAGGTCGTGGTGCCGGGCCACGGGGCGGTGATGACGCCTCGGGACGTCCAGCGCCATGTCACCTACCTTCGGGAACTGGAAGCCTTGATCCACGACCGGTATGCCGCCGGTCGCTCTGCCGGGGAGGCCGCCGCGGACATCCTCGCGGGCGGCTTCTACGATCAGCTGGGCCTGCCTGAGCGGGTCGTCATCCTCACCGCCGTGGAGTACCGCCACCTCGACGGCGACACCGCGGAACCGGACCTCGTGGCGCTCGCCGCGCGGGCGGCGGACTGGGCATACCGGAACCGCGCCGAGGACTAGGGACCCGTGGCCGGGGAACCCGGTGCACCGCCCCCGAGGACGCCGGACGACCGTTCGTCGCACAGTCGGCACCGATCGCCGACTGTGGGTGTGGCGCCTGCACGCCATAGGTGGTTTCTACAACGAATCTCACATTCCTGTGATCTGGATCACAGGAGGAGACGCAATGAGCACTCCGACCACCGAACAGCCAAGATCGCGGGCCCCGGCCCGCTCGGCCTCGCCGCCTTCGCCGCGACGACGTTCGTTCTCAGCACCTTCAACGCGAATCCCATCACCGACAAGACGCTGGTCGCCGTCGTCCTGCCGCTCGCCCTCTTCTACGGCGGGCTCGCCCAACTCCTCGCCGGGATGTGGGAGTTCCGCAAGGGCAACACCTTCGGCGCCACCGCGTTCGGTTCCTTCGGCGCCTTCTGGCTGTCGTACGCGGCCTAAGCGAAGTTCGTCGCACCCGGACTTCCGGCGTCCACCGCGCACCAGGCCAGGGGGCTGTTCCTGGTGGTGTGGGCGGTGTTCACGGTGTACATGACCGTCGCCGCCACGCATACGACGGGGGCGATCCTCGCCGTGTTCGTCACGCTGTCCGCGACCTTCATCGTGCTGTGCGTCGCCGACTTCGCGCAGTCGCCGAACACCGTCAAGGCCGGCGGCTGGCTGGGGCTGGTCACGGCCGCGTGCGCCTGGTACGCGTCCTTCGCGGGCGTCACCAACTCCACGTACCAGCGTGCCGTCATGCCGGTCTTCCCCAACCTCAGTGAGCGCATGCGGCCGCACCGCACGCACCACCGCGGTCCCTTCGGAGCCCACGCATGACCGACTCAAGTGGCGAAACACTCTCCAACCTGCTCCATGAGGAGCGACGGTTCCCGCCGCCCCCGGAGCTGGCCGACGCGGCGAACGCCACCGCGGCGGACTACGAACGTGCCGACACCGACCGTCTCGCCTTCTGGGCCAAGGCGGCCGGCCGGCTGGACTGGGCCCGGCCCTGGGACGAGGTCCTCGACTGGAGCCGCGCCCCGTTCGCCCGCTGGTTCATCGGCGGGCGCCTGAACGCGGCGTACAACTGCCTCGACCGGCATGTGGCCGCGGGCCGCGGGGACCGGGTCGCCTTCCACTGGGAGGGCGAACCCGGCGACACCCGCACGATCACCTACGCCGAACTGACCGCCGAGGTCTGCCGGGCGGCCAACGCCTTGGCGTCGCTGGGCGTCGGCACCGGCGACCGGGTGGCGATCTACATGCCGATGATCCCGGAGACGGTCGTGGCGATGCTGGCCTGTGCCCGCATCGGCGCCCCGCACACCGTGGTCTTCGGCGGCTTCTCCGCCGAGGCGCTGCGCGGCCGGATCATCGACTGCGACGCGCATGTGGTGATCACGGCCGACGGCGGCTACCGCAGGGGCAACCCCTCGGCGCTGAAACCCGCGGTCGACGAGGCACTGCGCGAGTGCCCGGACGTACGCAGTGTGCTGGTCGTCCGGCGCACCGGACAGGATGTCGACTGGACCGACGGCCGGGACGTGTGGTGGCACGACCTGGTGGACGGACAGCCGTCGGAGCACGAGGCGGAGGCGTTCGACAGCGAACACCCCCTGTACATCATGTACACCTCGGGTACGACCGCCCGTCCGAAGGGCATCCTGCACACCACCGGCGGCTATCTCACCCAGGTCGCCTGGTCGCACTGGGCGGTGTTCGACGTCAAGCCGGAACGGGACGTGTTCTGGACGGCGGCGGACATCGGCTGGGTCACCGGCCACTCGTACATCGTCTACGGCCCGCTTGCCAACGGCGTCACGTCCGTGATGTACGAGGGCACGCCGGACACCCCGCACAAGGGCCGCTGGTGGGAGATCGTCGAGAAGTACCGCGTGTCGATCCTGTACTGCGCCCCGACCGCGATCCGCACCTTCATGAAGTGGGGCGCCGACTTCCCGGCCGAGTTCGACCTGTCGTCGCTCCGGCTGCTGGGCTCGGTCGGTGAACCGATCAACCCGGAGGCGTGGATCTGGTACCGCAAGCACATCGGCTCCGACCGCTGTCCGGTCGTGGACACCTGGTGGCAGACGGAGACCGGCGCCCAGATGATCAGCCCGCTGCCGGGCGTGAGCGTCTGCAAGCCGGGCTCGGCCCTGCGCCCCCTGCCGGGCATCGCGGCCGACGTCGTCGACGACAGCGGCAAGCCGGTGCCCGACGGCTCCGGCGGTTACCTGGTCCTGACCGAACCGTGGCCGGCGATGCTGCGCACCATCTGGGGCGACGAGCAGCGGTACATCGACACGTACTGGTCGCGTTTCCCCGGGACCTACTTCGCCGGGGACGGCGCCAAGAAGGACGAGGACGGCGACATCTGGCTGCTCGGCCGGGTCGACGACGTCATGAACGTCTCCGGGCACCGCATCTCCACCACGGAGGTCGAATCGGCCCTCGTCTCCCATCCGACGGTCGCTGAGGCCGCCGTGGTCGGCGCGACCGACGCGACGACCGGGCAGGGCGTCGTGGCCTTCGTCATCCTGCGCGGGGACGCGGGCGGGGCGGGGGCCGGTGCCGGATCCCGGGACGGTGCGGACGAGGTGGCGGCCGAGCTACGCGCCCACGTCGCCAAGGAGATCGGTCCGATCGCCCGGCCGCGGCAGATCCTGGTGGTCGCCGAACTGCCCAAGACCCGCTCCGGCAAGATCATGCGCCGCCTGCTGCGGGACGTCGCCGAGAAACGGGACCTCGGTGACGTCACGACACTGACGGACTCGACGGTGATGGACGAGATCCGGGAGCGGCTGCCCTCGGCCGGCTCGGCGGGAGGTGAGGAGGAGTAGCAGGCTTCGCTTCCGGCGGGGGCCGGGTGCGGGGCTTGCGTGCCTCGGATCAGGGGCGCCACAGGTACCGGACATCCGGCTCCCGCTCCTCGTTGCCGCCGCCGTCCGTGTACTCGACGGCGACGAAGCCATGGCGCTCGTAGAACCGGTGGGCGGGCCTGTTGACCTGGAAGGTCCACAGGGTGAGCCCCAGCGGACTGCGCTCCTTGGCCAGCGCGACGAACCGGTCTCCGAGGCCGCGTCCACGCCAGTCGGGGGCGAGATAGAGCTGGGACAGCTCGTCGTCGGCGAGCACCATGACCCCGACGATCCCGTGCCCGCCCCCGGCGTCCGCGACCCAGGTCTCCCGGAAGGGCACCACGACGTCCCGGAAGTAGCCGCGCACCTCGTCGGCGGACCGAGGGCTGACGACGGTCGGCAGCGCGGCGGCGAAGGAAGACAGCCAGACGTCGGCCGCTGCACGGGCGTCCGGGGCTGCGGCGCGCCGTAGGACGACGTCGGTGTCGAGGGGGCGGGCTGGTTCGGCGCGGGTCACGGGCGGTCGTCCCCGTCCGGTACGACGGCGGTCGCGGTGATCTCCACGAGTTGCCCGGTGTACCCGAGGCAGGCCACGCCGATCAGTGTCGACGAGTGCGGTCCCGTACTGAGCCCGGACGCCTCGACGACGTCCCAGACGGCGGACAGTACGGCGGGTTCGGCGGCGACGACGTACACGTCGGTCGCCACGACCTGCGCCAGGCCGGACCCGACCGCCCGCAGTTGCTCCGCCAGATTCACCAGAACCTGCTCGGCCTGCCGCACGGGGTCCCCCTCACCGATCAACGTCCCCTCCGCATCGAGCGGCACGGCCCCGGCGAGGAACGCGAGCCGCGTGCCTGCCTCGACGACCGAGGCGTGGGAGTAACGGGGCGGCGGAAAGAGTCCGGGGACGGTGACACGACGGATCACGGGGGCGACTCCTGGGGTTGAGGCGGGTGGCGAAGAGGACGCGGGTGGTGGTGCGGCGAGGTGGGACGACTCACCGATGGTCCGGTCCGCGGCCGGGCTCCGCATCTGGTTTTCCGCGCCCTCCTCGGTTTGGCCCCGGCGCGATCCGCGCAAGCACCTGTCGCCCCGGGGCATTGCAGAACCGAGCGGGACACCCGACGGGATAACTGTTCGACACCCCCATCCCCACCCGCCAGCCTTGCTTTCATGCCCGCCCTCACCGACTCCGCCTTCCTCGACTCCGTCGCCGGCCGCCTCGCCGCCCTTCCCACGGTCCGGGCGGTCGCCCTCGGTGGGTCGCGCGCCCAGGGCACCAACGGGCCGGACAGTGACTGGGACTTGGCCGTCTACTACCGCGGCCACTTCGACCCGGCCGACCTCCGCGCCCTCGGCTGGGAGGGCGAGGTCTCGGAGGTCGGCGGCTGGGGTGGCGGTGTGTTCAACGGTGGCGCGTGGCTGACCATCGACGGGCGGCGCGTCGACGTCCACTACCGCGATCTCGACGTGGTGGAACACGAGATGGCCGAGGCGGAGGAGGGGCGGTTCCGGGTGGAGCCGCTGCTGTTCCATCTCGCGGGGATTCCGAGCTACCTGGTCGTCGCGGAACTGGCGATCAACCAGGTGCTCCGCGGTGAACTGCGGCGCCCCGCCGCGTATCCCGACAAGCTCCGCGCCTCCGCCGCCCGCCGCTGGCACGGGACGGCCCGGGCCACCCTCGGCTACGCCAAGGCCAACCACGCCCCGGCGGGCCGCCTGACGGAGGTCGCGGGTGCCATCGCCACCGCCGCCGTACAGACGGGGCATGCCGTACTCGCGGGGCGGGGGGAGTGGGTGACGAACGAGAAGCGGTTGCTGGAGCGGGCCGGGCTGCGGCAGCTCGACGGTGTTCTCGCGGCCCTGAGAGCGGAACCCGAGGCACTGCGCCGGGCGATCGCCGAAACCGAGGCACGCTTCGCAGCCCTGTGACCCGGCCGGGCTCGCATTGCCGTCTCGGTCAGCCGGGAACCTCATACGCCACAAGCGTTTCAGTCGTCGGCGATTCGGCCACTTCCGCTCCGCTCGCAGGCGGCTCCAGCGCGGCGGCCACGTACTCGACCCCTTGCCTCGCAAGGGCCTTGACGCGTCCGAAATCGAGCGCGTTCGATTCCGCCGCCGCGTCGTTATGCCGTGCACCGCCGAGCCATCCAGGTGCGGCACCGACCCCTGCGGAGGGATCCGGGTGACTGTGACTGACGACTCGACCGAAGACGCCGAGACGCCGCCCCCTCCACCACCGGCCACCATCACCTTCGAGGGCAAGCACGGCAAGAACCCGCTGGCGGACGCCGGTTTCGGGGCAATGTGCCGACGTCTTCCCTCCGTGCTCGGGCAGACCGCGCGGATGGCGTGGTCCGTCGACAGGACCGGCGTCCTCCTGCTCGTCGTCTGCCAGTTGTCCACCGGCATCGCCGCCGCCGTCGTCCTCGCCTTCACCGCTCAGGCGATGACCCACCTGCTCGCCGCGGGCGCGGGGGAACAGCACCGCCGTGTCGGTCCGTGTCCTGTTCGCCGGGGCTGCATGGCGGCGCGAATAATCGCTCGAATTACCGGAGTTGCCGCTGCTACCGTCCTCGGCGTGGCGAAACTCAATCAGATCATCGCAGTCGAGAAGGGCATCAAGTCCAAGGCGCACCAGGACCTGACGGCCGCTCACCACGGGCTGCAGAAGCCCGCGTTGCTGGCCGGTATCGCGCGTACCTACCAGCCGAAGGACGAGGAGGGCGAGCAGTTGCCGCCCGAGTCGACGCGCGTTCAGGTGCAGGCCGAGGACGTGCTGCGGGAGACCGCGGCCACCCTGACCCGCCTGTTCGACGTGACCGCCACCAAGGACTGGGCCAACTGCACCGCCCGAGCCGATGTGAAGGTGGACGGGCGGGTACTCGTCGCCGACGTACCCGTGTCGTACCTGCTCTTCCTCGAGAAGCAGCTCGTCGATCTCAACACCTTCGTACGGAAGTTGCCCGTCCTCGACGCCTCGGAGTCGTGGGTGCAGGACCCGTCCACGGACGCCTGGAAGACGGAGCCCGTACGGACCCTTCGCACAAAGAAGGTGCCGCGGAACCACGTCAAGGCCGAGGCGACCGAGAAGCACCCCGCTCAGGTCGAGGTGTATTACGAGGACATTCCCGTCGGGTACTGGACCACCGTGAAATTCTCCGGTGCTCTTCCCGCCCGCCGCGTCAATGAACTCCTCGACCGCGTCGAGAAATTGCAGCAGGCCGTGAAATTCGCCCGCGAGGAGGCGAACGGTGTCGACGTCGTCGACCAGAGGGTCGGTGACTCCGTTTTCGGCTACCTCTTCGGGTAGCCTCACAAGACCCCCCGGTCCTTGGTGACCGGGGTGCGCGAGGAGCGCAAGCTGAAGCTGAGGCTTGTCGTGACTGCGCGGTTCCAGTGGAGGTTCGAATCCTCCCCGCGGCATCCAAGTCCGATGTTCCTGCCGCGGTAGCCCAACCGGCAGAGGCAGACCGCGATCAATCTCAGACTCTCGCTCCAGACTCAGCATTCGCCGTCGATCGCCGGATCGACCGGGCCCAGGCCCCAGGGCGTCGAAATGCCGGTTCAAGTCCGGTCCGCACAGCTCGATGTGCGGTGGTCCAAAGGCAGGACGCGACGACATAACGACTGACCTGGACCCTCAAGCGTGCCGGTGTGCGCAGTTGGACGGCATCACAGGACCCGGGGGCAGGCTACGCCCTCGGGTCCGCTCGCGTTCACCAGGCAATTGCGTTCATAAAGAACGCGGCTCCGGCGCCGACCGTCACCCCTCGGAAACACAATCGTCCCGTTCGCTCCAGCTCGCCGATCTACCGTGGACACCCCACCCCGCCCCCCGGCCACCGTCGCCCGAAGGCGTACCCCGCCCTCGTCCGGACAGGAGCCCTGTGTCCCGTACGTTCGTCGCTCTGCCTCCTTGGCTCGCTCATGCCTTTCGCGCTCAAGGTGGACCCGTGCCGTGGAGTGCGGTGGCCCGGGGTGCGCTGTCCGCCGGGCCGCTGCTTCTGGTCGCCGTACTCGCCGACCGCACCCTGCTCGGTGTCATCGCCGCGATCGCCGCCATGCTCGCCGGCATCAACGACCGTCCGGGCAGCCGGCGGGTGTCCGTCAAGCGGATCGGTGTGCCCGCGCTCGCGGGCGGCGGCGGGCTGCTCGTCGGGACGTACGGCGGGCAGCACCTCGGTGCCGTCGCCCTGACGCTGCTTCTCACCTGCGTCGGGCTCGTCGCCGGTGGCATCAGTGCCGTCGGCCCCGTCGCCTCCGGTGCCGGGACACAACTGCTCGTCGCCTCCGCCATCGGGGCCGGGATGCCGGGGCCCGCGCCCGGGTGGCTCCGGGCCCTCGCCTACCTGGGCGGCGCCGGCTGGCTGCTCGCGCTGCGGCTGGCGCTGCCCACGCCCGGCGCCACCGCCGGTGACTTCCGGTTCGACGGGGAGCGGGACGCCGTCGCCGCCGTGTACGACGCCGTCGCGGACCTGCTCGACGCCGTCGGGAGCGCGGAGGCCGTCGGACGGCGGGAGGCGCTCACCGCAGCCCTCGACCACGCGCAGGACGCCCTCTCCGGGCCCCGGCTGCGGCGGTACGCCTCCTCCGCGGCCGAACGGCGACTGCACGCCCAGTACGCCGCCGCGCTGCCGCTCGCCGAGGCGGCGACCGCGCTCGCGTGGGCCGGGGAGGCGGTCGGCGGGCGGACGTCCGAGGGGCCACGGCGGCTCGCCGTCGCCGTACGGAAGAACACACCCACCGGGCCGCTGCCCGCGCCCCACCGGTCCGCCCCCGCGCTGCGCGCGCTCGACGACGCCCTGCTGCACGCCGCCGACGCCTTCGACCGGGGGAGCGCCGGTGATCCGCCCACCCGTCGGCGGACCGCTGCGAGTGTGCTGCGGCTCGTCCTCGGGGCCGGTGGGCGGGAGTACGGGCTGCGGGTCGCCCTCTGCTTCGGGGCCAGCGCCGCTGTCGCGCAGTATCTGCACCACGCCCGCTGGTACGGGCAGCACTCCCACTGGTACTGGCTCCCGGCCACCGCCGTGTTCCTGGTCAAGCCGGACCTCGGGCCGCTGGTCTCCCGGGTGCTGTGCCGGGCCGCCGGGACCGTGCTCGGCGCGTTGGTCTTCGCCGGGTTCGCCGCCGTGCTGCCCCGGCCGGAGGGGCTGATCCTGCTGGTGGCGGTGAGCGGCGCGCTGATCCCCGTCTCCACCCGGCACTTCGCCGCGCAGACCGCCGTCGTGACCGTGCTCGTCCTCGCCCTCGTCATGGTCGGCGGGGAGCCCCAGGCCTCCGTCAGCCGGATCGGGGAGACGCTGCTGGCCTGCGCGATCGTGCTGGTCGTCGGTCATCTGCCGATGCCGGGGCAGCGGGGCGGGGGAGTACGGTCCAGGCTCGCGGCGGCGGGTGCGGCCGCGCAGGCCTATCTCCGGCATGTGCTGAGCGAGCCCCCATCGAGCGGGCTCGGCGAGGGCATGCCCGACGACCGTGCCGTGCGGTGGGCCCTGCGCCGCGAGGCCTACCGGCGGCTCGCCGAGGCCCGTACCGCGATCGCCCTGGCCGCCGCCGAACTTCCGCCGCTCGCCCGCCACTCGGAGGGCGCGGACACCGTCGTAGCCACCCTCGAACGACTCGTGGACGCCACCACCGCCTGCGCCGTCCACCTGGACGACTCCGGTCGGCTCTCTCCCTGGGACGTGCAGCAACTGACAGATCTGCTCGATGAGTTGGGGCACCAGAGGCTTGGAGTACGGCTGCCCCGACTGCCCTTGGCCGGGTAGCGTCGGGCACGGCGGTCCGGACGTTGCGGCGGACCGGGCCACTGGGGCAAGCGGCCCACAGGGCGTCGGCCGGTCGGGCGATTTCCCGGCCGGGGCAGCCGCCGGTGACGCGCGGCGCCGCGCACGCTGCGTCTGGCGCCGCATCCGGTGCCCTCTGCCTCGTACCAGGAGAGACCCATGCCCCGATTCCCGCATCTGGCCGGTGTCGCCACGGCCGCCCTCGCCCTCGGCGCGCTCGCCGCGGCACCCGTGCCCGGTCCCGAACCGACCCTGTCCCATCCGCGGATCGTCGCCCACTTCGACTTCGCCGCCGGGCAGACCCCCGAGAACATCGCCCTGGAACCCGACGGGTCGGCCGACCTGACCTTCGCCTTCGCCCGGCAGGTCGCCAACGTCACGCGGCACGGCGACACCCGGATCCTTGCCACGCTGCCCGCCGAGGCCCACCCGAACACGCCCCTCATCCAGGCGGCCATCGTGCTGGGCATCGCCCGCGCCCACGACGGCACGCTGTACGTCAACTACGCGACCGGCACCAGCAAGACGGGCATCTGGCGCATCGCCCCCGACGGCAGTCGGCCCGTGCAGATCGCGAGGCTGCCCAAGGACGGGCTGCCCAACGGTCTCGCGCTCGACGAGCGTCGCGGTGTGCTCTACGCCGCCGACTCGGTGCTCGGAACGGTCTGGCGCGTGCCGCAGGAGGGCGGCAGGCCGGTCGCGTGGGCACGCGGGACCGCGCTCGACCCGGTGCCGGGCGGAAGCGGCTTCGGCGTCAACGGCATCAAGGTCCACCACGACGCCGTGTGGGTGTCCAACACCGACTGTGGGACGCTGCTGCGCATCCCCGTCCGCCCGGACGGCTCGGCGGGCCGGATCGAGACACGGGCGACCGGACTCGACGGCATCGACGACTTCGGCTTCGTGGGACGGCGCGGGGACACCGTCCTCGCCGCGCTGAACACCGACAGCGAGGTCGCCCTGGTCCGGCCCGACGGCAGCCACACCATCGTGCTGACGCAGCGGGAGGGGCTGTCCAACCCGACCTCCGTGGCCGTGCGCGACCGGCTGGTCTACGTGCCCAGCGCCGCGTACTTCACCATGAAGGACCCGAACCTGCTCCTGGCCCACCTGAACCAGCACCACGGTCGCTGAGCGCGTCCGTCAGGGACCGTCGGTCGTCAGCCGACCCGCACCCACACCGGCGCGTGGTCCGAACCCGGTTGGCCGCGCCGCCCCGCCGGGTCCGGGCCCACCGACGGCAGGCGCGGGGTGTCCTCGCCGGGCATGCCCGTGCCGGCCGCCGTCACGCGATGGACCAGACGATGGCTGACCAGGATGTGGTCGATCAGCTCGCGCCGCCCCGAGTCGATCCGGGAGTAACGCTGCGCGGCGGGTATCAGCGGTGCCACGTCCCACAGCCGCTCGGCGTCGCCCCGGTCGGGACGGTCGTAACCCGGCGTGCCGATCTCGGAGCCGGGTGGGCCGAGCAGGATCTGGGTGGTCGCGGCCTGCACCTCGTCGTTCATGTCGCCGAGTACGGCCACGTCCCGCTCGCGTCCGTCGCCGGCCAGCAGTTCGTCGGCGAGGGCGCGCAGGGTGGTGGCCTCGGCGGCGCGGCGGTACAGGGCGTAGGCGCCGTAGCGGGCGCGTTCGCCCTCGTCGTGGGGGAAGAAACGATCCCCCGGCGGATAGGACAGCAGTTTCGACTTCAGGTGGGCCACGGCCACCCGCAGCGGACCGGCGTCCGTGGTCACCTCCACGGCCAGGAAACCGCGTCCCGCCGCCGAGACCTCGGTGCCGGAGTCGTCCTCCTGCACGGGACGCAGTTTCGCCGGGAAGGCGTTCGTGTCGGACAGCACCCGCAGCGGCGTACGGCTGACGAAGCCGACCCGGATGCCCCGGTGGTCGGGGTGCTGCGAGAGCTCGGTGTGCCAGTCGCCGCCCACCATGCCGAGCAGGTCCTCCAGCGCCTGTGGATCGCCGACCTCCTGCACGCCGAGCAGCGCCGGGTCGAGGTCGGTGATCACCGCGGCGAGGGCGGCGAGCTTGGTCTCGTAGGCGGCCTTGTCCTTGGGCCCCGAGGGGGTTCCGGGCAGGAAGAGATTCTCGAGATTCCAGGTGCCGAAGAGCATGCCGGGCTCCTTTCCAGAGCCGTCGGGCGAGCTTGGGACCAGGGTGCCGGACCGGGCGTTTCCCGAACACGGCGACGACAGGATGCGCGGTTCGGCTCACGCGGGGCGAGGACCGCGCCATACGTTGGCGGGATGACCGAATCTGCCGCCGATCTCATCATCACCGGATGTACGGTCCTCGTGCACGACGATCAAGAGCGGGTCGGGTTCCGGGAGGACGCGGCCGTGGTCGTCCGTGACGGTGTCGTCCAGGCCGTGACGACGGCCGTGGACGCGGCGGTGCTGTCCGCCGCCGAGCGCATCGACGCGCGCGGACAGGTCGCCATGCCCGGGCTGATCAACTGTCACACGCACGCGCCGATGGTCGCGCTGCGCGGAGTCGCCGAGGACCTGCCGACCGAGGAGTGGTTCAACGACGTCGTCTGGCCGGTCGAGTCCAACCTCACCGAGAGGGACGTGGAGTTGGGGGCGCGGCTCGCCTGCGCGGAGATGATCCGGGCCGGGGTGACCTGCTTCGCCGACCACTACTTCGCCATGGACGCGGTGGCCGCCGTGGTCGAGGAGTGCGGGATGCGGGCGCATCTGGGGGAGGCGTACTTCTCCTCGCAGGGCCCCCAAGGCCGGGAGAAATCACTGGAGTTCGCGCTGCGGAACCGGGGCGGTGGCGATGGCCGCATCACCACGGCGCTCGCCCCGCACGCCCCCTACACCGTCGACGCCGCCGACCTCGCCGCCACCGCCGAACTCGCCCGCGAGCACGGGCTGCCCGTACACCTGCACGCCGCCGAGAACCGTGACCAGACCGAGGTCAGCCTCCAACGCCACGGCGTCACCCCGATCGAGGTCCTCGAACGCACCGGCATCCTCGACACGGACGTCCTGATCGCGCACGGCACCGGCATCACGGAGGGCGACCTGCCCGTCCTGGAACGGGCCCGCGGCCGGGTGTCCGTCGCCACCGCGCCGCGGGGCTACCTCAGGTTCGCCTGGCCCACCACCACGCCCGTCCGCGCCCTGTACGACCTCGGGATTCCCGTGGGACTCGCCACGGACGGCGCCGCCTCCAACAACTCCCTCGACGTGTGGGAGTCGATGGCCCTGACCGCCCTCGTCCAGAAGTCGGCCACGGGCGACCCACGCTGGCTGACATCCCGTCAGGCCCTGCACCACGCGACGCTCCAGAGCGCCCGGGCGATCGGCCAGGGCGACGTCCTCGGCACCCTTGCCCCCGGCCGCCGCGCGGACATCGTCCTCGTCGACCTCACCGGGCCGCACACCCAGCCCGTCCACGACCTGGCAGCCACCCTCGTCCACAGCGCCCGCTCCTCGGACGTCCGCACGACGATCGTCGACGGCCGCGTCCTGATGCGGGACCGGGAACTGCTCACCGTCGATGTCCCGCCAGTGGTACGGGAGTTGGGGGAACGGCTGCCGGCGCTCCTCGACCGCGGCCACGGCCGCCGTATCCAGGACTACAAGACCTGAACTCCGGTCGCGGAGAAGCGGTTTGACGCAACCGGGGTGACAGGGCCGTCGCTTCCGGTGATTTCACGGCCGCCTTCGGGCAGGGCGTGTTCCATCTCGTCGGTCAACTCGCCCAGGGCGTAACGCAGTCCGCCAGTCCGTGATCTCCTAGGCTGGCCCCCATGGACCCCGCCGACGGCCTCCTCGAGCATCCTTACGACGTCTACCGGCGCCTGCGGGAGTCCGCGCCCGTGCATCGGATCACCGGGCCCGACGGGACGCCCGCCTGGCTCGTCACCCGGTACGAGGACGCGCGAGCGGCGCTCGCGGACCCCCGGTTGTCGCTGGACAAGCGGCATGCCACGGCGGGGACGTACCGGGGGTTCTCGTTGCCGCCCGCACTCGACGCGAACCTTCTGAACATGGATCCGCCGGACCACACCCGGGTCCGGCGCCTGGTGGGCCGGGCCTTCACCCCGCGTCGGATCGAGCGGTTGCGGGCCCCGATCCGGGAGACCGCGGACCGTCTTCTCGACGCCCTGGGCGCGGAGGGCACCGCCGATCTCGTCGCCGCCTACGCCGCGCCCCTTCCCATCACCGTCATCTGCGACCTGCTCGGCATCCCGGAGGGCGGCCGGCGGGACTTCCGGGAGTGGACCGACACCCTCGTCGCACCGGACCCCGCGCACCCCGGGGCCGCGAAGGAGGCGGTGGTGGCGATGCTCGGCTTCTTCACCCGGCTGCTCGCCGACAAGCGTGCCGAGCCCGCCGACGACCTGCTGTCCGACCTGATCGCCGTGCGCGAGGAGGGCGACCGGCTCAGCGAGGACGAGCTGATGTCGCTCGCCTTCCTCATCCTCTTCGCCGGGTACGAGAACACGGTCCAGCTCATCGGCAACGCCGTGCTCGCCCTGCTGCAGCACCCGGACCAACTGGCCGCCCTGCGCGAGGACCCCGGTCAAGTCGCCGGCGCGGTCGAGGAGTTCGCCCGGTTCGAGACCCCCGGATCGCTCGCCATCCGGCGTTTCCCCGTCGAGGACGTCACCATCGCCGGCGTCACCGTCCCCGCCGGCGAGACGGTCTGGGTCTCCCTCGCCTCCGCCAACCGCGACCCCGCGCGCTTCCCCGACCCCGACCGTCTCGACCTCGCCCGCGACACCTCCGGCCACCTCGCCCTCGGCCACGGCATCCACTACTGCCTGGGCGCACCCCTGGCCCGTGCCGAGACCGAGATCGCGGTGGCCGCCCTGCTGGAGCGGTTCCCGGTACTCGCCCTCACGGACGCAGACCTCCGGTGGCGCCGCTCGCTGCGAGCCCGCGGCCTGGTCGCGCTCCCGGTGACGTACGCGCGGACGAACTCCTGAGAAAAAATCCCGGGGCGCGATGAGTTCTGCCCTCGCCGTCGGTCACCACTGGCAACGGACCGTTGCAGCTGGAGGGGCCATGTCGCTCCCGGAGGTCGTCTCGCGCGAGGAGTGGCGCGCGGCGCGCGAGGAGCTGCTCGTCAAGGAGGAGGCCGCCACGCGCGCGCGTGACGCCCTCAGCGCCGAGCGACGGCGGCTGCCCATGGTCGAGGTGGACAAGGAGTACGTCTTCGAGGGCGGCGACGGCAAGGCCGTCCTGCCCGACCTGTTCGAGGGGCGGCCGCAACTGGTCGTATACCACTTCATGTTCGCGCCGGAGTGGGACGCGGGCTGCCCCCGCTGCTCGGCCTTCCTGGACCAGATCGGGCATCTGGGGCATCTCAGGGCGCAGGGGACCGCCTTCGCGGCCGTCTCCCGGGCGCCGTTCACGAGGATCCTGCCGTTCAAGGCGCGGATGGGGTGGACGGTGCCCTGGTACTCCTCGTACGGCAGTGACTTCAACCGCGACTTCGAGGCCACCCTGGAGCGCGAGGGGGAGTGGGTGGAGCGGCCTGGCGTCAGCTGCTTCCTTCGGGACGGCGAGAGGGTCTTCCACACCTACTCCACCTTCGAGCGCGGGCTCGACGGGCTCGGTCCGACGACGACGTTCATGGATCTGACCGCGCTGGGCCGGCAGGAGATCCTCGTTCGTTATCACGATGAGTACGATGACTGACACAAAAAGTTAACGAGATTGCCGTAAAGTGACCGGATCCTCACACTCCGCGTTGAACTAGTGTCAACTACGTCTCAGTCCGGCAACTGAGCGAGGCTTTCTCGACCGCCAGGGCGTTAACTCCTACAAGTACAACGCTTTCTGGAGGTGCGAGATGGTGAACGGGCGAACAGTGCTCGAACGCTTTCCCGCAGGTGGGCCGCGAGGCTCGTGGCCGGCGGAGGAGTTCGCGCACGCGCGACGACTGGAAGGACTGCCCGCCGAGGTCGTCATGGACCTCGCGACGGACACGTTCCTGGTGATCGTGCGCGGGGACACGGCCGCCGACGCGGTCGCCTGAGGAGCGTCAGCCCGCCTTCGGGGCGGGCATCGGCGCCCTGAACTGTTCCGCCTGGAGCGAGTACAGCTCCGCGTAGATGCCCCCACCGGCCAGCAGCTCCTCCGGGGTGCCGGACTCCGCGAGCCGGCCCTGGTCCAGGACGTGCACCAGGTCCGCGTGGCGTACGGACGCCAGCCGGTGGGTGATGAGGATCACCGTCTGCCCGGCGGAGGCCAGGGCGCGGATCTTCTCGAAGACCTCCAGCTCGGCCCGTGCGTCCAGTGCCGCCGTCGGCTCGTCCACCACCAGGATCCGGCCACGCCGGTAGGCCGCCCGCGCGATCCCGAGCCGCTGCCACTGACCGCCGGACAGCTCGTGCCCGCCGCTGAAGTTGCGCGCCAGCAGGGTGTCCAGGCCGCGCGGCAGATCGGCCACCACCTCCTCGGCACCGGCCTCGGCGAGCGAGGCCGCCAGGCGTTCCTCGGTCAGCGGGGCCGAGGAGCGGCCGATGGCCACGTTCACCCGTGCGGTGAACGGCCAGCGCTTGAAGTCCTGGGCCACCATTGCGATCCGCTCGGCGAGCTGGTGCCGGTCCGCGGTCGCCGTGTCCACGCCGTCCCACAGGATCCGGCCCGCGTCCGGGGTGTAGAGGCCCGCCAGCAGCTTGACCAGGGTCGTCTTGCCGGAGCCGTTCTCCCCGACCAGCGCCACGATGCGGCCGAGGGGCAGGGTCAGGGTGACGTCGTCGAGGGCGGGACGGGCCGACTCTCCCGGGTACCGGAAGGTGACGTTCTCGAAGCGGATCTCCCGGGGGTCCTCCGGCAGCGGGTCGCCGCCGACCGGGATCGCCCGTTCGGCCGCCTCGATGTACAGCTTCTGCATGTCACCGACGAACAGAGCCTCCTCGTGGAGCGAATTGACCGCCAGGACCATGTTGTCCAGGCTCGCCGACCCGGTCCGGATCGCGATCACCGCGGTGCCCGCCACAGACAACGCCATCGCCCCGCCGAGCAGCAGCCCGACGAGCGTCGCGTACGTCGCGACGGTCGCGAGCCCCGTCCAGGCCGCCGCGATCAGCCCGGTCCGCGCCGCCAGCCGGGCCAGCCGGGCCTGCTCCGTCTCCGCTGTCTCCGACATGGCCCGGAAGTGGCGCAGCAGGAACGGGCCGACGCCGTGCACGCGGATCTCGGGAGCCGCCGCGGGCTCGGTCAGCAGTCCGCTGATCAGCTGTCCGGCCCGGGCGTGCTGCACCCAGGTGTGCCAGGACTCGTAATGGCGCCGCGCGTTCGTCAGCGCCCCCCATGCGCTGGGCAGGGTCATCGTCACCAGCAGCGGAAGCAGCGCCGGATGCAGCACGGTCAGCACGCCCGCCGCCGCGATCAGCGAGATCAGCGCGTTGATCGCGCGGGTGGCGTACGAGATCATCCGCCGTGCTGATCCGGCGCCGTACTGCGCGGTGTCCAGCAGCTTGTGGAAGGCGTGGTCCTCGATCGCGGCCAGCTCCACGGCCGCCGCCCGCTCCAGGTACAGCTCGGTGGCCACCCGCTCCACCTTGGGCTCGAGCCGCCCGGTCGCATACGTCGACGCGGCCCGCAGCAGCGTCCCGACCAGCATGACGGCGGCCATGGCGGTCAGCACCGGTACGGCACCGCGCAGCCGGTCCGCGATCGCCCCGCCGGTGATCAGCCGCCCCAGCACGCTGTTGACGGCGAGCAGGCTCACCGCCTGGGTGGCGCCCCGGCCCGCCTCGGCGGCGAGCACGATCCGCGCCGCCCGGGCGTCGGCCTGCCAGGCCAGCCGGAAGCTGGAGCCGAGCAGGGCCGGCAGCCGCGTCACCATGGCCCGGAAATTCAGCTCCAGGAACGCGTCCCGGTGCTGGTTCCAGCCCATGTCGTAACGCAGCGGGCCGCCGAAGAGCAGTTGCTCCGACTCGGAGACCCCGACATCGGCCGACTCACGTTTCTTCCCCACCGCCGGCCTCCCCCGATCCGCCTGGCACGCCGCCGAACGGCCACTATTGCGGGCTCACGGCCCGGCGGGCAGGGCGCAGGAGGAACAAGGGGAAGCGCGCGGGCGTACGCCACCCGAGCGGCCCGATGTTTACGCAACCACGGTGCCGTCGCGGCTACGCGCTCACCGGGCGTGACCAGGTGGGCGTGGTCCCTGTCACCCGGCACACGGCCAGATACAGCGGGATGGGCGGGGTGTAGGGGAGTGTGCCGTCCGGCTTGTGGATCAGGCCGGGGACCGCCGGGGCGTCCGGAACAACCGCCCCGGCGGCGTACTGGGCGGGGGCGGGCCACTCCAGGGCGTAGTCGGAGTCGGACGGGACGAGCCACCACCAGTGCGCCTCATCGGCGTAGACGCACCCCACTCGTGGCAGCCGGGGCAGCACCAGCGGGCCGAAACAGGCCGGCACCGCCACCGCGTCGCATCCCAGGGGAGCCGTCATCCCGTCCGGTACGGGCAGTCGCCGGGGCGTGCCCGAGGCGTGCTGCCCGCGTTCGAGGCGGACCAGCGTGTCCAGGTTCAGCACCCGGCGGCCGGACGCGGTCCTCAGCCCCATGTGATCCCCGTCCCCTGCGTACCGTGGCGCGCGTCCGGCTCGTCCTCGTCCCCCGAGCCGCCGGCCGGTCCCGGCTTGGGGCGGGCTCCCCAGCCCAGGTCGTTCACGGGCTCGAGCGTCTCGCGGCTCTGACGTGTGCACGGCCCGCAGTCGTGCCGCGGTTCGTCCGCCTGGCGAGGCAGCTCCGCCCAGACCAGCAGGCCGGGTCCGTGTTCGTGTGCTCCCCATGCGTGACAGAGGGCGTCGATGAGAAGCAATCCCCTCCCGTGCTCCTCCTCGGGCCGAGCCCGCGACGGGTGGGGCGCACCCGGCGCACAGCCCTCGTCACGCACGGCTATCCGCACCAGGTCCGTCCCGTCGTGCAGCTCGCACACGATGTGACTGCTCGCGGTGTGGACCAGTGCGTTGGTGACCAGCTCGGTGACCACCAGGGCGGCCGTGTCACAGATGTCCTCGCACACCGACCAGCCGTTCAGCCGGGCCTTGGTCAGGTGTCTGGCCTGCGCGGGAGAGCCCGGATGCGCGGCCAGCTCGAACCGGAACCGGCGCTCGGCAGCGGCCCCGGCGGGGCCTGCCCCTGCGGCGGCACCGAGGCTGTGGGGGCGGCCTTCGGCGGCGTCTGTTCCTAAGGGCGCGGACGGAATCACGCTTGCCACTATCGCCCCGCCGTGAACACTTGGCAAGTGTCACTCTGAAAATTGCAGAGTGCGGTGTGACGTTGTGGAAGGGCGTGGCACACTGCTCGCAACAGCACGTCGAGCGGCGCCACTTGAGATCAACGAAGATCGGTACCGAACCGTACGGATCTTCGAATAGGTCTTCGAATGGCGCCGCATGGCTGTCAGCATGCTTTTCGGATCCCGGCGACCTGTGGAGGTGGAGCGTGAGCGAACCTCGGTCCGCGCCGACGGTCGGTCAGGTCGTCCTCGGCCGACGCCTGTTGGACCTGCGGGAACGCGCGGGGCTCAAGCGTGAGGAAGCCGCCAAGGTGCTGCGCGTCGCCCCCGCCACGGTCCGCCGTATGGAGATGGCCGAGGTCGCCCTCAAAATCCCCTACCTCCAACTGCTGCTGAAGTCCTACGGCGTCTCCGACGAGGAGGCGGAGACCTTCGTACAACTGGCCGAGGAGGCCAACCGGCCGGGCTGGTGGCAGCGGTTCCACGACATCCTGCCGGGCTGGTTCTCGATGTACGTCAGCCTGGAGGGCGCGGCCAGCCTCATCCGCTCCTACGACCCGCACTTCCTCCCCGGCCTGCTGCAGACCGAGGACTACGCGCGCGGGGTTCTCAAGTCGGGCGCCATCGGCCAGGCCAGGCCCGAGGACATCGAGCGCCATGTCGCGCTGCGCATACAACGCCAGGAACTGCTCACCCGTCCGGGCGCGCCCCGATTCTGGGCCGTGTTCGACGAGACCGCGCTGCGCCGCCCCGTCGGCGGCCCGGAGGTGATGCGTGCTCAGATCGACCGACTGCTCGAGGCCACGAAGCTGCCCAATGTGACGCTGCAGGTCGCGCCGTTCCTCAACGGCCCGCACCCCGGAACGTTCGGGCCCTTCGTGCTGTTCCGATTTGCCATGTCAGAACTGCCAGACATGGTCTACAGCGAGTACCTGACCGGCGCCGTCTACCTGGACGTGCGTGCCGAGGTGGCCACCCATCTCGAGGTCATGGACCGCATGGCGGCGCAGGCCGCTACGGCACATCGCACGAAGGAGATCCTCCTGGATCTCCGCAAGGAGCTGTGAATGGATCGCATCAAGCCGCGCAAACACGTCTACAACGGCATGCCTGCACGGGAGTTGGGCAGCGAGGGCTGGCACAAGCCCTGGAGCGGCGGCAACGGCGGCAACTGCCTGGAGGCGATGAAGCTCGCCGACGGCCGGATCGCCGTCCGCCAGTCCACCGACCCGGACGGCCCGGCGCTGATCTACACCACCGACGAGATGACGGCGTTCATCCAGGGCGCCAAGGCGGGGGAGGCCGACTTCTTGCTGTCGTGAGCCACTGAACCGACGTGGTGCTGCGTTGTTGGTGCTGAATTGATGGGTGCGTTAATCATGGTTGAGATCGACACAGGCAAGCCGTATCCGACCCGGACGGGTCGCAGACCCTAGCTTTTCGAGGGTCAGGTGCCGGGCGCGTGCGGTGGCAGCGCCCGGCACAGTGCTTCCAGGGCCACCGTGTACGCGTGTTCCGGGGGCGTCGCATAGCCCACGACCAGTCCGTCCCCGGCGTCCATGTCCGTCTCCGGGTGCCGGAACGCGGCCAGTCCGTCGAGGGCGACGCCCTGCCGGGCGGCGGCCTCGACGGCGGAGCGCTCGGTGCCGGGCGGCAGCCGCAGCACCGCGTGCAGGCCCGCCGCGACACCGGTGACGCCGACCCGCGGCGCGTGTGCGGCGAGCGCCGCCACCAGACGGTCCCGGCGGCCGCGGTACCGCTGCCTCATCCGCCGTACGTGACGGTCGTACGCCCCGCTGGAGATGAACTCGGCAAGAGTCAACTGGTCGAGGACGCTCGCCCAGGCCTCGCGCTCTCCCTTGGCCGCGAGCACACCGTCGACGTACCGCTCCGGGAGCACCATCCAGCCGAGCCGCACGGCCGGTGACAGGCTCTTGCTGACCGAGCCGAGCAGGATCACCCGCTCCGGGTCCAGGCCCTGCACGGCCCCCACGGGCTTGCGGTCGTAACGGAACTCCCCGTCGTAGTCGTCCTCCAGCACCACACCCCCACGCGCGCGTGCCCAGTCGACCACGGCCGCGCGCCGCTCCGGACGCAGCGGCCCACCGGTCGGGAACTGGTGCGCCGGCGTGAGCAGCACGGCCCGCTCACGCCCCAACCCGTCCACGCGCGCCCCGTCCTCGTCCAGGGGCAGCGGTACGGTCCGAACGCCGGCCGCCGTGAGCAGTTCCCGGTGGAAGGGGAGCCCGTACGCCTCCACGGCGAGCGGTCCGCGCAGCACACGGCCGCCGAAGAGCAGCCGCAGGGCGTGCGCGAACCCGCAGCAGATCACGATGCGCCCCGGCTCGGTCCGCACCCCACGCGCGCGTGCCAGATACTCGGCGAGCGCCTCCCGCAACTCGATCCGCCCGGCGGGATCTCCCGGCCCGAACGCCTCGTTGGGCGCCTGCTGGAGGGCCCGCCGACTGCACGCCAGCCAGGCCGAGCGGGGGAACGACGAGGCGTCGGGGGTGCCTTGACGGAGGTCGTGGTGGGGTGTGGGCGGGGGTGCTTTCGTGGCGCGCGGGTGTGGTGGCTGCGTTGAGGCACGCGCGCGTGATAGCTGCGTTGATGCGCGCGAGTTCGGTGGCTGCGTCGATGCACGCTCGTGTGATGGCTGCGTTGATGCGCCCGACTGTGGGGGTGATGACGTACGCGCGCGTGGAGGTGCGTCAACGGGCCTTTTCCCGGCGTGTCGCAGCGGTTTCGCCCGCTCCGCGACCCGCGTCCCCGAGCCCTGCCGCGCGGTGAGCCAGCCCTCCGCGACGAGTTCGGCGTACGCCTCGGCGACGGTGTTGCGGGCGACACCGAGGTCCGCGGCGAGCGAGCGGTACGGCGGCAGCCGGGTGCCGGGAGCGAGCCGCCCGTCGCGCACCGCCTCGCGCAGCGCGGTGATGAGCGCGGCCCGCCGCCCGCCCGTCGCGGGCAGCTCCAGATGGAGGTCGGCCCCGATCCGCTCAGCCGAATTGACCCATGAATTCGCCACGGAAATGCACCCTACAGGGGGTCTTTCCGCTCCGTAGGGTGAAGGACATGACGACGAACACGACGGTTTCCCCCACCACGCCGGCCCAGCCCGAGCAGCCCCGCCTCGACTTCGCGAAGACCGCCCCGAAGGCGTTCCGCGCGCTCATCGGCTTCGACGCCGCGGCCCGCGAGGGCCTCGATCCAGCCCTGGTCGAACTCATCCAGATCCGCGCCTCGCACCTCAACCACTGCGCGTACTGCCTCCACATGCACACGAACGACGCCCGCAAGGCCGGCGAGAGCGAGGACCGGCTGCACATGGTCCCCGTCTGGCGCGAGGCCCGCCACTTCTTCACGGAGCGGGAACAGGCCGCCCTCGCGCTGACGGAGGCGGTGACCCTGGTCGCCGACGCCGGTGTCCCCGCCGACGTCTACGCGCAGGCGGCCGCGCAGTTCGACGAGACCGAACTGGCCCATGTGCTGGCCCTGATCCTCACGATCAACACGTGGAACCGGGTGGCCCTGGCGACGGGCAAGGTGGCGGGGACGGACGAACGCCGCCGCTGAGCCGCACAGGTGCCGTCCAGCCCGCTACACGGTCATCGGGCGGTCGTATGGCCCGATCGGCGCCGGCAGTCGCGAACTCCCCGTCAGATAGCGGTCGACCGCCGCCGCCACGGCCCGCCCCTCGGCGATCGCCCACACGATCAGCGACTGACCCCGGGCGGCGTCCCCCGCGGCGAACACACCTGGCACGCTCGTCCCGAAGTCCGCACCTCGGGCGATCGTCCCGCGCGCCTCCATCGCCAGCCCCAACTGGTCGATCAGCCCGTCGCTCCGGTCCGGCCCGGAGAAACCTAGCGCGAGCAGCACAAGGTCCGCGGGCAGCGTCCGCCCGGTCCCCGGCAACGGGCGCCGTCCCGCGTCCACCTCGACCAGGTGCAACGACCGCACATGCCCGCTGTCGTCCCCCGTGAAGCGGAGCGTGGACGCCGCGAACAACCGCACGTCCGCGTCCGCCTCCGGCGCCGTCTCCAGATCCCGCGCCTCCTCGTGCGCGGCCGACAGCCGGTAGATCTTCGGGTACGTCGGCCACGGTTCGGTGTCGTCGTCCCGCTCGGCGCCCGGCTGCGCGTAGATGTCCAACTGGGTCACGGACGCGGCCTCCTGGCGCACCGCCGTGCCCAGACAGTCCGCTCCCGTGTCACCGCCGCCGACGATGACGACATGCTTCCCGGCGGCGGACACGGGGGAGCACTCCAGGTCTCCCTCGCACACCCGGTTGGCCAGCGGCAGATACTCCATCGCCTGATAGATGCCGTCCAACTCCCGTCCGGGTATGGGCAGTTCACGCCATGCCGTCGCCCCGGTCGCGATCACCACCGCGTCGTACCGCGTCCGCAGCTCCGCCGCCCCGACATCCCGCCCGACCGCCGTCGACGTACGGAACTTCGTCCCCTCGGCCCGCATCTGCTCGATCCGGCGCTCCAGATGGTGCTTCTCCATCTTGAACTCGGGAATGCCGTATCGCATCAGCCCGCCGAGCCGGTCGTCCTTCTCGTACACGGCGACGGTGTGACCCGCTCGCGTCAGTTGCTGCGCCGCGGCCAGCCCGGTCGGCCCCGAACCGATCACCGCGACGGTCCGCCCGGAGAGCCGGTCCGGCGGACTCGGCGGCGCGAAGCCCAGCTCCCAGGCCCGGTCGGCGATGGCCACCTCGACGTTCTTGATGGTCACCGCGGGCTGGTTGATGGCGAGCACACACCCCGCCTCGCACGGCGCCGGGCACAACCGCCCCGTGAACTCGGGGAAGTTGTTGGTGGCGTGCAGCCGGTCCGCCGCGGCCCGCCAGTCGTCCCGGCTGACCAGGTCGTTCCACTCCGGGATCAGATTGCCGAGCGGACAGGCCTCGTGGCAGAACGGTATGCCGCAGTCCATGCAGCGGTCCGCCTGCTTGTCGATGATGGGCAGCAGAGCCCCGGGGACATAGACCTCGTTCCAGTCCCGGACCCGCTCCGCGACCGGTCGGCGGGGCCAGTCCCGGCGAGGCGTGGTCATGAATCCCTTGGGATCGGCCATGGCCGTCTTCCTTGCAGTACGCGTGCGACAGGCCGTGCGTCTTCGGGCGGCACTCTTTCGGCCACGATACGACGTGTCGGCCCCGGTCGCAGAGGGGACGGAAAGTGCTTTCCGCCCGCACTCTCCGGTTCAGGTCAGCGCCAGTACGTACGCCACCGCGGCGCCCGCCGAGGCCACCGTCCGGACGTGGTTCCACATGGTCCACTCGCGCACGTACGACGGCCAGTACGCCGCCGCCTCCGGGGTGCCCGGGTCGAGCCTGAGCAGCGCCTCGTTGCGCGGCACGTTCGCGACCATGGTCACCCCGAACGACCCGAACAGATACAGCGCGCTGCCCACCAGCAGCTCCACCTTCCCGTCGTCCGGCCACAGCACGAAGGTCACCACGCCCAGCACCGCGCACAGCACGGCCGACCCCACGAACACGACCATGAACGCCGGCATCACCGCCGTCACATTGATCGCGTTCATCGCCGCCACACCCTGCGCCGGCGGCAACGCGGCCAGCCCACGCATCACGAACGTCGAGAACCCACAGAACACCCCCGCCACCAGCCCGGTCCCGAGCACACCCAGCACCGTCAGCCAGAGGTACGGTCCGTCGATCACGTCAGCGTCATCTCCCCGCGTCGAGCCGAGCCCAGCCCCGGCACCTCCTGTCCCTCCAGTGAATGCCCATGCGTCGCCGGTGACCATGACCGAGAGACGCGGACACATACGCGAACGTCCAGAGCCGAAGAGGACGCGATCGTATGAACATCCGGGGCCCGTCGCGGCCCGTCCGCGCCGCCGGGTTCCGCTGTGTTCCGTCGCCACGACGAGCAACTCGCGCACCGGACACCGACGTTGTCCGGCGGCCGCGCCCCACACCTCACCCGACAGGTCACCCCGCGCCCACTCCCGCCTCCATCCCCTCGTCCCGCCATCCCCGCAGCACCGTCTCCACCCCCGCCCGGATCCGCCGTCGAGCCTCGTGCCGCGGCACGCCGCTCATCAGCAACTGGTCGTACGGCGTCTCCACATGCCGTACCGACGCCACGACCGCCGACACCACCGCCCCCTCCGACAACGCCCGCCCCGCAGCACTCCGCCCCACCCGGCCACTGCCCCGCACGGACGCGTGCGCCGCGATCTCCCGCGCCCGCTCCTCGGGGCACCCCGGAAACAGCCGCCGTATCTCCGCCGCGAACGCCTCCGCGAACCGCACATCCTCCGCGGCCCGCCGTCTGGCGTCCCGTGCCCGGCGCCGACGCCGCGCCTCCGCGTCCGCCAGACACCGCTCCTCCGCCCGGACGAGCCCCGCCTCCTCGACCAGGACGCCCTGCCGCTCGTACCGCGCCTTGCGCCGGTTGAAGCGCACGACCACCGCCGACAGCGCGCTCTCCTCCCGCGACCGACGCGTCAGCGCCGTGTCACCGCGCGGCAGGAACACCAGATGTCCGAGATCGGCGCAGTCCAGACACCGCGGTGCCCCCTCCTCGAGCACCAACAGCGACAACGGTCCCGCATGACACTCCCCGCACTGCCGCCGCCTCAGCGGCTGAATGACGAGAAGTCCGGTACGGCTCGCAGGAGTTGCCAGGTGCGCCATATCTGTTCCCTTCCCCGTCACACGACCCGGGCCTACCCCGATCCGGTCCCCCTTCCTCACCGTCCACGTTCCTCGACACTCCCGTGCCGGACCCTGGCGGCGCGCCCGCCGTGACGCGTCCCGGTCGGTGCCTGACGCATCATGGGCCCTGTGCGACTCGAAGCGATCACCTGGGACCGGCTCGGCGACCTCCTGGCCGAGCGGCTGCTCGACCTCGAGCCCGCCGACGGCAGCTCCTGGCCCCGCATCGCCTTCGACGGCGCGCCCGCGGCCCGCCCCGGAGACCTCGCCGAGCGCGTGTCCGAGGCGCTGCGTGTACGCGGCCGCCCCTCGCTCACCGTCGGCACCCAGGGCTTCCTGCGCCCCGCCTCGCTCCGCCTGGAGTACGGCCGTCAGGACGTGGAGGCCTACTACGACGGCTGGTTCGACACCGCCGCCCTGTGGCGCGAGGTCTTCGGCCCTCTCGAACCCGGCGGCGACGGACGCGTCCTGCCCGATCTGTGGGACCCGGCCACCGACCGCGCCACCCGCAGCTCCTACGTCCAACTCCCGCCCGGCGGCTTCCTGTTGCTGCACGGCCCCCTCCTGCTGCGGCATTGGTTCCCCTTCGACCTGACCGTCCACGTCCTCCTGTCGCCCGGTGCCCTGCGCCGCCGCACGCCCGATGCCGACCACTGGACGCTCCCCGCCTACGAGCGCTACGTGTCCGAGACCGACCCGGCCGGCACCGCCGACGTCCTGGTACGGGCCGACGATCCACGGCATCCCGCGTGGAGCGGCTGACCGACGGAGGGCAGACCCGATCCGTCATCCACTTTTCAATGCGCGTGCATGTAATTAGTCTCTCCCCATGACAACCTCCTCGATCGACCCCGTCCGCTTCACCGCCCCTGTCCGCGCCCTCCTCGACGGCAGGAACTTCGCCGGCGTCGCCACGCTCGGCCCCGACGGCTCCCCGCAGAACTCGGTGGTCTGGATCAAACGGGAGGGCGACACCGTGCTCTTCTCCTCCATCGACGGCCGACAGAAGGTGCGCAACCTCCGCCGCGACCCCCGCGTCAGCCTCTCGGTCTTCGACCTCGCCGACCCGTACACCTCGGTCGAGATCCGCGGCACCGCAGAGATCCTCCCCGACGAGGGCAAACGGCTCCCGTACGAGCTCTCCCACAAGTACCTCGGCATCGACCCGCCCGCGGAGAAGGACGACGAGGTCCGCGTGATCGTCCGCGTCGTGCCACGAAAGATCATCGGCTTCTCCGCCTGACCGTCACCCGTTCCCGGCGCCACGGACCCGTTCGCCCTCCTGCTACCGCCGGGTTCCGGGTGCATCCGGCATCCGGCGCGGCGAGAATGTAGGGCGCCGGTTTCAGCGGTGCGTCCCGTGCCGCACCGGCCGCCCGGCACCGGGAGGTACTCCATGACCACCGCCGGAGACATCATGCATCGTGGCGCGCAGTGGATCCCCGCCCACGAGACGCTGGACCGCGCCGCCCAGCTGATGCGCGATCTGAACGTCGGAGCCCTGCCCATCAGCGATGAGAACGAGCGGCTCTGCGGCATCCTCACCGACCGCGACATCGTCGTCGGCTGTGTGGCCATGGGCCACGACCCGGCCAGGGTGACCGCCGGTGAGATGGCCCAGGGCACCCCGCGCTGGATCGACGCGAGCGCCGACGTCGACGACGTGCTCAGGGAGATGCGGGACCACCAGATCCGCCGGCTCCCCGTCATCGAGAACAAGCGGCTGGTCGGCATGATCAGCGAGGCCGACCTGGCCCGGAACCTGACGGAGGACCAGATCGCCGACTTCACCCACAGCGTCTACGCCAAGGCCATGACCCACTGACCGGCCGCGCCCCGGAAGTCACAGCCAGCCGTTGCGCCGGAAGCCGCGGTACAGCGCCAGGCACGCCACGGATATGACGCCGATGACCAGGGGGTAGCCGAACCTCCAGTGCAGCTCCGGCATGTGATCGAAGTTCATGCCGTACACCCCGCAGACCATCGTCGGCACGGCGATCACCGCGGCCCAGGCGGTGATCTTCCGCATGTCCTCGTTCTGAGCGACCGTCACCTGCGCGAGATGGGCCTGCAGGATCGAGTTGAGCAGTTCGTCGAAGGCGGCGATCTGCTCCTTGGCGCGCATCAGGTGGTCCAGGACGTCCCTGAAGTAGGCCTGTATCTCCGGGTCGACCACCCGGATCGGCCGGGTCGCGAGATCCTCGACCGGGCGGGCGAGCGGCACCACGGCCCGCTTCAGTTCGAGCAGTTCACGCTTCATCTGGTAGATCCGGCCCGGGTCGGCCCGTGCGCCGTTCTCCGCGAACACGTCCGTCTCGACCTGGTCGATGTCCTCCTGGACCGAGTCGGTGACGCTCAGATAGTCGTCGACGACGTGGTCGGCGATCGCGTGCAGAACCGCGGCCGGGCCCTTGGCGAGCTGCTGGGGGTGCGACTCCAGCTCCTCGCGCAGCGGTCCCAGCGAGCCGTGCATGCCATGGCGGACAGTGATCACGAAGTCCTCGCCGACGAACACCATGATCTCGCCGGTGTTCACCACCTCGCTGGTCGCGGTCAGCTTCTCGTGCTCGACGTAGCAGACCGTCTTGAACACCGCGAACAACGTCTCGCCGTACCGCTCCAGCTTCGGGCGCTGATGGGCCTCGACCGCGTCCTCCACCGCCAGCGGATGCAGGTCGAAGAGCTCCGCGATCCCCGCGAACTCCTGGTCCGTCGGCTCGTGCAGCCCGAGCCACACGAAGCCGTGTCCGCTCTTGCGTACCCGCTGCACCGTGTCGACCAGGTCACCGCCCGCGGGCACCCGTACGCCGTCGCGATAGGTCACGCAGTTGACCACCGAGGAGCCCAGCGGGGACCTGGCCGGGTGGCTCAGGTCGACGCGGGGGCGTCGACGGGCCAGCCGTGCCACCTTGCGCAGGCCACCGACCCTGCTGAGGCTCGTGACCTTCCGCAGATTCCCTGCCATGGACATCTGGATCTCCTTGCGTGGATCTCCCCGGACTCGGCGCCGGGCGGCTGTGACGAGCCGCTTTCCCGTGCCTTGGCCGGCCAGTCTGCCAGGTTCGGGTAAGCGGTGGTTGAGGCTGTGGGAACAGGAGATTCCGCTTTGTTCCCGTCTGTGGAAAAGCATTTTGCTTGAGTTGGGCGGGTCATCTGGTCCCGGGGGTCGCGTCGGCCACACCGCACAAGCCCGGCAACTGGGATGATCGCGGCATGACGCGATCCGACGGGTACCTCCTCGACAACCGGCGGTCGGAGGCGGCCGAGCGCTTCGACGCCTTCGCCACCCTCTTCGACCCCACGACCTTCCGGCACATCGAAGGATTCGGCATCGGGCCCGGCTGGCGCTGCTGGGAGGTCGGCGCGGGCGGCACCTCGGTGGTGTCCTGGCTGGCCAAGAAGGTCGGCCCGACCGGCAAGGTCGTGGCGACCGACATCGACACGACCCGGCTCGCCCCCGCAGGCCGGCCGCCGGTGGAGGTACGGGTCCACGACGTGGGCACCGAGGAACCGCCGGGGGAGGGCTTCGACCTGGTGCACGCCCGGCTCGTCCTCGTGCATGTCCCCGACCGCGAGCGGGCGTTGCGGTCGATGGTCGAGTCCCTGCGTCCCGGTGGCCGCATCCTCGTCGAGGACGCCGACCCCGCCCTGCAGCCGCTGCTCTGCCCCGACGAGCACGGCCCGGAGCAGCGCCTCGCCAACCGGCTGCGGCACGGTTTCCGCCAGCTCCTCGCCGAGCGCGGCGCCGATCTCTCCTACGGCCGACGCCTGCCGCGCCTGCTGCGCGAGGCCGGACTGCGCCGTGTCGAGGCCGACGCGTACTTCCCGCTCACCTCACCGGCCTGCGTGGCCCTCGAATCGGCCACCGTCCGCCAGATCCGCGCCCAGCTCGTCGAAGCCGGCCTCGCGACGGACGAGGAGATCGACCGCCACCTGACCAACGTCGAGACCGGCAGCATGGACCTGGCGACAGCTCCGATGATCTCGGCGTGGGGGAGGAAGGGGTAGCCGGGTGGGGGAGGCGTGGGGGAGGAAGGGGTAGCCGGGTGGGGGAGGCGTGGGGGAGTCTGGGGGGGCCAGGGAGGGTTGGTTGCCGGTCTCGTCCGTGCCGCTCGCCGTCACTCCCGCCCCGGCGGTCTCGCACCCACCCGTTCGACGGCCAGTGCCCCCGCTCGGCAGCCTTCCTCCGCTGCCGTTTCCGGGGTGGCGCCCGAGATCAGCGCGGCCAGGAACGTGCCGGTGAAGGCGTCGCCGGCCCCCGTGGTGTCCGTGGCGTGCGCCGGGACCGCGGGGACGTCCGCGGTCACCGTTCCCGCGCGGGCGACCAGCGCGCCGTCCGCTCCCTGCTTGGCGACAACCAGCGGGATGTGCCGGCTCAGCTTGGCCGCCGCGTCCGCCGGATCGGGCAGCCCCGTGAGTAGACACGCCTCGTCCCGGCTGGGCAGCAGCAGATCCACTCCGTCGACGAGTTCGAGGAACTGGTCGACCCCCAGGTCCCGCAGGAAACCGGCCGACGCGGGGTCCAGACTCACCGGCACCCCACGTGCGCGTGCCGACTCCAGCGCCACCCTCACCAGCGCGCGGCTCGGCTCGGAGAACAGCAGATAGCCCGAGAGGTGCAGCCGGCCCACCCCGTCGAGCATCCCGTCCGACCAGTCACCCGGCTCCAGCCGTAGAGACGCCCCGCTGTCGGTCAGAAACGTCCGCTCACCCGAAGCGCCCGTGTCGACGAGGCAGATCACCGTCCCGGTCGGCGCCTCGGGATCGACGACGAGCAGGGGCCGTACCCCGCACGCGGCGAGCGCGCGCTCGTGCCAGTCCGCCGCGTCCGCTCCCACCCGTCCGAGCAGCCGTACCTCCGGACAGCCCCGATGGGCCGCCCAGCACGCCACGTTGGCACCCGCGCCTCCCGGCAGCGTGCGGATCACGGAGGCCGTGTCGGTTCCCGTGGCGAGCGGCCCCCGGTGCCGGGCGACCACGTCCGTGATCACGTCCCCGACGACCAGTAGCGCACCGGTCCGCGAACCGAGCGAGCCCGCTTGCCCGGCCGAGCCGCCCGGCTCCGTCGTCATGCCGCTGTCCAGGCCGCCGCGATCCGCGCCGCCAGGCGTACGTTTCCGCGCACCGCCGCGAGGTTCGCGGTCAGCGAGGCCCCGTCGGTGTGCCGTACCAGGTAGTCCAGCAGGAACGGCGTCACGGCCTGCCCGGTGACGCCCTCCGCCTCGCACGCGTGCAGCGCGTCGGCGAGCACACGCGCGTGCAACTCGGGATCCAGCTGTTCCTCCGGGGGCACGGGGTTGGCGACGATCAGCGCCGACTCGGGTCCGTCGAGGGAGTCCTGCGCCCGCATGACGTCGGCGACCTGCGCGGGGCTGTCCAGCGTCCAGTCCACCGGGTGTCCCGAGTCCGACAGATAGAAGCCGGGGAAGCGGTCCGTGCCGTATCCGGCCACGGCGACCCCGAGCGTCTCCAGCCGTTGCAGCGTCGCCGGCACGTCCAGGATCGACTTCACGCCCGCGCACACCACCGTGATCCGCGTCCGGGCCAGCAACCCCAGGTCGGCCGACTCGTCCTGCGTGACGGTCCACTCCCGGTGCACCCCGCCGAGCCCGCCCGTCGCGAACACCCGCACGCCTGCCAGCGCCGCCAGCAGCGCCGTCGCCGACACCGTGGTCGCCCCGCTCGCCCCCGACGCCACCGCGAGCGGCAGGTCCCGGTGGCCCAGCTTGCGGATCCCGTCCTCGTTGGCGACCCGCTCGAGCTGCTCCTTGTCCAGCCCCACATGAGGCCGCCCGTCCAGCACCGCGATCGTCGCGGGAACGGCGCCCTCCCGTCGTACGACCTCCTCCAGCTCCAGCGCGACCTGCAGGTTGCGCGGGCGCGGCAGCCCGTGCGCGATGATCGTGGACTCGAGAGCCACTACGGGTCGACGCGCGTCGATCGCCTCGCGTACTTCCTCCGACACCATGAGCACCACGCGCCTGCCTCCTGTCGTTCGGTCCTCCCTCATCTCTGGCGGGAGGTGTGCCCGGTCAAACCCTTGCGGCCTGTGGTGGACGACACCAGCCTGGGGTGCATGACCGACAACACGACACGTCTCGACCACGTCGTCCTGTGGGTGCGCGACCCGGTCGCCTCGGCGGACTTCTACGAGAAGACGGTCGGCCTCCGGCCCCTCCGAGTCACCGAGTTCGCCGAGGGGAAGGTCTCCTTTCCTTCCGTGCGGTTGAACGACGAGACCATCCTCGACCTCATGCCCCATTCCATCGCGCCGAGCATGAAGATGCTCCCCGGCGCCGCCGACAGCGCGGGCCACCCGGTCAACCACGTCTGCATAGCCGTGCCCGGCGACGACTTCGACACCCTCCACAGCCGTCTTGAGGAGCGCGCCGTCCCCGTCTCCGAGTTCTCGTACGACTCCTTCGGCGCCCGCGGGAACGCCCGGCGCAGCTTCTATTTCCGCGACCCGGACGGCAACGTCCTGGAGGCGCGGCACTACGACTGACCGGCGTAGGGGCCGCCCATGCGCGCGGCCGCCCCTGGGACGACGTCAGAACAGCGGCTCGGGCAGCACTCCCTCCAGGGCCAGCAGCTTCCGCTTGGTCTCCAGACCACCCCCGAACCCGCCGATGCCGCCGTCGCTCTCGACCACCCGATGGCAGGGCACCACGACCGGCAGCGGGTTGGATCCCATCGCCACGCCCACCGCCTGTGCCGCCCCGGGCTGTCCCACCCGCCCGGCCAGCTCGCCGTAGCCCACCACCGCCCCGTACGGCACCCCGGACGCCAGCTCGCGCAGCACCTGACGGTTGAACCCCGAGATCAGCGACCAGTCCAACGGCAGCTCGAAGTCGCGCCGCTCACCCGCGAAGTACGCCTGGACCTGCCGTATCGCCTCGGCCAGCAAAGGTGAGTCCGGTGCCTCGACCAGCTCGCGGCCCAGCCGCGCCGCGAGCCGCTCCAACGCCTTCTCGCGCACCGCGTCCGTGGCATGGAACACGACGTTGACCAGGCCCTCGCGGGTCGCGGCGAGCAGCAGCGGACCGATGCCGGTGCCCACCACCGCCCACACGACCTGCTGTTCGTACTCCCCATGGCTGTCCATGCGCCCACCGTACGACCCGCCACTGACAACGCCCGGCCCGGTGGACCGGCTCAGGGTGCCTGCAGCGCCGCCCGGACCACGTCGGCCTTGTTGGTGATGACGCCGTCGACGCCGTACCGCTCCACGCGCTGGGCGACGGCCGCGTCGTCCACGGTCCAGGCGAACACCGTCAGCGGCCTGCCGTGCGGCCCCTTGAACGCGTGCACCGAGGTGACATATCCCGTCGAGATCGTGCCGTAGGACGGGTTGATCCCGTCGGTGAAGGCCGCGTACTGGTGCAGGTCCGCCACCAGCGGTGTGCCGAGCAGAGCGGTCCTGACGGCCGGCGCGAGGTCGTGGACGATCCGCAGGCTGTCCGCGCTGAAGCTCTGCACGATCAGCCGGCCGGCGAGATGCCGCCGGTCCAGCCAGCCCTCGTTGCCGAGGACCTTCAGGGTCTCCCGCTCGATGCCGGGGTACAGCTGCGGGTTCTTGATCTCCAGGAGCAGCTTCTGGTGGTTGTGCTCCACCTCCCGCATGTACTGCGTCAACGTCGGCACGCGCGTGCCCGCGTACTGGTGACCGAACCAGCTGCCCGCGTCCAGGCGCGCGATCTCGGCGGCGGTGAAGTCCTTCACCTTCCAGGGGGACCGGCCGGGGAAGAGTTGCTTGACGTTCGTCGTGCGCCGCAGGCTGTCGTCGTGGATGACGACGAGTTCGCCGTCCTTGGTGCGCTGGACGTCGTTCTCGACCCAGGAGACGCCCATCGCGGCCGCCTTGTCGATGGAGGCCAGGGTGTTCTCGGGCGCGTAGGCGGCCGCGCCCCGGTGGCCGATGACCAGCGGCGCCGGGCCCTTGGCGACATCGCCCGCCCGGGCGTCGTTGTGCGGCAGCAGGAAGGCGGCGGCCCCCAGCAGCGCGGTGCAGACGACGGCGACTACGCGCGCGTACATGCGTACTCCTAGCATCGGGCGATCACGTACTGCTCAACTGTGACAGCAGAGCGTCAACGATGTCGGGGTACAGAATGGCCACACAATGAATGGCGTTGCCCGAGTCCGCTCACTGGTGCCGCACAACTGGGGCAACGACGTGTTTCTTTGCCGGAAAATCGTTCGACCATTCCGGCGGGGGCCATACTCTCTGCCTCAACCCTGACCGCTGGGGCGGTTCTGGGAGGGGGTGCATTTCAGAAGGTTCCGGGACGTAAAAGGGCGGGAAGGGCAGCCGCACATGCAAGGCACGGTCGACGGATTCAGCTACGGACTCGTCACACCGGTGGTGGCTTTTCTCATGGCCTCCCTCGGTGGCGCCCTCGGCCTGCGCTGCACCACCAGATCCATGGTCGTAGCCCACTCCTGGCGCCCTGGCTGGCTCGCCCTCGGTTCGGTGGCCATCGCGTCCGGCATATGGACCATGCACTTCGTCGCCATGATGGGGTTCAAGGTCAGGCAGGCGCCGATCCACTACGACAAGGCGATGACGTTCGCCAGCCTCGGCGTCGCGATCGTCATGGTGGGCATCGGGATCTTCATCGTCGGCTACCGGGGCGCGAGGGGAACCGCTCTGTTCACCGGCGGCACCATCACGGGTCTGGGCATCGCCTCGATGCACTACCTGGGCATGGCGGCGATGCGCCTGAACGGACGACTGGAGTACAACACCCTCACCGTCGCCGCCTCCGTCGTCATCGCGATGGTCGCCGCCACCGCCGCCCTGTGGGCGGCCGGACAGATCCGCGGGTTCCTGTGGAGCGTGGGCGCCAGCCTCGTCATGGGGCTCGCCGTGAGCGGCATGCACTACACCGGGATGGCCGCCCTGAGCGTCCACCTCCACGGCACGGCGGCCCCGACCGACGGTGAGTCGGCCGCGGCGCTGCTGTGGCCCCTGCTGATCGGCCCGCTCGCCTTCCTGCTGATCGCGGCCGTGGTCGTGGTGGTCGACCCGATGATGGTCATGGGCAAGCCCGACTGGACCCCCGTCGAGCACAAGCCCGGCGTCCCGGCCCGTCCCGCCGTCCACCACCCGGCGCACCGTCCCCCGCTCCGCCCGGTCCGGCAGGCCGTCCAACGAGGCTCACACACCCCGCAGAACCGCTGACGCGACCGCATTGTCAGTGGGGGGTCGTACGGTGGATCCCATGCGGCCCGTTTCCAACATCGAACGCACGGTGGCGCCCTTCGAGGTCGTCAGCTCCTACCAGCCCAGCGGCGACCAGCCGGCGGCCATCGCCGAGCTGGCCAAGCGCGTCGAGGCCGGTGAGAAGGACGTCGTCCTGCTGGGCGCGACCGGCACCGGCAAGTCCGCCACCACCGCGTGGATGATCGAGAAGCTCCAGCGCCCCACACTCGTGATGGCGCCGAACAAGACCCTGGCCGCCCAGCTGGCGAACGAGTTCCGCGAACTGCTGCCCAACAACGCGGTCGAGTACTTCGTCTCGTACTACGACTACTACCAGCCCGAGGCGTACGTCCCGCAGTCGGACACGTACATCGAGAAGGACTCCTCGATCAACGAGGAGGTCGAGCGGCTGCGCCACTCCGCGACCAACTCGCTGCTGACCCGCCGCGACGTCGTGGTGGTCGCCTCCGTCTCTTGCATCTACGGCCTCGGTACACCCCAGGAGTACGTGGACCGCATGGTCCCTCTGAGGGTCGGCGACGAGATGGACCGGGACCAGCTGCTGCGCCGCTTCGTGGACATCCAGTACACGCGCAACGACCTGGCCTTCACCCGGGGCACCTTCCGCGTCCGCGGCGACACCATCGAGATCTTCCCGGTCTACGAGGAGCTCGCGGTCCGCATCGAGATGTTCGGCGACGAGATCGAGGCACTCTCCACCCTGCACCCGATCACCGGCGAGATCATCAGCGACGACGAGCAGCTGTACGTTTTCCCCGCCTCCCACTACGTCGCCGGGCCCGAGCGCATGGAGCGGGCCATCAACGACATCGAGAAGGAGCTCGGCGAGCGCCTGGGCGAGCTGGAGAAGCAGGGCAAGCTCCTGGAGGCGCAGCGCCTGCGGATGCGGACGACGTACGACCTCGAGATGCTCCGCCAGATCGGCTCCTGCTCCGGCGTCGAGAACTACTCGATGCACTTCGACGGCCGCTTGCCCGGCTCCCCGCCCAACACCCTGCTGGACTACTTCCCGGACGACTTCCTCCTGGTCATCGACGAGTCACACAACACGGTCCCGCAGATCGGCGCCATGTACGAGGGCGACGCCTCCCGCAAGCGCACCCTCGTCGACCACGGCTTCCGCCTGCCCTCCGCCCTCGACAACCGCCCGCTGAAGTGGGAGGAGTTCCAGGAGCGCATCGGGCAGACGGTGTATCTGTCGGCCACCCCGGGCAAGTACGAGCTCTCGCGCGCGGACGGCGTCGTCGAGCAGATCATCCGCCCCACCGGCCTCGTCGACCCGGAGGTCGTCGTCAAGCCCACCGAGGGCCAGATCGACGACCTGGTGCACGAGATCCGCACCCGCACCGAGAAGGACGAGCGCGTCCTGGTCACCACCCTCACCAAGAAGATGGCCGAGGACCTCACCGACTACTTCCTGGAGCTCGGCATCCAGGTGCGCTACCTGCACAGCGACGTGGACACCCTGCGCCGCGTGGAGCTGCTGCGCGAGCTGCGCTCCGGTGAGTTCGACGTGCTGGTCGGCATCAACCTCCTGCGTGAGGGTCTCGACCTGCCCGAGGTGTCCCTCGTGGCGATCCTCGACGCCGACAAGGAAGGCTTCCTGCGCTCGGGCACTTCGCTGATCCAGACCATCGGCCGCGCGGCGCGCAATGTCTCCGGCCAGGTCCACATGTACGCCGACAAGATCACCCCGGCGATGGAGAAGGCCATCGAGGAGACCAATCGGCGCCGGGAGAAGCAGGTCGCGTACAACAAGGAGCGGGGCATCGACCCGCAGCCGCTGCGCAAGAAGATCAACGACATCGTGGCCCAGATCGCCCGCGAGGACGTCGACACCGAACAGTTGCTCGGCTCGGGTTACCGCAAGTCGAAGGACGGCAAGGGCACCAAGGCACCCGTGCCCGCCCTCGGCGGCAAGGCGGCCGCGGGTACCAAGAAAGCCAAGGGCAAGGCCAAGGAGACCGTCCCCACCGACCGTCCGGCGGCCGAACTCGCCGAGCAGATCGAGGAGATGACGGCGCGTATGCGCGCCGCGGCCGCGGACCTCCAGTTCGAGATCGCGGCCCGGCTGCGCGACGAGGTGTCCGAGATGAAGAAGGAGCTGCGTCAGATGAGGGAGGCGGGTCTGGCCTGACCCTCCCGGCAGCCGCCGGACCTCGGTACATGCGCACTGTGTTGCAAGACCGACACAAAGTACGAGCCGGGGTTCGGCACTGTCGGTGCCGCTGCGTAGGGTTCTGGACAACCGCGGACTCCGCGGCAACAGGGGACAGTTCGAGAGGGGAACCAGCCGTGACCGTCAACATGACCAAGGGTCAGGCCATCAGTCTGCAGAAGAACGACGGGGGCAGCCTGACCGCGGTGCGTATGGGTCTCGGGTGGCAGGCGGCTCCCCGGCGCGGTCTGTTCGGCTCGCGCACCCGTGAGATCGACCTGGACGCCTCCGCCGTCCTGTTCGCGGACAAGCAGCCGGTCGACGTCGTCTTCTTCCGCCACCTCGTCAGCGACGACGGCTCGGTCCGCCACACGGGTGACAACCTCGTCGGCGGTGTCGGCCAGGGCGGCGACGACGAGGCGATCCTCGTGGACCTGGCGCGGGTCCCGGTCCACATCGACCAGATCGTCTTCACGGTGAACTCGTTCACCGGGCAGACCTTCCAGGAGGTGCAGAACGCGTTCTGCCGCCTGGTCGACGAGACCAACGGCCAGGAACTGGCGCGCTACACGCTCGCGGGCGGCGGCGCCTACACCGCCCAGATCATGGCCAAGGTGCACCGAGCCGGCGCCGGCTGGACGCTGACCGCTCTCGGCACCCCGGCCAACGGCCGTACCTTCCAGGACCTGATGCCGTCGATCCTGCCGCACCTGTAGGACCACCCGACGACCGCACACGAGAAGACGGCAGCGACACAGGGGGGACGAGGGCGATGACGGCCGAGCTGGTGCGGGGGCAGAACCACCCGCTCTCCCAGGTCCGTCTCGAGATCCGGGTCTCGGCCGGCACGCCGGTCGTCGCCTCGGCCACGCTCGGCGACGAGCACGGCAGGGCGCGCGGCGTGGAAGGGGTCGCCCACCCCGGCGCGCCCACCCTGCCCGGCCTGGAGGTGTCCCGGCAGGCGGCCGCCGACCACCGGCTCGCAGTCGACCTGGGTGCCATGCCCGAGGCCGTGCACCGCGTCCATGTGCTGCTCGCCCTCCCCGACGGGGGGCCGGCGAGCTTCGGTGCCGTCGCCGCCCCGTTCGTCGCCGTCACCGGCCTCGACGGCACCGAGGTCGCCAGCTACACGATCACCGGCCTGGACGCGGAGTCCGCCGTCGTCGCCGTGGAGCTGTACCGCCGGCAGGGCGCCTGGAAGGTGCGCGCCGTCGGCCAGGGGTACGCCGGCGGGCTCGCCGAACTCTTCAGCGATCAGGGCCTGCCCGAGCCGCAGCGACTCGCGGCCCGCATCGACGAGGCGGTCAGCCAGAGCCTGGCCCGAGCGGTACCGGCACCCCCGCAGCACTCGGCGGACGGTGACCGGACCCGCCAGACGGCGGTGCCGGCCCCAGGTCCTGACCAGGCCGGAGGGTCCCACCGCGGCTCCGGCCCGGCCGCACCGCAGCAGCCGGCCAACCCGTACGGCGTCCCGGCACCGCCGACCACTCCCTACGGCGCTCAGAGCACCACCGCGGGTGGCGCGCCGCAGCCCGCAATCCCGCCCGTGGACCCCTCCGCCGCCACCCAGCCCTCGGCGCCCGGCGGTCCGATCAACTACAGCCACCCGGCTCGGCAGACAGCCGCGCCGCCGCCACCGCCGCCGACCGCGCCTCCTGCCGCTCCCGGACAGCCCGCTCAGCCGGTCGCGGGTGACGCCACCGGTTGGTCGATGGACGAGCGGCTCTACAACCAGATCTGGGGCATGTTCGAGGACCTGGCGCGCACCACGGCCGCGTACCGCAGCGCCGTGGACTTCGCCGACTCGCGCCTGGAGAAGGAGCTCGACCAGGCCCTGTCCGACCCGCGCAGCAGGATCGGGGGCCAGGGCGAGGCCGCCCGTGAGACGGCCCGCGCCAAGCACGCCGACCTGGTCGACCAGGCCCGGGCGGCCCTCGACCGCGATCTCGCCCAGCTGTCCGCCGAGTCCGACGTCGTCGAACCCGCGCTGCCGCCCGCCTACGCCCGCTGGGACAACCCGGTGTGGCATGCCTACAGGGTCCCGATGGAGATCCCGATGGCCCTGCGCCTGGGCGACCTCTACCTGCCCGAGAGCGAGCTGCTGCGCATCCCGATGTTGGTACGGCTGCCCCTGGAACGTGGTCTGTGGATCGACGCGGGATTCACCGAGGCGTACGACGAGTTGTTCGCCGACGCCCATGAACTGCGCCACCGCGCGATGGAGACAGCGGTGGCACTCGCCGCCAGGCTGCTCGCGGTCTATCCGGCCGGCGAGTTCACCGTGCAGGTCATCGATCCGACGGGGTCCGGATCCCGGGCGCTCGCGCCGCTGGTGCGGACCGGCGTACTCCCCGCCCCGCCCGCCCAGGGGGCCGCGGGCGTGGCGGACGTCCTGACCCGGCTCACCCAGCGCGTCGACCTGGTTCAGATGGCGGTGCGCGGTGGAGTGGCCGACTCCCTTCCGTCCGGCTTGGACACGGCCGAGCAGCTGCTGATCGTCAACGACTTCCCACACGGTTTCGACGACCGGGCCGTGACCCAGCTGCGCTACCTCGCAGACGAGGGACCGGCGGTCGGCGTCCACCTGATGATGGTCGCGGACCGCGAGGACGCCCAGGCCTACGGTCCTTTGCTCGACCCCCTGTGGCGTTCGCTGCTGCGACTCACCCCCCTGCCCGACGATCACCTCGCCGACCCGTGGGTCGGCCACGCGTGGACCTATGAACCGGCGCTGGTGCCACCCGGCAGCGAGGTGCTCCAGCAGGTGCTCACTCTGGTCGCGGCAGCCCGCACCAAGTACACGTAAAGCGCCCTGAGCAGCTAGTTTGGTCTTTCTTTTACCAATCCCTTTACCTTTCCTTGGTGGTTGGGGTACAGTTTTCCTCACGGAGGGGAGTACTCCCTATCTGCTGCGGCGTACCCGTCAGTACGGATCAACCAGATCCCGGGGCGTCGGCCCAGGGCCCGTGCCTGGGTGGAAGAGACCTCCGGTAGCGACGACGCTGACATTTGCCGTTACGTATGCCGGAGGCGCAGTGGATGTTTCCCCGACCCTGTGGGTCCTGACCATCGTGGGCCTTGCCGCCCTCATCGCGGTCGACTTCTTCATCGGCCGCAAGCCGCACGACGTATCGATCAAGGAAGCCGGGATCTGGACGGTCGTCTGGATCGCCCTCGCCGGGCTCTTCGGACTCGGCCTGCTCGTCTTCGGCGGCGGCGAGGCCGGCGGCGAGTTCTTCGCCGGCTTCATCACTGAGAAGTCGCTGAGCGTCGACAACCTCTTCGTCTTCGTCCTGATCATGGCGAAGTTCGCCGTGCCCTCGCAGTACCAGCAGCGCGTCCTGCTCGTCGGTGTGCTCATAGCCCTGGTCCTGCGGGCGATCTTCATCGCCGCCGGCGCCGCGATCCTCGCCAGCTTCTCCTGGGTGTTCTACCTCTTCGGCGCCTTCCTGATCTGGACCGCCTGGAAGCTCATCCAGGAGGCCAGGGCCGATGAGGAGGACGAGGAGTTCGAGGAGAACAAGCTGCTCAAGGCCGCCGAGCGCAGGTTCGGTGTCGCCGACCGCTACCACGGAACCAAGCTGTGGATCCAGCAGAACGGCAAGCGGGTCATGACCCCGATGCTGGTCGTGATGCTGGCGATCGGCACCACGGACGTCCTCTTCGCGCTCGACTCGATTCCCGCGATCTTCGGCCTGACCCAGGACCCGTACATCGTCTTCACGGCGAACGCCTTCGCGCTGATGGGCCTTCGCCAGCTGTACTTCCTCATCGGCGGTCTGCTGAAGAAGCTCGTCCACCTCAGTTACGGTCTGTCGATCATCCTGGGCTTCATCGGCGTCAAGCTGGTGCTGCACGCGCTGCACGAGTCCGGCGTCCATGTCCCGGAGATCTCCATCCCTGTCTCCCTCGGCGTGATCTGCTCGGTCCTGATCGTCACCACGATCACGAGCCTGCGGGCGTCCAGGAAGCAGGCGGCGGCCGAGGCGGCGCAGTCGGAGAGCGAAGGCGCTCCGAAGGACAGCATCCAAGCCTGACCACGACCGACGTAGGAACAACCAGCACCGGGAGCGCCGCACGATGAATTGCCGACCACCGCTCCCGGTGCTTCGTTGGGAGCCGAGCGTTCCCGCACCGGGAGCGCCGTGGCCGGGTGGAGGAATCCATGGACGCACCCGTCAAGTTCGTACAGATCGTCGACTTCGAGACCGAGCGCATCGAGGAGATGCGCAAGCTGTCCGAGGAGATGGACGAGCGGTTCGCGAGCCGCAGCGGCGGTCCCACGCACCGCCTCGTCCTCAGGGACAGGAACCAGCCGAACCGCTACCTCGTGGTGATCGAGTTCAACTCCTACGAGGAGGCCATGGCCACCAGCAACGCCCCCGAGACGGCTGAGTTCGCGCAGCGCATGGCCGCGCTGTGCACCCGGCCGCCGACCTTCACCGACTGCGATCTGGAAGGGATGACCGAGTTCAAGTGACAGGCAACAGGCCCCGCAATGCCGGAATGCGGGGCCTGTTGCCCCTCTGCGAGGATCGCTCCATGATCGCTCGGTCCAGGTCGCTCACAACCCAGTGGACGCTCCTCGTACCGGTTCTCGCGGTCGTTCTGCTGGTCTTCACCTGGGGGCGCGATCTGCCGGGCGTGGTGGTCGCGCTGGTCACGCTCGTCCTCGCGGGGCCGTCCTGGCCGCTGTGCATCACGCGGAGGTGGTCGCCCACCGGGTCGGGGAGCCGTTCGGCTCCCTCGTTCTCGCCGTCGCCGTCACGATCATCGAGGTGGCGCTGATCGTCACGTTGATGGCGGACGGCGGCGACAAGAGTTCGACGCTGGCCAGGGACACGGTCTTCGCGGCCGTGATGATCACGTGCAACGGCATCGTCGGCCTCTGTCTCCTGGTCGCCTCCCTGCGACACGGCACGGCGGTGTTCAACCCAGAGGGCACCGGCGCCGCCCTCGCCACCGTGGCCACGCTCAGCCTGGTGCTGCCGACGTTCACCACCAGCAAACCCGGCCCGGAGTTCTCCGCCGTACAGCTGACCTTCGCCGCGATCTCCTCGCTGATCCTCTACGGCCTGTTCGTGACGACCCAGACCGTGCGGCACCGCGACTACTTCCTCCCCATTACCCGCCAGGGCGAGGTGATCAGCGCCGACGACCACGCCGACGTCCCCTCCAGGCGCACCGCGTGGATCAGCCTGGGTCTGCTCGGGCTCGCCCTGATCGCCGCTCTGCGTTCGGCCCGCCGTGACCGCGTCCAGACCAGCCTGAACCTGGCGCTCGGCTCCGCCATGGCCAGCATCGGACTGACCATCCCGGCGGTCGCCCTGGCCTCGGTCTGGCTCTCCGGCCCGCTCGTCCTCGGCCTCGGCGCCACGCACATGGTGCTGCTGGCCCTGACGGTGGTGGTCAGCTCGCTGACGGTCGTGCCGGGCCGTGCCACACCACTGCAGGGCGGGGTGCATCTCGTGCTGTTCGCGGCGTACCTGGAGCTGGCGATCAACCCGTAGGCCGCCGCGTGATAGACCGGTCCGAGCAGCCCACCCTCACCGGACCGGAGGAACCGTGCCCCGCACCCTGGCCAACGCCCCGATCATGATCCTCAACGGGCCCAACCTGAACCTCCTCGGCCAGCGCCAGCCGGAGATCTACGGCAAGGACACCCTGGCCGACGTGGAGGCGCTGTGCGCCAAGGCGGCCGCCGCGCACGGCGGCACGGTGGACTTCCGGCAGTCCAACCACGAGGGCGAGTTGGTGGACTGGATCCACGAGGCGCGGCTGAGCCACTGCGGGATCGTGATCAACCCGGGTGCCTACTCCCACACGTCGGTCGCGATCCTGGACGCCCTCAACACCTGCGACGGGCTGCCCGTCCTCGAGGTCCACATCTCCAACATCCACCAACGCGAGTCCTTCCGGCACCACTCGTACGTCTCGCTGCGCGCCGACGGCGTCATCGCGGGATGCGGTGTGCAGGGCTATGTCTTCGGCGTCGAGCGGGTGGTGGCGCTGGTGGGGGCGGCGCAGGCCGAGGCCTGAGGTCTGCCTGCGTACGAACCCGGCCTTCCGCCTGTAAGGGCCGGCCGCCATTGCGTGCGCCCCTTACAACCGCCCCGCCTCCACGATCCGCTTCAGGAAGCGCCGCGTGCGCTCCTGCTGCGGATCGCCGAAGATCTGCTCGGCGGTTCCGCGCTCCAGGACCACGCCCGAGTCCAGAAAACAAACCTGGTCGGCGACATCCCGCGCGAAGCCCATCTCGTGCGTGGCCAGCACCATCGTCATGCCGTCGTCCTTGAGGTCGCGGACGACGGTGAGGACCTCGCCGACGAGCTCCGGGTCGAGCGCGGCCGTGATCTCGTCGAACAGGAGCAGCCGAGGGCGTACGGCGAGGGCGCGCACGATCGCCACACGCTGCTGCTGGCCGCCGCTCAGCCGGTCCGGGTACTCGCTCGCCTTCCCGCCGAGCCCGAGCCGCTCCAGCAGCTCCCTGGCCCGCTCCTCGGCCTCCCCTCGGGACACGCCGTGCACCCGCCGCGGAGCGAGGGTGATGTTGTCCAGGACCGTCATGTGCGGAAAGAGGTTGTACGCCTGGAAGACCACGCCGATACGGCGCCGTACCGCGTCCTGGTCCGCGCGCGGGTCGGTGATCTCCTCGTCGTCCAGCCAGATCGCGCCGTCGTCGACCTCCTCCAGGAGGTTGGCGCACCGCAGCAGCGTCGACTTGCCGGAACCGGACGCGCCGATCAGTGCGGTCACCGTGTGCGGAGCGACCTCCAGATCGACGTCCCGCAGCACCACCGTGCCGCCGAACGTCTTGCGCACGGACTCCATGCGCAGCACGGGCGCGTCGCTCATATCGCTCCTCCCTGGGCCCGCTGCCGGTCCATCCGCGCCGTCACCCAGTCCGTGAACCGGGTCATCGGAATGGTCAGTGCCACGAAGACCAGGCCGGCCACGATGTACGGCGTGTAGTTCAGGCTGCGCTGGGCGATGATGTCGGACGCCCGCACCGCGTCGATGGCACCGCCGATCGACACGAGCCCGGTGTCCTTCTGGAGGGACACGAGGTCGTTCAGCAGGGGCGGCACCTGACGGCGTACGGCCTGCGGCAGCACCACGTGGCGCAGCGCCTGCCGGTTGGTCAGGCCGAGCGAGCGGGCCGCGGCGCGCTGCGAGGGGTGTACGGACTCGATGCCGGCGCGGAACACCTCGGCGACGTACGCCGCGTACGTCAGGGTCAGCGCCGTACCGCCGAGCCACACGGGATCGACGGTCACGCCCTGGAGGCGCAGGGCGGGCACACCGAAGACGACGATCATCAGGTTGATGATCAGCGGCAGCCCGCGGAAGAAGTCCGTGTAGGCGGCCGCGAGTGCCCGCAACGGGAAGAACACCGGTCCGGGCAGGGTGCGCGCGACGGCGATCAGCATGCCCAGGAGGAGCACCAGGACACCGCAGATCACCAGTAGCCGGATGTTCAGCCAGAGCCCTTCCAGGACCTTGGGGAACGCCTCGCGCGCGTAGCCCGCGTCGAAGAAGGTCTCCTTGGTGCGCTCCCAGCCCGGGGCACTGACGACGACCAGGTAGAGGACGACAGCGGTGACGAGGGTCGACACGGCGGCGATGGCCGTTGCGCGACGGGCACGCGCACGCTTGTAGCGCTGGCGCTCCAGCCGCCGTTCGGACGGAATGTACTCGTCGGGCATGTCACCCTTGCCCGCGTCCTCCCCGGACTCCTCCTTGACGACCGTCACTTGAGCACCGGCGCGTCGACGGCGTCGGACAGCCACTGCTTCTCCAGCTTCGCCAGGGTGCCGTCCTTACGGAGGGCGTCCACGGCCGACGACACGCAGGAGGTGAGGGCGCTGCCCTTGTCGAGGACGAGCCCGAACTGTTCGGGTGTGCCGCCCTGGTTCTCGAACTGGCCGACGATCTTGGCATTGGGAACCTGGGCGGCGGTGACGTAGAAGGCGGTCGGCAGGTCGGTGACGATCGCGTCCACCTGACCGTTCTTGAGGGCGGAGATCGCCTGGTCGTTCTTGGAGTACGCGGCCGCCTCCTGCGACGGCTTCACCACGTCGCTGATGTAGTTCAGGCTCGTCGTGCCGACCTGCGCGCCCAGCTTGAGGTTCTTCAGGTCCGCGATGCTGGTCGCCTTCGCGGCCTTGGAACTCTTGAGCGCGATGACGGCCTGGCGCACGTCGTAGTAGCCGGAGGAGAAGTCAACGGCCTTCTTGCGCTCGGCGCTGATCGACACCTGGTTGATGTCGAAGTCGAAGGTCTTCACGCCGGGCGCGAAGGCCTTGTTGAAGGGAACGCGCTGCCAGACGACGGCGCTCTTGTCGTAACCGAGCTGCTGTGCGACGGCGTAGGCGACCGCCGACTCGAAGCCCTTGCCGTTGGCGGGCTTGTCGTCCTTGAACCAGGGCTCGTACGCCGGTTCGTCGGTGGCGATCGTCAGTTTGCCGGAGGCCTTGGTGGCCAGTTCGCCCTTGGCGCAGGTGGTGCCGGTCGAACCGGACGGCGAGGCAGCCGCCTTCTCCTCCGGCTGCGGAGCGCAGCCGACGGCGGTGGCGAGCAGGGCTATCGTGGCCGCGGCTACGGCGCGGCGCAGTGCGCGAGGGGCGAGGTGCATGGCGGGAGATTGACAGTCGATCGCCCGTTTGTCGAGGTCACGACCGTAATTGTCCGCATAGTGGGAACGAGTGTTGCGGTCCTGTGAACAGCTTCCGGGCAGAGGCCGGGGCCGCCGGCCGAGGGCGGGGATTCGAAAGACCGGCGGCCCGTACCGCGCAGGAGCCGTCATCCTGTGCGGGGCTGCCTCCAGTTGACTGCGCAACGAAGTGCGCCGGGAGCGCGCGCATGAGACCGGCGCGTGCGAACGGTTCACACGGGGCGCGCGTCTTCGGGCGTGCGCCGCGCGGGTGTTGGGAGTTCGCGCCGGGGATGTGACGCATCCGGCGCTCCGTGCGCTGTAGGGGTGACTCCCATGGGTCACCGGCCCGCCCTCACGAGGCGGCAAGCGGGCCGAGATGCGCGGGGGCGGCGGGTCGTGGCGGCCGGCCGCCCCTGTGCGGCGTCCCCGGCGGGCACCGGCCCGCCGTACCGGGCGAGTTCACCACCCGCGCGCGTGCCACTCCGGCAGGTGCGGGCGCTCCGCCCCCAGGGTGGTGTCGTTGCCGTGGCCCGGGTAGACCCAGGTCTCGTCCGGGAGCACGTCGAAGATCTTCGTCTCGACGTCGTGGATGAGACTGGCGAACGCCTCCGGATCCTTACGGGTGTTGCCGACGCCCCCCGGGAACACCACAGCACGCGCCAACACGCGAGGTCACGGCGGCGCGTAAACCTACGGGCTGTGCCTCCGCGGCGTCGAAGTGGGCCAGCCGCATCAGATGCCTGTGCAATGAGGCCGGCCGTGCCCTTGTCAGTGGTGGCGCGGCCGGGGCAGCAGGGCGAACGCGCTCTCCGCGATCGAGGTCAGGCGGTCGGGACTGTGGCCGTACGCGCCTACGACATCGCTCCCGCGGATGACGGTCAGCAGAAGGTACGCAAGGTCGTCGGGATCCGCGTCGGGGTCGATGTCGCCGTTGCGCTGCGCCGCTCGCACACACTCGGCCACCGCCGTCCGGACCACGGAGAAGCACTCGTTGGCCAGGCGTTTCACCTCGGGGTCGGAGGCGCCGATCTCCAGGGCCATCTTGGCGGCGAAGCAGGCAGCCCCCGCCCGGTCAGAGGCGGGGGGTACGTCGGCGGCGAGTGGCACCCCGTGGACGGCGCGCAGCAGGTAGGCGTGCAGTCGCTCCAGGGCGCCCTCGTCCGGTCCGGCGAGCATCTTCCGCGGACCCTGCGCCAGCCGGGCGAAGTAGCCGCTCATCGCCTGCAGCAGCACGCCGTGCTTGCCGTCGAACGCGGCGTAGAGGCTGCCGCGGCCCAGGCCGGTGGCGGCGCTGATGTCGTCGACGCTCGTGCCGTTGTAGCCCGAAGCGCGGAACTGCCGCTCGGCGGCATGCAGGACGTGGTCGCGGTCAAAGCTTCGTGGTCTGGCCATGCAAAGAAGGTAAATCCAACCCATCCTTCTTGACAACTCAGTACAGAACTGCCTAGGTTTCGGACTGTTCAGTAAACAACCCTCCTGAGCTCACCGGACCGGCTTGGTCCGGGCTTGCAGGACCGGTGCGGACCTGTCGGCCAGCACAGGCGACCCCGCGCAGCGCACGACGAAGTCATGCCACAACCGAAGGAACCGACATGCAGACAGCTCACCGAGTGGCCCTCGTGACGGGCGCCTCCTCCGGGATCGGGCGGGCGGCGGCACTCGCCCTCGTGGGCGCCGGCTTCGCGGTGATCGGCACGAGCCGCAACGCGGCCAACGCCGAGCCGCTCGCCGGGGTGACGTTCCTCGATCTCGACGTGGCCAGCGACGAATCGGTCCGCTCCCTGGTCGAGGAGGTGATCGAGCGGTTCGGCCGGATCGACGTCCTGGTCAACAACGCAGGCGTAGGCGCGGTCGGCGCCGGCGAGGAGAGCTCGATCAACCAGGCCAAGGAGGTCTTCGACATCAACGTCTTCGGCCTGATGCGGATGACAAACGCAGTCATGCCCCACATGCGCGCCCAGGGCGGTGGCCGCGTGGTCAATGTCTCCTCGGTACTCGGTCTGATCCCAGCCCCCTTCATGGCCGTCTACGCCGCCACCAAGCATGCGGTCGAGGGCTACTCCGAGTCCGTCGATCACGAGCTTCGCGAGCACGGCGTCCGGATGCTGCTGGTCGAGCCGGCCTACACCAGCACGAGTTTCGAGGCGAGCAGCCTGGCACCCGACTCGCCCCTGCCGATCTACGCCGCGCAGCGGGAGGTCTCCCGGGACGTGCTGGCCACGGCCGTGCGCAACGCCGACGCCCCGGACGTTGTCGCGAAGGTGATCGTCGCGGCCGCCACCGATTCCAAGCCCAAGCTCCGGTACACCGCCGGCTCGATGGCCGCACGCGTCAGCGTCCTGCGCCGGACGGTGCCCTCGCGCGCCTTCGACAGACAAATCCGCAAGCTCAACCGACTGGCCGGCTGACCCCGCAGTACACCCGGCGCCTGAGCAGACGCACATGTCCAAAACCCGAGATACCGAAGCCAGCATCGTGGGCGGCGCGGGGCCGACCGGCAGGCCGAGGTCGACCGGCTGCCGGGCCTCGGGGCTCGGCACGCGGACATCGGCCAGGAAGAGCAGTCCCGGACCACACTGATGGACCCGGAGGGCCACGAGTTCTGCCTGCTCGGCTCGCGGCGAAGCTGACCGGAGCGAAGCAGGGCGACCGAAAATACGATGGCTGAAAGGCGGCGCGGCACCGAGCCGGCGCCGACCGTAATCCGATCACTCGGGGTGTAGACGTATGGCACAGGCCGCAGACGCTGCGCGGACCGTCATCATGACCGTGGACGACGATCCCGGGGTGTCCCGGGCCGTCGCCCGTGACCTGCGACGGCGCTACGGCAAGTCGTACCGGATCGTGCGCGCGGAGTCCGGCGAGTCCGCACTGGAGGCGCTGCGGGAGCTGAAGCTGCGCGGCGACCTGGTCGCGGTGATCCTGGCCGACTACCGGATGCCGCAGATGAACGGCATCGAGTTCCTCGAACAGGCCCTGGACCTCTATCCGGGCGCCCGGCGCGTGCTGCTGACCGCGTACGCGGACACCAGCGCGGCGATCGACGCGATCAACGTCGTCGACCTCGACCACTACCTGCTCAAGCCGTGGGACCCGCCCGAGGAGAAGCTCTACCCAGTCCTCGACGACCTGCTGGAGGCGTGGCGGTGCAGTGACTTCCGGCCGGTGCCCTCGACCAAGGTGATCGGGCACCGCTGGTCGGCGCGCTCCTCGGACGTGCGGGAGTTCCTGGCCCGCAACCAGGTGCCGTACCGCTGGTACTCCACGGACGAGCCCGAGGGCCAGCGCCTGCTGGCCGCCGCGGGGCAGGACGGGCAGCGGCTGCCGGTGGTGATCACGGCGGACGGTACGGCGCTCGTCGAGCCGGAGGTGCCCGAACTGGCCGCGCACGTGGGGCTGGCGACGACGCCCACGGCCGACTTCTACGACCTGGTCGTCATCGGCGGCGGGCCGGCCGGGCTGGGCGCGGCCGTGTACGGGGCCTCGGAGGGGCTGCGTACGGTGCTGGTGGAGCGGTCGGCGACCGGCGGGCAGGCCGGACAGAGCTCCCGGATCGAGAACTACCTGGGCTTCCCCGACGGCGTTTCCGGCGGCCAGCTCACCGACCGGGCCCGCCGGCAGGCCACGAAGTTCGGCGCCGAGATCCTCACCGCCCGTGAGGTGGCCGGCCTGGAGGTCAACGGCGCGGCCCGCACCGTGCGCTTCTCGGACGGGTCGCAGATTGCGGCGCACAGCGTGATCCTGGCGACCGGTGTGTGGTACCGGCAGCTGGAGGCGCCGGGTGCCGACGAGTTGTCGGGCCGCGGGGTGTTCTACGGGTCCGCGCTCACCGAGGCCGCCGCCTGCCAGGGCCACGACGTGTACATCGTCGGCGGCGCCAACTCGGCCGGGCAGGCGGCGATGTACCTGTCCAGGGGCGCAAAGTCGGTCACCCTGCTGGTGCGCGGAGCGGACCTCACCGCGTCGATGTCGCACTATCTGATCCAGCAGATCGCCCAGTCGCCGAACATCTTTGTACGGGCCCACACGGTCGTCGAGGCCGCGCACGGCGACGGCCACCTGGAACAGCTGACGTTGCGCGACACGACGAGCGGTCAGACCGAACTGGTCGACGCGCAGTGGCTGTTCGTGTTCATCGGCGCGGCCCCGCTGACCGACTGGCTGGAGGGTACGGTGTTGCGGGACGAGCGCGGGTTCATCCTCGCCGGGCCCGATCTGACCGCCGACGGGCGGCCACCGGCCAACTGGGAGCTGGACCGGCCGCCGTACCACCTGGAGACCAACATCCCCGGCGTGTTCGTCGCCGGGGACGCGCGCGCGGAGTCCGCCAAGCGGGTCGCGTCCGCCGTCGGAGAGGGAGCCATGGCCGTGATGCTCGTCCACCGGTATCTGGAGCAGTCGTGAGCGGGCGGCTGATGCCGTGCAGCGCGGCGGAGATCAGCTCGCTGTTCCTCTTCGAGAAGCTCAGCGCCGAGCAGCTCGACAGGCTGTGCAGCGAGGGACGGGTCGAACTGTTCGACCCCGGGCCGGTGTTCACCGAAGGTGATCCGGCGACCTGCTTCTACGTGATGATCGAGGGCACGGTCGTCATGTCGCGCCGGGTGGGCGGCGACGACATCGAGGTGAGCCGCACGTCCCAGCCAGGGGTGTACGCGGGGGCCGTGATGGCGTTCGTCGGGGACGGGAAACCGCAGCGGTACATGAACTCGCTGCGGGTGACCGAGCCGACGCGGTTCTTCGTCCTGCCCGCCGAATCGTTCGCGAACTTCATCCGCGAGTGGTTTCCGATGGCGGTCCATCTCCTGGAGGGGCTCGCCCTCGGTTCGCAGACCTTCCAGCGGGCCGTCGGGCAGCGCGAACGGCTGCTCGCGCTGGGCTCGTTGTCCGCGGGCCTCACCCATGAGCTCAACAACCCGGCCGCGGCCGCCGCACGGGCCACCTCGTCGCTCAGGGACCGGGTCGCGCACATGCGCAACAAGCTCGGCGTCATCGCCTCGGGCCCCCGCCAGGGCGACGCCCTGAAGGCCCTGGTCGACCTCCAGGAACGTACGGCCGAGCGGGTCTCCAAGGCGCCGGCACTGAGCCCGCTCGAAGCGTCCGACCGGGAGGACGAACTCGCCGACTGGCTCGACGACCACGGCGTCCAGAACGGCTGGCAGATCGCGCCGACCTTCGTGCAGGGCGGTCTCGACGTCGACTGGCTGGAGCAGATCGCGGCGGCCGTCGACGACGGAGAGATCCTGCAGAGTGCCATCGGGTGGCTCAACTACACGGTCGAGACCGAGCTGTTGATGTCCGAGATCGAGGACTCCACCACCCGTATCTCGCACCTCGTCGACGCCGCCAAGCAGTACTCGCAGCTGGACCGCGCGCCCTACCAGGTCGCCGATGTCCATGAACTCCTCGACAGCACGCTGCTGATGCTGTCGGGCAAGATCGGTCCCCAGGTCAAGGTCGTGAAGGAGTACGACCGTTCGGTCCCGAGGATTCCGGCCTACCCGGCCGAACTGAACCAGGTGTGGACCAACCTGATCGACAACGCCGTCTCCGCCATCAAGGACGCGGGCGGCGAAGGGACGTTGACCGTACGCACGGCTCTGGTGCACGACCGGCTGCTGGTGGAGTTCCGCGACACGGGCCCGGGAGTGCCGGCCGAGATCCGCGGCCGGATCTTCGACCCGTTCTTCACCACCAAACCGGTGGGCGAGGGCACCGGGCTGGGGCTCGACATCTCCTGGCGGATCGTCGTCAACAAGCACCACGGTGACCTGAAAGTCGAGTCCGTACCCGGCGACACCCGCTTCCAGGTGCTGCTCCCCCTCACCGCCACCGACCCCGACCCGGCCCAGGAGTCCTCATGACCCAGGACACCGGCATCGACCCCAGGGTCCCGCCCAGCGGGCCGCCTGCGTCGAGTGCGACGCCGACGGCGGCTGGTGGTTCCATCTGCTGCGCTGCGCCCAGTGCGGCCACATCGGCTGCTGCGACGACTCACCCGCCAAGCACGCCACCGGCCACTTCCGGGACACCGGCCATCCGGTGATCCGCAGTTACGAGCCGGGGGAGGCCTGGTTTTGGAACGTCGAGACGTCCGAGCTCTACGATTCCGGTCCAGCCCTGGCTCCCCCGACATCGGTTCGCCGCCCCGCACGCGCTGGAGGTCGTCCCCGACGTCGGTCACTTCCTGCACCTCGAGGCCCCCGAGGCGATCGCGGAACAGATCGCGGCATGGGCCGACTGGCGGATCACTCGACCCTCGCGGCGAGACCACCGGGATGGGTGGCGCGGGGCGGACTCTGATGTGGCGTTGTTGTGGACGGCGGGACGGGGCGATCTCCGCCCGGTGACCAGCGTGCAACCTTCAACCCGGTCGGTCAGAACCGTCAGGTGAACGCTGCTCGTCGATGAAGGCGACCATCAGCCGTTGCGGGGGCCGAGCTCCCAGACGACGAAAGTTGTGGCCGCCATCAGGATCGCCACGTCCTCACACAGCCGACGGTTCTCCGCCCGCAGCCGGCGGATCTCCTCGTTGTCCTCGATCGCGACCCCGGGCGCCTCGACGCCGTCAATCTCGGCCTGGGCGACCCAGCGCCACAACGAACTTCTGCCTACCCCCACCTGCTTGGACACACCGTCAGCACCGCCGCGGCATTTGGTCGGGTGGTACCCGGCACAGTGCTACAGGGCCAGCCGGACGGCTCGGGCCCTCAGTCCACGTTGAGTCTCGATCAGAGCGTGGCACTGCGGTCTTCTGCTGTTCGCCTCGGCGAGGACTTCGCCGGCATCTACGGGCCCGAAACCATCGAGCGGTTCGGGTTGCTGCTCGGCGGGATGCTCACCGAATGGGCGTCGTGGCGATGGGTGATGTACGTGAACGTCGCCTTCGCGGCCCCGTCCTGATTGGTGCCTTGCTACTGCTGGCCAAGCCCGGGATCACCAAGGAGCCCAAACTCAACATTCCGGGCACCGTCGTGGTGAGCGAGGGCCGGCCTGCCGCACTTGACAACTCAGTACAGAACCGCCTAGGTTCCTGACTGTTCAGTACACAACGTCCTGAGCTCACCGGACAGGCTGCGTGCACGCCTGGCGCGATTGAGGGCAACCCATGCCTTTGAACTCCTGCGCGCCGCCCGGCGTTGCAACGCCTTCCAGGCCGGCAAGGCCCGGTCCGATCCTCGCGATCCTGGCGACGGCGAGTTACCTCGCCGTACTGGATCTGTACATCACGAACGCCCCAAGCAAACCGGGGCCGGACTCTCCATAACAGCCCAAGACGGTCGCCGACCACTTCCCGGGCTTTCTGAACAGCTGACGCTCCTCCAACCACCCAGAACTCGAAGGCCGACCGAACCATGACTGACAAGGAAAGGCAGGAGGCCATGGCTGTGGCGACTCCTCAGTACGCGAGCGACGCACTGGCCGAGGGGACCGTCGACGCGGTGGTGATCGGCGGGGGCGCCGCAGGGCTGAACGGTGCACTGATCCTCGCCCGCTCCCGCCGCTCGGTCGTCGTGATCGACAGCGGCTCCCCGCGCAACGCGCCCGCGGAGGCCGTGCACGGCTTCATCGTCTTCGACGGCACCCCGCCGTCCGAGATCCTTCGACGGGGCCGGGAGCAGGTGCGCCAGTACGGTGGACGCGTCGTGTTCGGCGAGGTGGTCTCGGCCGAGTCCGCCGCCCCGTCGGCGGACGGGGACCTGCGGTTCACCGTCACCCTGGCCGACGGCCGCGCCATCACCGCCCGTCGCATCCTGGTCGCCACCGGCGTGAAGGATGTGCTGCCGGAGGTGCCCGGGCTCGCCGAGCACTGGGGGCACAGTGTGGTGCACTGCCCGTACTGCCACGGCTGGGAGGTGCGCGACGAGCCCATCGGCATCCTCGCCACCGGCCCGGCCTCCATCGGCCACGCGTTCTTGTTCCGGCAGCTGACCGAGGACCTGACCTACTTCACCCACGGCACCGATCTGGACGAGGGCTGCCGCGCCCGCTTCGCCGCCCGCGGCATCCGCGTCATCGACACCCCGGTCACCGAGGTCGTCGACGACGAGGACGCCGCCCTCGCCGGGGTGCGCCTGGCCGACGGCCAGGTCGTGGCCCGCCGCGTCCTCGCGGTCGCCCCGCAGATGCAGGCCCGCACTCATGGCCTGGAAGGTCTGGGCCTGCCGGTGCAGGACCTGCCGACGGGCCGCACTTTCGCCTCCGGTATCGACGGCACCACCGAGGTACCGGGTGTGTGGGTGGCCGGCAACGTCACCGATCCGGTTGCCCAGGTCGGGGCCTCTGCAGCGGCCGGTGCGCTGGCCGGCATCGACATCAACAAGGTGCTGGCCATCGCGGACACCGACGCGGCCCTCCAGGGGATCGCCGAGGGTAGCCCACACGGGGCCACAGGATGATCTCGAAGCCCTGAGATCTCAGCCCGTCGCCCGCTCCCCTCACGGGCAATTAAGTGATTCCGCTCGTCCGCCCCGTCCCTCTCAGGAGCTACTGATGCCCTTCCTTGCAAATACCCCCGTGGAGAAGATGACCGGGCCGTACGCGCGGCGCTGGTGGGCGCTGCTCGTGCTGTGCCTGAGCCTGCTGATCACGGTGATGGCGAACACGTCGCTGATCGTCGCCGCCCCCGACATGACCACCGACCTGGGCCTGAGCAGCAGTGATCTGCAGTGGGTCGTCGACTCCTACACCGTTCCGTACGCGGCGCTGATGCTGGTACTGGGCGCGATCGGCGACAAGTACAGCCGGCGCGGCGCGCTGGTGCTGGGGCTGCTGATCTTCGCCGGCGGTTCGGTGATGGGGAGCATGGTCGACGAGACCTCACTCGTCATCGTGGCCCGCGCGATCATGGGTGTCGGTGCCGCGGTCGTGATGCCGGCCACGCTGTCCCTGGTGGTCGCGACCTTCCCTCGGAGTGAGCGGGCCAAGGCCATCACCGCCTGGGCCGCGACCTCCGGGGTGGCGGTAGCCGTCGGCCCACTGGTCTCCGGCTGGCTGCTCGAGGACCACGCCTGGGGCTCGACCTTCCTGATCAACGTGCCGATCGCCGTCCTCGCCGTCTTCGGCGCGCTCGCCCTGGTGCCGCCGTCCAAGGCGGAGGGCATGGGCCGGATCGACTACGTTGGTGGTCTGCTGTCGATCGTCACGGTCGGCTCCCTGATCTACGCCGCCATCGAGGGCCCGCACTTCGGCTGGGGCGCCGGCCCCGTCACCGCCGCCGTGGTCGCCGGCGTCGGTCTGGTCACCTTCGTGGCCTGGGAGCTGCGGCACCCGCACCCGATGCTCAACGTCCGAAAGTTCGCGCTGCGGCCCTTCACCGGCTCGATGCTCGCGGTGATGTTCTTCTTCTTCGGCATGTTCGCCGTGCTCTACTACTCGACGCAGTTCCTGCAGTTCGTCCTCGGCTACGGCGCCCTGGACACGGGCCTACGGCTGCTGCCGCTGGGCGGTGCGGTGTTCCTCGGGTCCGCGGTGACCGGGGTCCTCGCCCCGAAGCTGGGGGTGAAGGTGATGGTCGTGACCGGCATGGCCATCGGCACGGCGGGCATGTTCCTGCTCACCCAGATCGACAAGGGGTCGACGTACGGGGACTTCCTGGCGCCGCTGATGATGCTGGGCCTCGCGCTCGGACTGGCCATCTCCCCGGCGACCGACACGATCATGGGCTCCTTCCCCGAGTCCGAGCTGGGCGTCGGCGGCGGCGTCAACGACACCGCGCTCGAGCTGGGCGGGGCGCTGGGCATCGCGGTGCTGGGCTCGCTGCTGGGCACGGCCTACCGGGACGAGCTGACCGACCTGGTGGGCAACCGGCTCCCGGCGGAGGCGATGGAGACCGCCAAGGACTCGGTCGGCGCCGGCCTGGCCGTCGCGGAGCGGGTCGCGCAGGATCCCTCCGCCGGGCCCCAGCAGGCCCAGGCCGCTGTGGACGCCGTCCACCAGGCTTTCGCCCACGGAGTCGCCCAGACCAGCCTCATCGGCGGGATCATCATGGCCGCCGGAACACTGATCGTCCTCGCGGTCCTGCCGGGCCGGCGCGGGTTCGCGAAGCAGAGCGCCGAGCCGGGGGCCGGGACGACGGCGAGCGAGGCGGCCACTGTGCGGGAGCACACCGGGTCCACCCGCTAGATCGCCGACGGGGCGTCCACTGGATCGCCGGGACGCGTCCGCCGGGTCGGGGTATCGCCTCCGCCGGATCGCCCGACAGGCGCGTCGGGCAGGAGCCCGGCCGGCGCGAGACGCGCAGGGCGCGGGCGTCGTCCACGGTCCACAGCCACGCGGATCCTTTGCCGGAACACCTCACCGTCCTTGGCCTCCGGGCCGGCCCGGGGCTCTCCTCCGGAGCGGCCCGGAGGCCAAGGGCCGTGAGGTGACAGCGGCGGTCGCAGCCCGCTTGAGCGCGGCCTCCAGCTGCGTGTGGGTGTTTCGGGCCCGTAGTACGGCTGGGAGCCGAAGGGATGGATTGCAAGAGGTGGGAGGTTCCGCTGCCTGCCAGGTGAACCCGGCCCGGCAGACCGCAGCCCATGCAGCAGTCCCCCTGATCATGGCGGTCACCGCTGCCGGCGTCGGTGACGGTGCTGGAGGCCACAGTCCGTGGGGCATGACCCTCCCGAGCGCGGAACGGGCCTGGATGGGCGACCGCCCCCGCTTCGGTTTCGAAACAGGGGCGGTCGGCGTGGACGGTTACCAGCCTCGTGCGCGCCACTCCGCGAGGTGGGGCCGCTCCGTGCCGATGGTGGTGTCGTTGCCGTGGCCGGGATAAATCCAGGTCTCGTCCGGAAGGACGTCGAACAGCTTGGTCTCCAGGCCGTCCATCAGGGAGTTGAACTCTTCCGGACGTGTTGTCCGACCAGGACCCCCCGGGAAGAGGCAGTCGCCCGTGAAGACATGGGGATGCCCGTGCGGGTCGTCGTACACGAGAGCGATGGAGCCCGGGGTGTGCCCCACCAGGTGGCGCGCGGTGAGCGCCACCTGTCCCACCCGGATGGTGTCGCCGTCGTCGACGAGGACGTCGGTCGGGACGGGGATGCCGGTGGCGTCGTCCCGGCCCGCGTACGTCCGGGCGCCGGTGGCCGACACGACCCGGGCGAGGGCCTGCCAGTGGTCGCCGTGCTGGTGTGTGGTGACAACGGAGGCGATGCCGTCGTCACCGATCATGCCGAGCAGGGTGTCCGCGTCGTTGGCCGCGTCGATCAGCAACTGCTCGTCCGTGGCCCGGCAGCGCAGCAGATAGGCGTTGTTGTCCATCGGGCCGACCGCGATCTTGGTGATCATCAGGTCCTTGAGCTCGTGCACGTCCGCCGGGCCGCCGACCTTCACCTGTCCGCTGTACGTCATGGCGGTCAGCCTATAGCGGCGGAGCGCACCCGGGTCCCCGCCGAGGCTCCGTCGCTCACGGCACGGCCTCGGCGGGGACCTGCCGCCGCGCTACAGCGGGGGGAGCTTCGGCAGCTCGCCGCCCTCGGTGGTCAGCCCCGAGCCGTCGCGGCGCCCGGCGAGCCAGCCCAGCAGGTCCGGTGCCGGACCGGTGACCGTGACCTCCGGGCCATCGGCCTCCCGGCCAGTCCGCCACGCGCGTGTGCCGTCCGTCAGGTGGGTGGCCGCCACGTCAGGGTGGCCGGAGAAGCGCTCGGCGAGGAAGTCGATCTCCCGCTCCACGAACTCTCCGGGAAGGTCCTCCAGTTCGTACCCGATGCCGAGGTCGACGTGGTGCAGCTCCACCTCGGCCCAGCGCCGGAACGGCACCCGGGCCGCCGAGTCGGTGACCCCGTTGCGCAGCTCCACCGTGCGCGACCAGTCCGCGGGCACGGTCCCCGCGGCCTGGAAGAGGGCGGCGCTCTCCCGCAGGTCGGCGAGGTGCGCGTCGAGGGGTCGCGGGGCGTCCCGCTCGATGTCGGCGTCGCGGGCGTCCGCGGAGGGGTACATGGGCCGGCCCTCCAGGACGTTCACGAGGGCGTCCGCGTTGCGGGCGAGATGGGCGAGGACGTGGCCGCGGCTCCAGCCGGGAAGCCGTGACGGCTCGGCCGCCGACGCGTTGTCCATTCCGGCGGCTGCGGTGAGCAGCCGGTCCGTCGCGTCACGTACAGATGCCAGGTCATGACCGTGATCAATCATGGTGCTGACCCTAGCCCCGCCACACCTTTGGGTGAAGGTGGTGAAGCCGTGCCGTAAATCGAATGCGCGTGCTATATGGTCGGGAGTGGCGTCGGGCATGCTGGAGTGCCGGGGATTGTTATGCATCCGGGAATCCGACCGGCGTTGTCAGTGGCTCCCCCTAGTCTGAAGAAGCACGGGGGCCTCGCCCCTGTCACTTCTCTCAAGAAAGGTGCGGACCGGCGTGGCCGACCGTCTCATCGTCCGTGGCGCGCGCGAGCACAACCTGAAGAATGTCTCGCTCGACCTGCCGCGCGACTCGCTCATCGTCTTCACGGGCCTGTCGGGGTCGGGCAAGTCCTCGCTGGCCTTCGACACCATCTTCGCCGAGGGGCAGCGGCGCTATGTGGAGTCGCTCTCCTCGTACGCCCGCCAGTTCCTCGGGCAGATGGACAAGCCGGACGTCGACTTCATCGAGGGCCTGTCGCCGGCGGTCTCCATCGACCAGAAGTCGACCTCGCGCAACCCGCGCTCGACGGTCGGCACCATCACCGAGGTCTACGACTACCTGCGTCTGCTCTTCGCGCGCATCGGCAAGCCGCACTGTCCCGAGTGCGGCCGCCCGATCTCCCGCCAGTCGCCGCAGGCCATCGTGGACAGGGTCCTGGAGCTGCCGGAGGGCAGCCGTTTCCAGGTGCTCTCCCCGCTGGTGCGGGAGCGCAAGGGTGAGTTCGTCGACCTCTTCGCCGACCTGCAGACCAAGGGCTACTCCCGCGCGCGGGTCGACGGCGAGACCATCCAGCTCTCCAGCCCGCCCACGCTCAAGAAGCAGGAGAAGCACACCATCGAGGTGGTCGTCGACCGCCTCACGGTGAAGGACTCCGCCAAGCGCCGCCTCACCGACTCCGTGGAGACGGCCCTGGGCCTGTCCGGCGGCATGGTCGTGCTCGACTTCGTCGACCTCCCCGAGGACGACCCCGAGCGCGAGCGCATGTACTCGGAGCACCTGTACTGCCCGTACGACGACCTGTCCTTCGAGGAGCTGGAGCCCCGCTCCTTCTCCTTCAACTCGCCCTTCGGCGCCTGCCCCGAGTGCACCGGCATCGGCACGCGCATGGAGGTCGACCCCGAGCTGATCGTCCCGGACGAGGACAAGTCCCTCGACGAGGGCGCCATCCACCCCTGGTCGCACGGGCACACCAAGGACTACTTCGGCCGTCTGATCGGCGCCCTCGCGGACGCGCTCGGCTTCCGGACCGACATCCCCTTCGCGGGCCTGCCCCAGCGGGCCAAGAAGGCGCTGCTCTACGGCCACAAGACACAGATCGAGGTCCGCTACCGCAACAGGTACGGCCGCGAGCGCGTGTACACCACGCCCTTCGAGGGCGCCGTCCCCTTCGTGAAGCGCCGGCATAGCGAGGCCGAGAGCGACGCCAGCCGTGAGCGCTTCGAGGGCTACATGCGCGAGGTGCCCTGCCCCAGCTGTGAGGGCACGCGTCTGAAGCCGATCGTCCTCGCGGTCACCATCATGGAGAAGTCGATCGCCGAGGTCTCCGCGATGTCCATCAGCGACTGCGCGGACTTCCTGGGCGAGCTCAAGCTCAGCGCACGCGACAAGAAGATCGCCGAGCGGGTGCTGAAGGAGGTCAACGAGCGGCTGCGCTTCCTGGTCGACGTCGGCCTGGACTACCTCTCGCTGAACCGCGCGGCCGGCACCCTCTCCGGCGGCGAGGCCCAGCGCATCCGTCTGGCCACCCAGATCGGGTCCGGTCTGGTCGGTGTGCTGTACGTGCTGGACGAGCCGTCCATCGGCCTGCACCAGCGCGACAACCACCGGCTGATCGAGACCCTGGTCCGGCTGCGTGACATGGGCAACACGCTCATCGTCGTCGAGCACGACGAGGACACCATCAAGGTCGCCGACTGGGTCGTCGACATCGGCCCCGGCGCGGGCGAGCACGGCGGCAAGGTCGTGCACAGCGGCTCCCTGAAGGAGCTGCTCGCCAACGCCGAGTCGCAGACCGGCCAGTACCTGTCTGGCAAGAAGGCGATCCCGGTCCCGGACATCCGGCGCCCGCAGGACCCGTCCCGTCGGCTCACCGTGCACGGTGCCCGCGAGAACAACTTGCAGGACATCGACGTGTCGTTCCCGCTGGGCGTCTTCACGGCCGTCACCGGCGTGTCCGGCTCCGGCAAGTCGACGCTGGTCAACGACATCCTGTACACGCACCTGGCCCGCGAGCTCAACGGCGCGCGCAGCGTCCCGGGACGGCACACGCGCGTGGACGGCGACGACCTCGTCGACAAGGTCGTGCACGTCGACCAGTCGCCCATCGGCCGCACCCCGCGGTCCAACCCGGCGACGTACACCGGTGTCTTCGACCACATCCGCAAGCTGTTCGCCGAGACCACCGAGGCGAAGGTCCGCGGCTACCAGCCGGGCCGCTTCTCCTTCAACGTCAAGGGCGGCCGCTGCGAGAACTGTGCGGGCGACGGCACGATCAAGATCGAGATGAACTTCCTCCCGGACGTCTACGTCCCCTGCGAGGTCTGCCACGGCGCCCGGTACAACCGGGAGACGCTGGAGGTCCACTACAAGGGCAAGTCCATCTCCGAGGTCCTGAACATGCCGATCGAGGAGGCGATGAACTTCTTCGAGGCGGTTCCGGCGATCAACCGTCACCTCACGACGCTGAACGACGTCGGTCTCGGTTATGTCCGGCTCGGCCAGTCCGCGACCACGCTGTCCGGCGGTGAGGCGCAGCGCGTCAAGCTCGCCAGCGAGCTGCAGAAGCGCTCCACCGGCCGCACGGTCTACGTCCTCGACGAGCCGACCACCGGTCTGCACTTCGAGGACATCAGCAAGCTGCTGAAGGTCCTGGCCGGCCTGGTCGACAAGGGCAACACGGTCATCGTCATCGAGCACAACCTCGATGTGATCAAGACCGCCGACTGGGTCGTCGACATGGGCCCGGAGGGCGGCGCCGGCGGCGGACTCGTCGTCGCGGAGGGCACGCCCGAGGAGGTCGCCGGCGTTCCGGCCAGCCACACCGGCAAGTTCCTGCGCGAGATCCTCGGCGCCGACCGGATCAGCGACGCGGCCTCGGTACCGGCCCCGCGCAGGGCGGCGGCACGGAAGACGGTCGCGGCGAAATCACCGGCGAAGAAGACGGCGACAGCCAAGGCAGCCAACGACACGGCCGCGAGGAAGGCGGCCGGGGCGACGAAGAAGGCAGCCCCCGCGAAGAAGACGACCCGGGCGCGGAAGGCCTGAGCCCGGCCGCCCGACACGGCGGAGAAAATCCTGAAAAGTACGGCGCCCCGCGGGAACTCCCGGCGGGGCGCCGCTCGTTGCAAGAGCAGCCGCGGGATTTCCGCGGCCACGAGGAACCTTGACTCCTGAACAGCGGAAATCAGCGCGGAAACTCGGTGAAGAGAAGGCCGTACGCCCCTCACCAGTCCCCGAGTTCGGAGGCGTACGGAGGCTCGGCGCCCGCGCGGGAGCAGGTGACGGCGGCCGCGCGCGCCGCGAACCGCAGCAGCCGGGTCCAGCCCTCCCGGCCCAGCTCCGTGAGCCCCTCCGAGGACAGGGCGTCCTGGGTGGCGAGACCGTGCAGCAGAGCCGCGTTCACGGTGTCGCCGGCGCCGATCGTGTCCACGACCTCGACTTTCTCGCCCGGCACCGGGTACACGGCGCCGTCCCGGGTGAAGGCGGTGAGGCCGTCCCCACCATGGGTGATCACGACGGCCGCGGGCCCGGCGGCCAGCCACTCGCGCGGGGTGCCGCCCAGCCACCGGGCGTCCTCCTCGGACAGCTTCAGCAGGGACACCGAGGGCAGCCAGCTCTTGAAACGTGCCCGATAGGCGTCCGCGTCGGGGATCAGGACCGTCCGGATGTTGGGGTCGAGCGCGGTGAACACCCCCTGGTCCGCCGAGGCCCGCAGCAGGGTCTCGTAGGCGGTCGCGCCGGGCTCCAGGACGAGCGAGCAGGTGCCGAAGGAGACGGCCCGGGTCCCGGCGGGCAGCGTCTCGGGGGCCGTGAACAGCCGGTCGGCGGTCCCGTCGACGTAGAAGGAGTACGCGGCCGATCCGGTCTCGTCGATCGTGGCGACGGCGAGCGTGGTCGGCTCCGCGCCGCGCTGCACGGCGGAGACGTCCACGTTCGCCCGCCGGAGCCCGTCCAGCAGGGCCTCGCCGAAGGCGTCGTACGAGGTCCGGGAGCAGAAGGCGGTGGGGGAGCCGAGGCGGCCGAGGGCCACGGCGGTGTTGTAGGGGCCGCCGCCGAGCGCCGGCTGCAGTCCCGCCAGGGCACCCGTGCCCTGCGGTACCAGATCGATCAGGGCCTCACCGGCGACGACGATCACGAGACGCTTCCTTTCTCGAACTTCCGGGGTGCTGGGGCTGTGTGGGGACTACGACGGTGCGGGCGGTTCCGGGCGTCGGGCACTCCCGGGTTCCTCCGGGCACCCGCACGAGCCGCGGTGGACGAAGACGCACGGCAGCCGCACGGTGCGCGCCGGGCGGTCCGGGGAGGCGAGGCGGTCCAGGAGGAGGCGTACGGCCCGGGCGCCGATCTCCCTGCTGGGCTGGGCGATCGCGGTCAGCCGGGGTGAGAAGAGATCGGCCCAGGCGAAGTCGTCGAAGCAGCACAGCGCGATGTCCTCGGGCACGGACAGGCCGCGGTCGCCCAGGGCGCGCAGGGCGCCGATGGTCATCGCGTTGTTGGCGGTGACGAGTGCGGTGGGCGGGGCGGTGAGGGAGAGGAGGGCCGCGGTGGCGCGTTCCGCCCCGGGTGACTCGGAGTCGCCGTGCGCGACGAGGCGTTCGTCGTAGGGGAGTCCGGAGGCGGCGAGGCCGTGGCGGTAGCCGGTGATGCGCTCGCGGGTGGTGCTGAACCCGGGCAGACCGGCGACAAGGGCGATGCGGCGGTGGCCGAGTTCGGCGAGGTGGGTGACGAGCCGGGCGGTCGGTTCGGCGTTCTCGGCGCAGATCTGGTCGTGGCGGGGCGCGCCGTCGGCCGGGGTGTCGACGAGCCGGTCGAGGAAGACGGCCGGGACCTGGTGGCGTCCGAGGTAGGCGACGAGCTCCCGTGGGTTGGCGGACGGGGCGACGATCATGCCGTCCACGCGGCGCTCGTGCAGCAGCTGGACGACCTTGCGCTCGTGCGCCGGGTCGTCGTGCGGGTCGGCGATGAGGAGGCTGTAGCCGTGTTCCAGGGCGCGGGCCTCGACGCCCTGGAGGATCTCCGTGAAGTACGGGTTGCTGATCGCCGACACCGCGAGCCCGATGGACCGGGTGCGCGAGGTCACCAGGGAGCGGGCGAGGGTGTTGGGGGTGTAGCCGAGTCGGTCGATCGCGTCCAGGACCGCCTGGCGGGTGTGGGGCAGGACCGGCCGGGTGTCGTTGAGAACGTGCGAGACGGTCGCCACGGACACACCGGCGCTGCGCGCGACATCGGCCATGGTCGGCATGGCGTCCCCTCTCGTCGGTTTCCGGGGCCGGCGAAGGACCCAGGCCGGGAAGCTATCCCATCCGACGGCGGACGTAAACGCTTACGCAAACGTTTACGTCCAGCCAGCCCTCCCCCAGCGACAGCCAACCCGCTCGAACCCGGAGGAACCGCCCCGGCTATCGTGCCGCGTGCACCACCCCCGACCAGTGGAGATCCGCATGCCCGGCCGTCCCTCCCCGAGCCGCCGTACCGTCCTGCGAGGAGCGGCCCTCACCCCGGTGGCCGGGCTCGGCCTCACGGCCTGCTCCGCCGCAGGCGGTGTCACCGCACCGGCGACCCCGACCGCGCCGGTCGAACTCGCCGACGAGAGCAGGATCGCCAAGGGGACCGCCGAGCTGTACCGGGATCACAACGTCGTGGTCAGCCGGGGTGAGAACGGCTCGCTGAAGGCGTACAGCACGATCTGCACGCACGCGGGGTGCCCGATCAACAAGCTGGAGGGGACCACGCTCGTCTGCCCGTGCCACGGCAGCGAGTTCGACGCCAGGACCGGCAAGGTGCTGCGCTCCCCGGCCACCGAACCACTGCACGCGCTGCCGGTGGCAACCAGGAACGGCAAGATCGTCGCCGGGCCGGGGGCCTGACGAGGGGCTGCTCGGAGGACGGCGCGCGCTGATCAGATCAGGAGAACAACAAGGTCAGGACGGTCCGCGCGTCCCCCACGGCATCGCGGTGGCCGACCCGGCGACGCCGACCGCCCCGGACCCTCGGTCCCCGCCGGCTCACTCCCAGTCCCACCCGATCCCCACGATCCCCGTGCGCACCCGCGGTTCGACGAGGTGGACCGAGTGGTGGCCGCTGAGGGGGAGTTCCTGGCGGCCGCTGCGGGGGGCCGCGGGTGAGTGCTGGGCGAAGCGGTGGCAGCGCACCGGCAGGGCGCGCTCGTCGAAGCGGACCTGGAGCGCGTACTGGCCGCCGGCTGGTCCGAACCCCCGGACGTACTCGCGGGAGACGCCGGCCGTGCCGTCCTCGACGCCGTAGCGGAAGAGGTAGGTGTCCCCGGCCCGCAGACGGGTGTCGAAGTGGAGTTCGGCGACGAGCACGCCGGTGTCCTGGTGCACGCGCACGCGTCCCGTGCGGCAGTTCTCCAGCGCGTGGACCCGCACCCGCTCCGGCACGCAACCCGGGTCGCCGTGGTGGACGGCCACGAAGCGGTCGACGCCGTCCATGTGGGCGCGCACGATGTGGTGCGACTCGCGCCCCGCCAGCTCGCGGCGCGCCCCGATGTGGACCCGCTCATGGTGTCCGAGGGTGTGCAGACCGCCGTCCGGCGGCAGGCTCAGCTCGGTCAGCAGCCGCTCCAGCACGCCCGACGCCTCCACCAGGGAGCGGTAGGAACGGCCCGCGGGCCGTTGTCCCGGCGAGGTCTCGTCGGTCTCGGCGAGCAGCCGGATCAGGGACTCCTCCGGCAGCTGGAGTATCTCCTCCAGGGCTCGTACGGCTCGCAGGGACTCGGGGCGCTGCGGGCGCCGGGCGCCCTGCTGCCAGTAACTCAGGCTGGTGACACCGACCTTGACCCCGTGGCGCGAGAGATGGTGCTGCACGCGCTGCAGCGGCAGGCCACGGGCGGCGATGGCGGCGCGCAGCGCGACATGGAAGGGGCCGCCTCGCAGAGCCGAGTCCAGTTCCGCGGTGGCGACGGCGGCGACGTCCGCGTGCTGTGTGGCGTGCGGCATGCAGGGGCCTTTCTGTGAAATCTCGCTACGGCTGGTCGGGCCGGGTTCGTGCTGGTTGTCGGGGCCACCCCATCGGCGTCGGGGCGTCTTCACATCCGTACGCCGTCGTTCACGGCCCCGAGTTCCCACGCATTGAAGCGTGTTGACCAAGTCCCGACAACACCTGAAGCCCAACAGTCCCGCCCTCCTGGCCGAGACCCGCCAGGTCCCCTCAACCCGGTGCGGCCCCGCCGCCGTTGCCGAGCACCTCCCGGATCGCCCGTGCGGACAGGTCGGACTTGTGCAGGAAACCGCGGGCCGGGCTGGCGGCGATGAGTTCCTCGAAGTCCTCCAGGGCGTGGGTCGAGATCAGGATGATGACGCACGAGACGCGATCGGCCAGCTCCACCGCGAGATCGAAACCGCTCTCGCCGTCGAGGTCGAGGTCCACCAGGACGATGTCCGGGACCAGCTCCGCCGCCCGCGCGAGCGCCTCCGCACCCGTCGAGGCCAGGCCGACGACGGGAATCCCGTCGCGTTCGAGCAGGGTGCGTGCGGCCTCCAGGAACCGGATGCTGTCATCGACGAGAAGACAGCGCAGGGACATGCGGACAGGGTGCCAAGCGTGGGTTGATTGCGCTTTCCCGCTACCCGGAAAGAGCCGGGAGCGGCGTTACCCGTCAGCTGGAACGTGCTGAAGTCCCGTTCCCCGCACGCGGGTTCGTGCTCACCCTGCGCAGCCGGGTGTCACCGGCGGTAGCATGGATCCGCCCTGGAAAGACCGTGATCGTCCGGTCGAGTGGGGGTGCGCGATGCGGGCTTCGCTCGGGAGCAAGCTGGTCTCGGGACTGCTGGGGGCCGCCCTGCTCCTGGCTGGATGCGATGGTGGCGGGGGCGGTGACGACGAAACGCGGAGGATCCCGGGCGACACCACCTGTGACGGCCGGATCGAGGGCACCGCGAACATCACCGTCTGGTTCCACTCCGAGCAGCCCGGCGAGATCGGCACCCTGCGCAGCCAGGTCGCGGACTTCAACAGGGCCCAGCACCAGGTCCGCGTCGAGCTGGTGCCCCTGCCGGGACGGCGGTCCTACGGCGAGCTGGTGGACTCCGCCGCGGCCAGCGGCGACCTTCCCGACCTGCTCGACTTCGACGGGCCGAACCTCTACAGCTACGCGTGGTCCGGCAGGCTGAGGCCGATCGACTCCTGTGTGCCGCGCTCCGTCCGGGACGACCTGCTGCCCTCGATCCGCCGGCAGGGCACCTACGCGGGCCGGCTGTGGGGGGTGGGCACGTTCGACTCCGGTCTGGGGCTCTACGTCCGCAAGTCCGTGCTGCGCAAGGCCGGCATCCGTATCCCCACGGGACCGGCGGACGCCTGGAGCGCCGCGGAGTTCACCGGGATCCTGCACCGGCTCCGGGGGATGGGCTACCGGACGCCGCTCGACCTGTATCTCGAGTCCACGAAGCCGGGCGACGAGTGGCCCACGTACGGCTTCGCGCCCGCCGTCTGGTCGGCGGGCGGTGATCTCGTCGACCCGCTGAACCACCGGACGGCCGAGGGGTATCTCAACAGCGCCGCGTCCGTCAGGGCGCTCACGATCATCCAGAGCTGGGTCGAGGAGGGACTCGTCGACCCGGGCAGGGACGATCAGGCCTTCGTCCAGGGCCGCAGTGTCCTGTCCTGGCTCGGGCACTGGGTGTTCGGTGAGAACACGAGGGCGTTCCCGGGCGATGTCGCCATCGTGCCGCTGCCCGACTTCGGCAAGGGCACCGTCACCGGCATGGGCTCCTGGCAGTGGGGCGTCCCGGCCGGTACCGCCGACGGCGACGCGGTCTGGCGATTCCTGGCCTATCTGCTCGAACCGCGGGAGGTCCACCGGATGAGCGTGGCCAACGGGGCCGTTCCGGCCACGAAGAGCGCCGTGCGGCTCTCACCGCGGTTCGGCCCGAACGGCGCCGAGCACCTCTACATCGACCAACTGCGCGGCGGGGTCGCCCGGCCGCGTCCGCAGACGCCTGCCTATCCGGCGATCACTGCGGCCTTCTCCTGGGCCTTCAGGAGGATCGTCCTCGAGCACGCCCCGGTCAGGGCCACGCTCGATCAGGCGGCCCACCGGATCGACGAGGACATCGCGGCCCACGACGGCTATCCGCAGAAGGGCCCCTGACCCGGCCTGGACCGCCGCCGGTCGCACGGGCATGCTGGGGAAACCCCGCGAGGTGGAAACCCCGCGAGGCGGGACACCGAGGACACGTACGACCTCACGCCCGCGGTGGGGTCGGCGGGAGGTGTGGTGCGCATGACGGACGCCAACAGAGCGGCTCCGGCGGATTCCTCGACGATCACCGGCGCCCGTTCCCGGTACTAGGTCCGGTCGTGCGCCACCTCCGGGACGGGAACGGTCCGCCTCTGCTCGCCCGACTCCGCGTCGGCAGCAAGCTGATGCTGCTCGTGCTGCTGCCGGTGGCCGGCATGCTCGCCTTCACCGCGTTCAGCGCCGTCGCCCAGTGGCAGCAGGCGCGGGAACTGGACCGTTTCCACAGGGCGACCCGGGTGTCGTTCGAGACCACCGGGGTCTCCGACGCGGTCGCCCGAGAGCGGATCGCCGCCGTGCTGGCCCGTCTGCGGCCCGCCCGGGACACCCTCGGCGAGCGGGCCGCCGCCGAGCGGTCCACCGACCGGGCGCTGGCCAGGGCCACCGAGCGGGCCGACGCCTGGTCCGGTGCCGACGTCGCCGGCGAACTCGGCGCCTTCGGCCGCCAACTGCACGCCATCCGGGCACAGACGGACACCGGCTCGCTCTCCGCGAGCGGGGTCGTGCAGCAGTACCAGACGGTCCAGGACGAGCTGCTCGACACCGTCGCCGACCTGGAGTCGGGAGGCCCGACCAGGGCGGCGGGGCGTGCGGCCGACGCGCACATCGCGCTCCTGCAGGCCATCGAGGCCGGGGAACGGGAGCGCGCCGAGGTGGCCATTCTGCTCAGCACCCCCCTCGCCCACCGGCCCACCGCGGCCGGGCGCTGGCCCGCGCTGGAGGAGGCACAGCTGCGGGAGTTCCGCCGCGACACCTCCGCCCCGCTGCGGGCCGAGCTGTACGCGACGCGGTTCGGGGAGCCCGGACGCGCCGTCCGCAGTCTGCGCGACATGCTCGCCGCGGCCGACCCGCGGACCGCGCACTGGCCGTCGTACGACAGCTGGCTGGCCGACTCCCGGGCCCGTATCGACTCCCTGCGCGGTATCCAGGGCCAGGCGGCGCGCGAACTCGCCGGGACGGCCGCCCACGACCTGCACACCGCGAAGGTCCGCGCGCTGCGTGACCTCGCCCTCTCCCTCGCCGTCCTGGTCGTGGTCACGGTCCTCGCCCTGGCCCTGCGGCGCTCCATCACCCGGCCGCTGCGCGAGGTCGCCGCGGGCGCCCGGGCCCTGTCGGAGGGCGATCTGTCGTACGACATCCGGTACGCGGGACGCGACGAACTCGGGGACGTCGCCGACACATTCCGCGAACTGCGGGTGACCACGGAACGGCTGGCGGCCGCGATCCGCTCCCTGAACACGGCGATCGACGACAACCGGCTCGCCCACCGGGCGGACGTCGGGGCCTTCGCGGGGACCTGGGCGCAGCTGCTGGGCGGCATGAACGCCACCATGGCGTCCTTCGCGGCGGCGCACGGACGACGTGAGCGGGCCGAGGAGGAGCTGGAGAGCATCTTCAACCTCTCCCTCGACCTGCTGTGCATCACCGGGGTCGACGGCTACTTCAAGCGGGTCAACCCCGCCTTCGAACGCACCCTCGGCCACCCGGCGGACACGCTGCTGTCCAGGCCGTTCATCGAGTTCGTGCACGAGGAGGACCGGGCAGCCACCCGGGCGGCCCTCGACCGGCTGGCGAGCGGCGTCGAAGTGGCCGAGTTCGAGAACCGCTATCTGCGTGCGGACGGCACCGAACGCTGGCTGCAGTGGAGCGCGCGGCCTGTTCCCGAGCAGGGCCTCGTCTACGCCGCCGCCCGGGACGTCACCGAGAGCCGCAGGCACGCCCGAGAACAGGCCGCGCTGCGCCGGGTCGCCACCCTCGTGGCCCGTGGCGCCCCGCCCGAGGAGGTGTTCACGCAGGTGGCGGAGGAGGTGGGCGAGCTGCTGGACACGACAGCGGCCGTCCTGCGCCATCAGCCCGACGGCAGCCGTACGGTCCTCGGGACCGCGCACGATCCGGAGGTGTTCGAACCGGCCTCACGTGATGCCCGCCGTGACGCCGCACGCCGGGCGATCCACGAGGTGACCCGGAACGGACGCGCCGCCCGGGTCGGCAGGGCTGTCGCCGCGCCCATCGTCGTCGACGACCGGCTGTGGGGATTCGTGGTCGCGGCGTCCCCGCGGGAGGAGCTGGACCGTGGCACGGAGGATCGGCTGGCCGACTTCACCGAGCTCATCGCCACCGCCATCGCCAACGCCGACAGCCGTGCCCAGCTGACCGCCTCACGCGCGCGCGTGGTGGCCGCCGGAGACGCCTCCCGGCGCCGTATCGAGCGAGATCTGCACGACGGTGTCCAGCAGCGCCTCGTCGCCCTCCAACTCGATCTGCGGCTGGCCGAGTCCCTGGTCACCGACCCCACGTCCGAGCTGTCCGAACAGCTCGCCCATGTCAGCAAGGGGCTCGACGACGCCTTCCAGGACCTGCTCCAGATCGCCCGCGGCATCCACCCGGCGATCCTGTCCAAGGGCGGCCTCGGCCCCGCACTGCGTTCCCTGGCCCGTCGGTCGGCCGTCCCCGTGGAGCTCGACCTCGCCCTGCCCGCCGCCCGTCTGCCGGAGCAACTGGAGGTGGCCGCGTACTACGTGATCTCCGAGTGCCTCACCAACGCCGCCAAGCACGCGCACGCACGCGTGGTGCGCATCGAAGCGACGGTCCGTGACGACGTCCTGGAGCTGACCGTCGCCGATGACGGGGCCGGAGGGGCCGAGCCCGGCCGGGGCTCCGGTCTCATCGGTCTGATCGACCGGGTGGAGGCGATCGGCGGCAAGCTGGATGTCCGCAGCCCGCCCGGCGAGGGCACGACGGTGCGGGTGCGGCTGCCGCTGGCCGTGCCCCCGACGGACGTGTGACCGCCCGGGGCGCACGCCGGGGGAGTCGCCCAGGCGGGGGAGTCCTGGACTGGTGACGTCGCGTACGCTCCGGGCGGTCCTGTCGGACGGAGAGGCGTCCGTCCGGCTCTAGGTGCGGCCCGTGCCGCCGTGATCAGTGCTCCGCGGGCGCTTGGCCCGCACGATCTCGTGGTCCCGCGGATCCAGCAGCTCACTCCACGCGTGCGTGTCGTCCTGGTATCGGCGGGCGCGGACCGGCCGCCGTGGCTTCTCCATCCGCGTCCGACGCATTTCCGCAGCCCTTCGACCCGTGGCCGGCCGGCGACTCGCCCGGACCGGCCGGTCCGCCTTGCTCTGCACTGCGTCGAGAATCGCCCCGTGACCGGTCCGTTGTCGTCACCGCGAGCCTCCAATCCCGCTTCCGGCTAGCCGGAACCCCGTGGGTGGGGCAGGCTGTTGGGGCGCGCACCGATCGGCCGGGCAAGGGGAGCCGGGACCATGGACGACGCATCGCAGCGGCCGGCACGGGGACGGGTCGTCCTCGCCGACGACGACGTGCTGCTCCGCGAGGGGCTCGCCAGCCTGTGCGAGCGGGTCGGGTACGACGTGGTGGGGCAGGCGGGAGACGCCGTGGGCCTCCTGGAACTGGTCGCCGGGCACCGCCCCGACGTCGCGATCGTCGACATCAGGATGCCGCCGGACCACTCCACCGAAGGACTCAAGGCGGCCCGCACCATCCGGGAGCGCCACCCCGACACCGGCATCCTGGTCCTGTCGGCGTTCGTCGAGGTCGAGGAGGCGCTGGAGCTGTTGGCGAGCGGCCGCAAGGTCGGCTATCTGCTCAAGAGCCGGGTCACGGCCGTCGACGAGTTCATCGAGGCCCTGGAGCGCGTCCGGCGGGGCGGTTCGGTCGTCGACCCCTCCCTGGTGCAGGAGCTGTTCTCGGCCCAGCGCCGCGACGACCCCCTCGCCCAGCTCAGCGCCCGGGAGCGCGAGGTCCTCGCCCTCATGGCCGAGGGCCGCTCGAACGCGGGCATCGGCCGCCGTCTGTGGGTCACCGAGGGCACGGTCGAGAAACACGTCCGCAGCATCCTCGGCAAGCTCCGCCTCACCGAGGACACCGACGACCACCGCCGGGTCCTGGCCGTCCTGACCTTCCTGGAGTCCCGCTAGGCGTTGTCCACAGGCCCGACGCGGTGTCAGTCCTCGCCAGTAGGGTGTGAGACATGGCCGACCCCTCCAGCTACCGCCCCCAGCCGGGTCAGATCCCGGACTCTCCCGGGGTGTACAGGTTCCGTGACGAGCACCGCCGGGTGATCTACGTCGGAAAGGCGAAAAGCCTGCGCCAGCGCCTGGCGAACTACTTCCAGGACCTGGCGAACCTGCACCCGCGCACCCGGACGATGGTCACCACCGCCGCGTCCGTGGAGTGGACCGTGGTGTCCACGGAGGTCGAGGCCCTGCAGCTGGAGTATTCCTGGATCAAGGAGTTCGACCCCCGGTTCAACGTCAAGTACCGCGACGACAAGAGCTATCCGTACCTCGCGGTGACGATGAACGAGGAGTTCCCGCGCGTGCAGGTGATGCGCGGCCACAAGCGCAAGGGCGTTCGGTACTTCGGGCCCTACGGACACGCGTGGGCCATCCGGGACACGGTCGACCTGCTGCTGCGGGTCTTCCCCGTACGCACCTGCTCGGCGGGCGTCTTCAAGAACGCCGCCCGCACCGGCCGCCCCTGTCTGCTCGGTTACATCGGCAAGTGCTCGGCGCCCTGCGTCGGCCGCGTCGACCCGGAGGAGCACCGCGAACTGGCCGAGGAGTTCTGCGACTTCATGGCCGGCCGCACGGGCACGTACATCCGCCGCCTGGAAAAGCGGATGACCGAGGCGGCCGAGGAGATGGAGTACGAGCGCGCCGCCCGCCTGCGCGACGACATCGAGGCCCTGAAGAAGGCCATGGAGAAGAACGCGGTCGTGCTCGCCGACGCGACCGACGCGGACCTGATCGCCGTCGCCGAGGACGAGCTGGAGGCGGCCGTGCAGATCTTCCACGTGCGCGGCGGACGCGTGCGCGGCCAGCGCGGCTGGGTCACCGACAAGGTCGAGGAGATCACCACCGGCGCCCTCGTCGAGCACGCCTTGCAGCAGCTCTACGGTGAGGAGAAGGGCGATTCCGTCCCCAAGGAGGTCCTGGTCCCCGCCCTGCCCGACCCGGTCGAGCCCGTCCAGGAGTGGCTCGCCGACCGCCGCGGCTCGGGCGTCTCGCTGCGCATCCCGCAGCGCGGCGACAAGAAGGCCCTGATGGAGACCGTGCAGCGCAACGCCCTGCAGGCCCTCGCGCTGCACAAGACCAAGCGCGCCTCCGACCTCACCACGCGCTCGCGTGCCCTGGAGGAGATCGCCGAGGCCCTCGACCTCGACAGCGCTCCCCTGCGTATCGAGTGCTACGACATCTCGCACCTCCAGGGCGACGACGTCGTGGCCTCCATGGTGGTCTTCGAGGACGGTCTGCAGCGCAAGAGCGAGTACCGCCGCTTCCAGATCAGGGGCTTCGCCGGACAGGACGACGTCCGCTCCATGCACGAGGTGATCACCCGCCGCTTCCGGCGCTACCTCGCGGAGAAGGAGAAGACCGGTGAGTGGGTCGAGGACGGTCATGAGGACGGCCTCGCGGGTGACCTCGGCACCGGCCTCAAGGACGAGGACGGCCGCCCGAAGAAGTTCGCCTACCCGCCCCAGCTGGTCGTGGTCGACGGCGGTCAGCCGCAGGTCGCAGCGGCCAAGAAGGCCCTCGACGAGCTCGGCATCGACGACATCGCTGTCTGCGGCCTCGCCAAGCGACTGGAGGAGGTCTGGCTGCCGGACGAGGACGACCCGGTCGTCCTGCCCCGCACCAGCGAGGGCCTCTACCTGCTGCAGCGCGTTCGCGACGAGGCCCACCGCTTCGCGATCACCTACCAGCGCACCAAGCGGGCCAAGCGCTTCAAGGCCAGCCCCCTGGACGAGGTGCCCGGCCTCGGTGAGACCCGCAAGCAGGCACTGCTGAAGCACTTCGGCTCGCTCAGGAAACTGCGGTCCGCCACCATCGACCAGATCTGCGAGGTCCCCGGCATAGGCCGCAAGACGGCCGAGACGATCGCCGTGGCCCTCGCCCAGGCGGCTCCCGCCGCACCCGCCGTCAACATGACGACTGGAGAGATCATGGAGGAGGAACCCGGCACCATGGGTTCCGGTGGGGAGCCCGTGACGACGGGCGCCCCGGACGAGCGACGGGGGCAGGAGACATGAATGTGAACGAGCACGACGAGCACGACGAGCAACACGGGCAGACGGACCAGGGCGGAGACGAAGCACAGGTGAGTACGGGCACGACCGGCGACCAGGGCGGGCTCCCCGAGGCGGCCATCCCCGAGCTGGTGATCATCTCCGGAATGTCAGGCGCGGGCAGGTCGACGGCCGCCAAGTGCCTGGAGGACCTCGGCTGGTTCGTCGTCGACAACCTCCCGCCCGCGCTGATCCCCACCATGGTGGAGCTCGGCGCCCGGTCGCAGGGCAACGTGGCACGGATCGCGGTCGTCGTGGACGTCCGAGGCCGTCGCTTCTTCGACAACCTCCGCGAGTCCCTCGCCGACCTGGAGGCCAAGAACGTCACCCGGCGGATCGTCTTCCTGGAGTCCTCCGACGAGGCCCTGGTGCGCCGCTTCGAGTCGGTGCGCCGCCCGCACCCCCTGCAGGGCGACGGCCGGATCGTCGACGGCATCGCCGCCGAGCGCGAGCTGCTGCGCGAGCTGCGCGGCGACGCCGACCTGGTCATCGACACCTCCAGCCTCAACGTGCACGAGCTGCGCGCCAAGATGGACGCCCAGTTCGCAGGCGAGGAGGAGCCCGAGCTGCGGGCCACCGTGATGTCCTTCGGCTTCAAGTACGGCCTTCCCGTGGACGCCGACCTGGTCGCCGACATGCGCTTCCTGCCCAACCCGCACTGGGTCCCGGAGCTGCGCCCCTTCACCGGCCTCAACGAGGAGGTGTCGGCGTACGTCTTCAACCAGCCCGGCGCCAAGGAGTTCCTCGACCGCTACGCCGAGCTGCTCCGGCTGATCGCCGCGGGCTACCGCCGCGAGGGCAAGCGGTATGTGACGATCGCGATCGGCTGCACCGGCGGCAAGCACCGCTCGGTGGCCATGTCGGAGAAGCTCGCCGCGCGGCTCGCGGCCGAGGGCGTGGAGACGGTGGTCGTGCACCGGGACATGGGACGCGAATGACGGAGCGCTCTGTGCGGCTGAGCAGGCTGCGCCGGACGGTTCCCGAGTCGCGTGCCGGCCGGCCCGTGGAGGCCCGCGGTGCCCGGCCGCGCCGGCGCGGTGCCCAGCCCAAGGTCGTCGCGCTCGGCGGCGGTATGGGCCTGTCCGCCTCGCTCGCCGCCCTGCGCCGGATCACCGGCGACCTCACCGCCGTCGTCACCGTGGCCGACGACGGCGGCTCCAGCGGGCGCCTGCGCGACGAGCTGGGCGTGCTGCCGCCCGGCGACCTGCGCAAGGCGCTGGCCGCGCTGTGCGGCGATGACGACTGGGGCCAGACCTGGGCCCGGGTCATCCAGCACCGCTTCCACTCCCAGGGCGACCTGCACGACCACGCGGTCGGCAACCTCCTGATCGTCGCGCTGTGGGAGCAGCTCGGCGACCACGTCCAGGCGCTGGACCTGGTGGGCAAGCTCCTCGGCGCACACGGGCGCGTGCTGCCCATGTCCGCCGTACCGCTGGAGCTGCAGGCCCTGGTCAAGGGGCATGATCCGGCGCGGCCGGAGGACGTGGACACCGTCCGCGGGCAGGCGACCGTGGCGCTCACGCCCGGCGAGGTGCAGTCCGTGCACGTCGTGCCGAACGACCCGCCCGCCGTCCCGGAAGCCGTCGAGGCCGTGCTGGACGCGGACTGGGTGGTGCTCGGTCCCGGCTCCTGGTTCTCCTCGGTCATCCCGCACCTGCTCGTGCCGGAACTGCTGGACGCGCTCACCGAGACCAAGGCGCGCCGGGTACTCTCGCTGAACCTCGCCCCGCAGCCCGGAGAAACCGAGGGCTTCTCCCCGCAGCGTCATTTGGAGGTTTTGGGACGACACGCCCCTAAACTCGCCCTGGACGTGGTGCTGGCCGACGAGGCCGCCGTGCCCGACCGCGACGTGCTCACCGAAGCCGCAGGGCGGCTCGGAGCAGCGGTCGAGCTGGCCCCGGTGGCCCGGAGGGACGGAACTCCGCGGCACGACCCGGAGCTGCTGGCCGCCGCGTACGACCGTATTTTTCGGATGCATGGAAGGATCGGCCCATGGCGATGACGGCAGCGGTGAAGGACGAGATCTCCCGGCTCCCCGTCACCCGGACCTGCTGCAGAAAGGCGGAGGTCTCCGCCATCCTGCGGTTCGCCGGCGGCCTCCATCTGGTCAGCGGGCGCATCGTGATCGAGGCGGAGCTGGACACCGCGATGGCGGCCCGGCGCCTGAAGCGGGACATTCTGGAGATCTTCGGCCACTCCTCCGAGCTGATCGTGATGGCGCCCGGCGGACTGCGCCGCGGCTCGCGTTACGTCGTCCGGGTCGTCGCCGGCGGTGACCAGCTGGCCCGGCAGACCGGTCTGGTGGACGGGCGGGGCCGCCCGATCCGCGGCCTGCCCCCGCAGGTGGTCTCGGGGGCCACCTGCGACGCGGAGGCCGCCTGGCGCGGCGCCTTTCTGGCGCACGGCTCGCTCACCGAACCCGGCCGCTCCTCCTCCCTGGAGGTGACCTGCCCCGGCCCCGAGGCCGCCCTCGCCCTGGTCGGCGCCGCCCGCCGCCTGTCGATCGCCGCCAAGGCCCGCGAGGTGCGCGGCGTGGACCGCGTGGTCGTCCGGGACGGGGACGCGATCGGCGCCCTGCTCACCCGCCTCGGCGCGCACGAGTCGGTGCTGGCCTGGGAGGAGCGCCGGATGCGCCGCGAGGTACGGGCCACGGCGAACCGTCTCGCCAACTTCGACGACGCCAACCTCCGCCGCTCCGCGCGTGCGGCGGTCGCCGCCGGCGCCCGCGTCCAGCGCGCGCTGGAGATCCTCGGCGAGGAGGTCCCCGAGCACCTCGCGGCCGCCGGCCGGCTGCGCATGGAGCACAAGCAGGCCTCGCTGGAGGAGCTGGGCGCACTCGCCGACCCGCCGCTGACCAAGGACGCCGTCGCCGGCCGTATCCGCCGCCTGCTGGCGATGGCCGACAAGCGCGCCTCCGACCTCGGTATCCCGGGCACGGAGTCGACTCTCACCGAGGAGATGGCCGACAACCTCGTCGGCTGACCAGGGTCCAACCCGTCGGTGCCGACGCCCACTTGGGCCGTCGGCACCGACGTTTGACTGTCTTTGAGGCACCCTTGACTCGGCTGTGAAGTGGCATGAGCCTGGCAACACTTCGTCGCCGTGACGAAGGATGGCTAGGGGGGTTCATGAGACACAGAGCGAGATCGATCCTCGCTGTCGGCGCGCTCCTGATCGGCGGAGCGAGCCTCGCACCCATCGCCCAGGCGCAGAACGGACCGTCACAGGGTTCGGATCCCAATGAGGTCAACGTCTACCGCGCGGACGTCACCGCCAGGCAGGTACCCCTGCTGCTGGCGGCCGGACAGGACGGCCAGGAACTCGCCGAGCAGGTCCCCGCCAAGGGCACGGCCTCGGTCGAGCTCTATCTCACCGGTCGGCAGGCCCACCAGCTCGAGAAGCAGGGCGTCGACCTCACCGAGCACACACTTTCGGCCAAGGCCGAGAAGCGGGTCGACAACGCCGCCCAGGGCGTGTTCCGCCCGTACAGCGGAAGCGGCGGCATCAAGGAGGAGATCGTCCGCACCGGGCAGCAGAACCCCGGTCTGACCAAGGTCGTCTCCATCGGCAAGACGATCAACGGCCAGGACATCCTCGCGCTCAAACTGACCAAGGACGCGAAGAAGTCCAAGGACGGCTCGAAGCCCTCCGTGCTGTACCTGTCCAACCAGCACGCGCGTGAGTGGATCACGCCGGAGATGACCCGCCGGCTGATGCACTACTACCTGGACCACTACAAGACCGACAAGCACATCAGGAAGATCGTCGACTCCACCGAGCTATGGTTCGTGATCTCGGCCAACCCCGACGGCTACGACTACACCTTCAAGAACTCCGACACCCGTCTGTGGCGCAAGAACCTGCGGGACGTCAACGGCGACGGCGTCATCTCCACCGGCGACGGCGTCGACCTCAACCGCAACTTCGCCTACAAGTGGGGCTACGACGACGAGGGTTCGTCCCCCAACCCCACCAGCGAGACCTACCGCGGCGCGAGCCCGGGCTCCGAGCCCGAGACCAAGGCGCTCGACGCCTTCGAGAAGCGCATCGGCTTCTCCTACGGCGTCAACTACCACTCCGCCGCCGAACTCCTCCTCTACGGCGTCGGCTGGCAGGTGGCCACCCCGACCCCCGACGACGTCGTCTACAAGGCGCTCGCCGGCACCCCGGACAACTCCGCGATCCCCGGCTACCGTCCGCAGGTCTCCTCGGAGCTGTACACCACCAACGGCGAGGCGGACGGCCACGCGGCGAACGTCAACGGCATGTCGATGTTCACCCCCGAGATGTCGACCTGCCAGACGGCCTCCAACCTCGACCCGAACGACCAGTGGAACGCGGCCGACTGCCAGTCCGTGTTCAACTTCCCGGACGACGAGAAGCTGATCCAGCAGGAGTTCGTCAAGAACATCCCCTTCGCGCTCTCGGTCGCCGAGACCGCCCAGCACCCGGACACCCCCTCCTCCTCGCTCGGCCTGAAGGCCGCCGACTTCACCCCGGCGACGTTCTCCACGTCCTACTCCCGCGGCGCCGACCAGGAGGTCTCCGTCGTCGTCCGCAAGGCGATCCGCGGCAAGGAGCTCAACTACCGCGTCAACGGCGGCCGTACGAAGGACGAGCCGCTGAAGGCGTGGAAGGGCGGCGAGACCTACGGCGGCGATGACAACCTGCACTTCGACGAGTACCGGGCCAAGGTCCGGGACGGCGACCCGGGCGACAAGGTCGAGGTGTGGTTCACCGGCCGCGGCAGGAGCGGCAAGAAGGTCTCCAGTGAGCACTTCACCTACACCGTGGCCCAGCGCGCCAAGGCCGACACCCTCGTCGTCGCGGAGGAGGGCGCGACCGCCACGCAGGCGCAGACCTATGTGGACGCGCTGAAGGCGAACGGCCGCAAGGCCCTCGTCTGGGACGTCGCCACCCAGGGCGCGCCCGACGCGCTCGGCGTGCTGAAGCACTTCAGGACCGTGGTCCACTACACGGGAGCGAGCGTCCCCGGCAACGCCACCCAGCTCCAGCTGCGTGCCTACCTCAACGAGGGCGGCAAGCTGATCGAGGCGGGTGAGCAGGCCGGCGGCAACGTCGATCTCGGCGGCGGCACCCTGTCCAACGACTTCAGCCAGTACTACCTGGGCGCGTACTCCCGTACGTCGACCCCCGGCGCCACCGGCTTCACAGGCTCCGGCGAACTCGGCGGCTTCAGCGGGGCCCTCGGCGCGGCGCCCGGCAACCCCCTCGACAAGGCCGGCACCTACAGCGTCACCTCCGACTCGCTGCCCGCCGACAAGCACCCGCAGTTCGCCAGCGCCGGCGCGGGCCAGTTCGCCGGGACCGTCAACCCGTACGGGCCCTACGCGGGTTCCTACATGGCGGCCGCCGTGCACACCGACGACGCGTACAAGCGCCTCACCCGCACCATCGACCTCACCGGTGTGGCGGCGGCCCAGCAGCCGACCCTGCGCAGCCAGTTGCTGTGGGACACCGAGCCCGGCTACGACCATGTGATCGTCGAGGCCCACACCGTCGGCGCCGACGACTGGACGACCCTCCCGGAGAAGGGCGGCGCGAGCAGCCAGACCGTGCCCTCGGAGTGCGGGGCGGGCTTCCTGATCAACGAACACCCGTGGCTCAAGCACTACCTGACCATCGGCAACAACGCGTGCACCGCCACCGGCACCAGCGGCGCCTGGAACAGCCTCACCGGCGCCTCCAGCGGCTGGCAGCAGGTCAACTACGACCTGAGCGCCTACGCCGGCAAGTCCGTCCAGGTCTCCATCAGCTACGTCACCGACCCGGGCACCGGCGGTCACGGCGTCCTCGCCGACGACGCCTCGCTCGTCCTCGGCGGCACGGCGACGCAGACCGAAGGCTTCGAGACCTCGCTCGGCGCCTGGAGCGTGACCGGACCGCCCGCGGGCAGCCCGGCCGTGCTCAGGGACTGGGAGCGCACGGGTGCCCTGTTCAAGACGTACGGCGCCGTCACCACCGACCGGACCGTGCTGCTGGGCTTCGGCCTGGAGCACGTCACCGCGGCGGCGGACCGTGCGGCACTCGTCAAGAAGGCGCTCGCCGCCCTGGGAGGGTGAACAGGCTGGTCAACGATGACTAGCACGTCGTAGTCAAAAAGAGTGACCGGATGTTTGAGCCGGGCGGTCCGTACCCCTACTGGCGGGTACGGACCGCCTGCCCGTGTATGCGGCAATCCGATGTCACTCCGGAGCCCTCAGGGAGGTAGGGTCGGGGGTGGTCGGGGACATCCCAAACAGAGCTCGCCGGCACCGCATGGCCGGCGTACCAACGAGGAGATCGGTTCGTGACGATCCGCGTAGGCATCAACGGCTTCGGTCGTATCGGTCGCAACTACTTCCGCGCGCTGCTGGAGCAGGGTGCTGACATCGAGATCGTGGCTGTCAACGACCTGGGTGACACCGCGACCACCGCTCACCTGCTGAAGTACGACACCATCCTGGGCCGTCTCAAGGCCGAGGTCTCGCACACCGCCGACACCATCACCGTCGACGGCAAGACCATCAAGGTCCTCTCCGAGCGCAACCCCGCCGACATCCCGTGGGGCGAGCTGGGCGCCGACATCGTCATCGAGTCCACCGGCATCTTCACCAAGAAGGAAGACGCCGCGAAGCACATCGCCGGCGGCGCCAAGAAGGTCATCATCTCGGCTCCGGCCAAGGATGAGGACATCACCATCGTGATGGGCGTCAACCAGGACAAGTACGACCCGGCGAACCACCACGTCATCTCCAACGCCTCCTGCACCACCAACTGTGTGGCGCCGATGGCGAAGGTCCTCGACGAGAACTTCGGCATCGTCAAGGGCCTGATGACGACGGTGCACGCGTACACCAACGACCAGCGCATCCTGGACTTCCCGCACAAGGACCTGCGTCGCGCGCGTGCCGCCGCCGAGAACATCATCCCGACCACCACGGGTGCCGCTAAGGCCACCGCGCTGGTCCTCCCGCAGCTCAAGGGCAAGCTGGACGGCATCGCCATGCGCGTCCCGGTCCCGACCGGCTCGGCCACCGACCTCGTCGTGGAGCTGTCCCGCGAGGTCACCAAGGACGAGGTCAACGCCGCGTTCAAGAAGGCCGCCGAGGGCGAGCTGCAGGGCTACCTGACCTACACCGAGGACGAGATCGTCTCCTCGGACATCGTCAGCGACCCGTCGTCCTGCACCTTCGACTCCTCCCTGACCATGGTCCAGGAGGGCACGTCGGTGAAGATCCTCGGCTGGTACGACAACGAGTGGGGCTACTCCAACCGCCTCGTCGACCTCACGGTCTTCGTCGGCAACCAGCTCTGATCCACAGAGCAGGCACTTTGCTGTGAGAGCAGGGCTCGGGCGGCGCAGGGACGCGCCGCCCGGGCCCTGACTCACGTACAGAACAGCTCTCGTACGATCAGAGCAGCCCTCACCAGGAGTCCCTCATGAAGACGATCGACGAACTTCTCGCCGAAGGCGTGGACAACAAGCGGGTCTTCGTCCGCGCCGACCTCAACGTGCCGCTCGCCGACGGCCTCATCACCGACGACGGCCGCATCCGTGCCGTACTGCCCACCGTCAAGGCCCTCGTCGAGGCAGGCGCCAAGGTGGTCGTCGCCTCACACCTGGGCCGCCCCAAGGGTGCCCCGGACCCCGCCTTCTCGCTGCTGCCCGCCGCCGAGCGCCTCGCCGAACTGCTCGGCGCCCCCGTCGCGTTCGCCCAGGACACCGTCGGCCCCGCCGCCCACGACGCGGTGAACGGCCTCCAGCCCGGCCAGGTCGCGGTCATCGAGAACCTGCGCTTCAACGCCGGCGAGACCTCCAAGGACGACACCGAGCGCGGCGAGTTCGCCGACCAGCTCGCGGCCCTCGCGGACGTCTACGTGGGTGACGGTTTCGGCGCGGTGCACCGCAAGCACGCCTCGGTCTTCGACCTTCCGGCCCGGCTGCCGCACTACGCCGGCTACCTCATCGCCACCGAGGTCGGCGTCCTGAAGAAGCTCACCGAGGACGTCAAGCGCCCCTACGTCGTCGCGCTCGGCGGCGCCAAGGTCTCCGACAAGCTCGCGGTCATCGACCAGCTGCTCGGCAAGGCCGACCGGCTGCTCATCGGCGGTGGCATGGCGTACACCTTCCTCAAGGCCAAGGGCTACGAGATCGGCAAGTCCCTGCTCCAGGAGGACCAGATCCCCGCGGTCCTGGAGTACATCGAGCGCGCCGAGAAGACCGGCGTCGAGCTGGTCCTGCCCGTCGACGTCGTGGTCGCCCAGGAGTTCCCCGACCTGGCGGGCAAGACTCCGGCCAACCCCACCACCGTCGCCGCCGACTCCGTCCCCGGTGACCAGATGGGCCTGGACATCGGTCCCGAGTCCCGCAAGCTGTACGCCTCGAAGATCACCGACGCCGCCACCGTCTTCTGGAACGGCCCGATGGGCGTCTTCGAGCACCCCGATTTCGCCGAGGGCACCAAGGCGGTCGCCCAGGCCCTCCTCGACTCCCCGGCCTTCACGGTCGTCGGCGGCGGCGACTCCGCCGCGGCCGTCCGCCTCCTGGGCTTCGACGAGACCGCGTTCGGACACATCTCGACCGGTGGCGGCGCCTCCCTCGAATACCTCGAGGGCAAGACGCTCCCCGGCCTCGCCGCACTGGAGGACTGACCCCGCTATGACCACTCGCACGCCGATCATGGCGGGCAACTGGAAGATGAACCTCAACCACCTCGAGGCCATCGCGCACGTCCAGAAGCTCGCCTTCGCCCTCGCGGACAAGGACTACGAGGCCGTCGAGGTCGCCGTCCTGCCGCCCTTCACCGACCTGCGCTCCGTGCAGACCCTGGTCGACGGCGACAAGCTCAAGATCAAGTACGGTGCCCAGGACATCTCGCGGCACGACTCCGGCGCCTACACCGGCGAGATCTCCGGCCCGATGCTGGCCAAGCTGAAGTGCACCTACGTGGTGATCGGCCACTCCGAGCGCCGCCAGTACCACGCCGAGACCGACGAGATCGTCAACGCCAAGGTCAAGGCCGCGTACAAGCACGGTCTGACCCCGATCCTGTGCGTCGGCGAGGAGCTGGACGTGCGCGAGGCGGGTAACCACGTCACGCACACGCTCACCCAGGTCGAGGGCGGTCTCAAGGACCTCCCCGCCGAGCAGGCCGAGTCCGTCGTGATCGCCTACGAGCCGGTGTGGGCCATCGGCACCGGCAAGGTCTGCGGCGCCGAGGACGCCCAGGAGGTCTGCGCCGCCATCCGCGCCAAGGTCGCCGAGCTGTACACCCAGGAGCTGGCCGACCAGGTCCGCATCCAGTACGGCGGCTCCGTCAAGGCGGGCAACGTCGCCGAGATCATGGCGCAGGCCGACATCGACGGCGCCCTCGTGGGCGGCGCGTCTCTCGACGCCGACGAGTTCGTCAAGATCGTGCGCTTCCGCGACCAGTGAGTATGCGCTAGGCCCGATCCGTCGTACCCTTGCGGGGTCCAGCACTGTGCCGGACCCCGCGTGTACATCCGAATCCGAGGAAGTTGGTCCAGCCGTGGTTTTGGGGTTCTCGATCGCCCTGATCGTCTTCAGCCTGCTGATGATGCTGCTGGTGCTGATGCACAAGGGCAAGGGCGGCGGTCTCTCCGACATGTTCGGTGGCGGCATGCAGTCCTCCGTCGGCGGCTCCTCGGTCGCCGAGCGCAACCTCGACCGCATCACCGTGGTGATCGGTCTGCTGTGGCTGGCGTGCATCGTCGTGCTCGGCCTCCTCATGAAGTCGTCCTGACCACGAACAGCTGAGCGGCAACCCGCACACAGCACCTCCATTCCGCACGTAAGGCTCCATGTTCGGTACGCGCAGCTGAGCGCGGCCTATCATGGGGCTTGCGTCCGGGTGTGGGGCTTGTAACTCCAACCACTGGACGTGCGTTGGGCCTTACGTAGACTGAGGCGCTCGCAACGAAGCGACACGCCGACTCGCTTCGCGGCACCATCACGCAGGGAGTTACGACCGTGGCAAGTGGCAACGCGATCCGAGGAAGCCGGGTCGGGGCGGGGCCGATGGGCGAGGCCGAGCGCGGCGAGTCCGCGCCGCGTCTGCGCATCTCCTTCTGGTGCTCCAACGGGCACGAGACGCAGCCCAGCTTCGCCAGCGACGCGCAGGTTCCCGAGACCTGGGACTGCCCGCGCTGTGGCTTCCCCGCCGGACAGGACCGGGACAACCCGCCGGACCCGCCGCGCACCGAGCCCTACAAGACGCACCTCGCGTACGTCCGGGAGCGGCGCAGCGACGCGGACGGCGAGGCGATCCTCGCCGAGGCGCTCGCCAAACTGCGGGGCGAGATCTAGGAATTGACGGCCGGCCGGGCACCCCAGCGGGTGCCTGGCCGGACCTGTCTTCGTCGCCGGGGCCGACCGCCTCCGGACCGATTGTCAGTGGTGCCCTCTACGGTTTGTGCAGACGCGAATCGTGAGGGGGAGACGTGACGACGGTCGAGTCCGCGGGCGGGTGTGCGCCCACGTGGCGCGGGGGGTTCGGGCGGCTGTGGACGGCCGCGGTGGTCTCCCGCTTCGGAGACGCGCTGCGCGGTGCCGCCCTGCCCCTGCTCGCCGCCTCGCTGACGGACCGGCCCCTGCTCATCGCGTCCGTCACCGCGTGCGGCTATCTGCCCTGGATCGTCTTCGGGCTGCTCGGCGGCGCGGTCGCGGACCGGGTGGACCAGCGGCGCGCGATGTGGACGGTGGACGCGCTACGAGGGCTGTTCGTCGCCGCGTTCGCCGTGGCCGTCGCACTCGGTCACGCTTCCATCGCGCTGATCATCGCCCTCGCCTTCGCCCTGACCACCCTCCAGACCCTGTTCGACAACGCCTCGACCGCCCTGCTGCCCGTCCTGGTCGACCGCGCGGCGCTCGGCAGCGCCAACGCCCGGCTGATGACCGGACAGCAGATCGCGGGTGGTCTGATGGGCGCGCCAGTGGTGCCCCTGCTGATCGCCGCGGGGGCCGCCGTCCCCTTCGTGGCCGACGCGGGGACCTTCCTGGTGGCCGCCGCGCTGGTCGCCTCGCTGCGGACCGAGGTGCCCCAGCGGCCACCGGCACCGGCGGGCAGCACCCTGCGCCGGGAGATCGCCGACGGTCTGCGCACCCTGTGGCACGACCGGGCCCTGCGCGGACTGTGCGCCGCCACGGCCCTGTGCAACATCGGCATGGGCGCGCTGATCGCCACGCTGGTCATCCTGGTCACGGGTTGGCTCGACGCCGGCACCGCCGGTTACGCTGCGGCGACCACCGCGTACACCGTCGGCGGGCTCGCCGGGGGAGCGGTCAACCGGCGCGTCACCGCCCGGCTCGGGGCACCGCGCGCCGTACTGCTCGCCGGCCTCGTGCAGATCGCCGCCCTCGTGGTGATGGGCGCTGTGCGGAGCCTGACGGTGCTGGTGGCGGCCCTGGCCGTGTTCGGGTTCATGGGCATGGTGTGGAACGTCAACACCACCACGCTCACGCAGCAGCGCGCGCCCGCGGAGATGCTGGGCAGGGTCAGCTCCGCCTTCCGCACCCTCGCCGTCGCCGGAGCACCGCTGGGCGCGCTGCTCGGGGGTGCCGCCGCCACTGCCTGGGGGCCGGGCGCCCCGCCCCTGCTGACCGCCGCCTTCTTCGTCCTCGCCGTCATCGCGCTGATACCTGTCCGCAAGCCGGACGTACCTGTTGTTGCGCCGGGCGACGACGCCATGACGGCTCGCGCACCGCGCTGATCAACTAGGTTGGAACAGCTGGGACAGGCACGAAAGAAGGCTGAAGTCGGACATGAACGCAGATGGCCGTACCAGGCTCAACCAGACGCCCGAGTGGACCGCGCTGGCCAAGCACCGCGAGGAACTCGCCGACACGGGCCTGCGGGAGCTCTTTTCCGCCGACCCGGGCCGCGGCACCGGCTACACGCTGCAGGTGGGCGACCTGTACGTCGACTACTCCAAGCACCTGGTCACCGACGAGACCCTGCGGCTGCTGCGCGAACTGGCCGCAGCCACCGACGTGTTCGGGCTGCGGGACGCCATGTTCCGCGGCGAGAGGATCAACACCACGGAGAACCGCGCCGTGCTGCACACCGCCCTGCGTGCCTCGCGCGACGCGGTGGTCGAGGTCGACGGCGAGAACGTGGTGCCCGGGGTGCACGCGGTCCTCGACAAGATGGCCGACTTCGCCGACCGGGTGCGCTCCGGCGCGTGGACCGGACACACCGGCAAGCGCATCAAGAACATCGTCAACGTCGGCATCGGCGGCTCCGACCTCGGGCCCGCGATGGCCTACGAGGTGCTGCGCAGCTACACCGACCGGGATCTCACGGTCCGTTTCGTGTCGAACGTCGACGGCGCCGACCTGCACGAGGCCACCCGCGACCTGGACGCGGCGGAGACGCTGTTCGTCATCGCCTCCAAGACCTTCACCACCATCGAGACGATCACCAACGCGACCTCGGCGCGCGCCTGGCTGCTGGAGGAGCTGAAGGCCGGTCAGGAAGCCGTCGCCCAGCACTTCGTGGCCCTGTCGACCAACGCCGGCAAGGTCTCCGACTTCGGTATCGACACGGCCAACATGTTCGAGTTCTGGGACTGGGTCGGCGGACGGTACTCGTACGACTCGGCGATCGGCCTGTCCCTGATGATCGCGATCGGCCCGGACCGTTTCCGCGAGATGCTCGACGGCTTCCGGCTGGTCGACGAGCACTTCAGGACCGCGCCCGCCGAGTCCAACGTGCCGCTGCTGCTGGGGCTGTTGGGCATCTGGTACGGCAACTTCCACGGCGCCCAGTCGCACGCGGTGCTGCCGTACAGCCACTACCTCTCCAAGTTCACGGCGTATCTGCAGCAGCTGGACATGGAGTCCAACGGCAAGTACGTGGGCCGGGACGGGCAGGAGGTCGACTGGCAGACCGGGCCGGTGGTGTGGGGCACCCCGGGGACCAACGGGCAGCACGCGTACTACCAGTTGATCCACCAGGGCACGAAGCTGATCCCGGCGGACTTCATCGGGTTCGCCGAGCCCGTGGCCGAGCTGAGCGAGGGGCTGAAGGCGCAGCACGACCTGCTGATGGCCAACTTCTTCGCCCAGACACAGGCGTTGGCCTTCGGCAAGACCCCGGACGAGGTGCGGGCGGAGGGGGTGCCCGAGGAGCTGGTGGCGCACAAGACCTTCAAGGGCGACCACCCGACGACCACGATCCTCGCGCGCGAGCTGACGCCGTCCGTGCTCGGCCAGCTGATCGCGCTGTACGAGCACAAGGTGTTCGTGCAGGGTGCCGTGTGGAACATCGACTCCTTCGACCAGTGGGGCGTCGAGCTGGGCAAGGTGCTCGCCAAGCGGGTGGAGCCGGCGCTGACGGAGGGCGCCGAGGTGCCGGGCCTGGACGAGTCCAGCAAGGCGCTGGTGGCCAAGTACCGGGAGCTGCGCGGCCGGCAGTGAGGTGAGCGGTGGCGCACACTCGCCTGTTGGTGACGGCGGCATACCGCTCGCCTGTTGGTGAGTGGTGGCGCGCTGCCTGCCTGTTGGTGTCCGGTGGGGCGCCCGTCTGCTGGTGACTGGTGGCGTGCCCCGCCTGTTGGTGTTCGGTGGCGCCCTGGGCTCACCTGTTGGGGACTGCTGGCGCGCCGCCTGCCTGTCGGTGTCCGGTGGTGCGCCGCCCGCACGCTGGTGACCGGTGGCCTACCGCCTGCCCGTTGAGGCGGTGCGTCCTGTCCGTTGCGGCGTCGGGGCGGCCGCTCGGGCTGGGCGCGCTGCCCGCGTTCAGGCCACCGCCGTCAGGGTGTCCGCCAGCCGGCGTCGGGCCGCGCGTGCCGCCGGCAGGGCTGCGAGCGCGGTCGCGCCCAGGACCGCTGCCGTGCCGAACAGCGCCAGCAGCAGTGGCGGCGGGTTCTGGGCGATGCCCGAGCCGATGCCGCTCGATCTGCCCTGGGCGTCGATCAGCCAGCGCGCGAGGGGGGCGCCCAGGGTCGTGCCGACGAGGACGGCGGCCAGGGCGGTGCAGCCGGTGGCCGTGACGGTGATCGCGGTGATCTGGCGCGGGGACAGGCCGATGGCCTTGAGGGCGAGCAGATCGCGTTCGCTCTCGCGGACCATGCCGCCGATCGCGGTGAGCAGTTCGACGATCCCGATCAGGGCGAGGACGCCGATCAGTCCGACGACGACCGAGCGCAGCGGGGAGAGCCCCTCGGCCGGGTTGGTGACGGCGTGCACCTCCAGCTGTCCGTGCCCGGCGCCGGTCAGCCGGGCGGCGACCGTGTGCGGGTCGGCGCCGGGGCGCAGGCGCAGCTGGTAGACGCTCGGGGTCAGCCGCGGGTCGTTCTCACGGAGGGTGTCGAGGGACGTGGAGATGACCCGGCCGGCGTTCTCCGGCTCGATGCTGCGGCCCACGATGTGCAGGATCTGCGGCTGGTCGCCGACGGTCATGCGCACCCAGTCGCCGACCCGGGTGTGCGTCAGGTCGAGCAGGCCCTGCCCGGCCACGGCCTCTTCACTGCCGCGCGGCAGGCGGCCCTCGGCGAGGGTGTAGGGGTACGGGTCCTGCCGGGTGCCGAGGCCGCGCAGGGCGATCGTCGCGGTCTGGTTGGCGACGAGCGCGGCCACCTCCACGCTCGGGTAGACGGCGGCGACCTGCGGATCCCGTGCCAGCAGCGCACGGGCGTCGCGCTCGCCGAGCCCCGCGTCCGTGTGCACGGACAGCGCGGCGGGCAGCCCGATCCGCTCAGGCCGGCTCTGGGCCCGGTCGATGGTGGTCCACGCACTCATCGCCACGACCATCAGCAGCAGCGGCAGGGCCAGCCGGACGATGGTCGCCAGTGAGCGGACCCGGCGGGTGAACGCCGTGTGCCACCCCAGGACCAGCGCGGGGGGCAGCCGTACGCCGAGCGCCCGCCGCGCCACCCCGGACAGACGTCCGCCGCGCGCCACCGCGGGGCGGGGTACCGGTACGGGCGGGACCCGTCCCGCGCGCCAGGCCGCGAGACCCGTCGTCGCGCCGATGAACAGGACCGCGCCGGCCGGGATCGCGAACAGAGCCAGTGTGTGGCCGGGCAGGCCCTGCCAGACGCCGACCGCGTCGCCGAGGCGGCCCGGGATGCGGCTGCCCAGGGACTGCGTCAGCGCCGCCGCGCCCACGGCGCCGAGAAGGGCGTAGACGATGTGCTGGAAGAGGAACACCCGGACGACCTGGGCCGGGGTGAAGCCGATCGCCTTGAGGACCGAGATGTCGCGGAGGTGGCCGCGGATACGGGTGGCGATCGCGCCGTGCACCGCGAGTCCGGCCGCGATCAGGGCGCCCAGGCCGAACAGGCCCAGTACCTGGCCGAGCAGCCGGTTGTCGCCCTGGGCCTCGGCGCGGGCCTGTTTCCAGGTGGAGATCTCGCCGATGGTGCCGGGGCCGAGTTCGGCGGCGGCGCGCAGGAGGATGTAGACCGTGTCCTCGGGGTTGGTCAGGCGCAGGCCGATGACCTGGCCGGTGGGGTGCGGTACGGCGGAGGGCAGGGCCCAGACCAGGCCGGGCTGCTCACCGGGGCTGTAGCGGGGCTCCGCGCTGTCGGCCACGCCCAGGACCGTCACGGTCCGTGCCGTACCGGGCAGGGTCAGCCGGTCGCCGGGCGCGGCGAGCAGGGCGCGGGCCAGGTGGCTCTCCAGGACGACGCCGTCGGGGGTGCCGGGGTCGAGCCAGCGGCCGGCGGTGACCAGCGGGTTGCCGACCGTGGGGCGTTCGGATGTCACGCGGAGCTCGACGGCGGCGCGGGTGCCGCGGGAGACGAGGGTGGTGGAGGCGGTGGGGTAGGGGCCGGCGACGGACTCGACGCCGTCCAGTCGCGCCAGCTCGCGCACGTCGGCGGTGGGATTCGTGTGGATCCACACGTGCGCGCCGCGTGCCTGGGTGAAGACCCGCTGCCAGGGATTGGTGGCGTACCCGAACAGGGCGGTCGCCAGCAACAGGGACACGACGATCCCGGCGGTGGCGAGCACGAGGAACAACGCCTCACCCCGATGCGCCCGCAGATCGGAGTGCGCCCAGCGCAAAGTCGCCCACATGCGGATCAGCCCCTCACCCTGCACGGGGCGGCCCACCGGCCGAGACCGCAGCCGACCCGCGGGAACCGTGGGGCAGGGGCGCCGGTCGCGGACCCGTAGGTCACCGTTCTTGTCGCCGCGCGGCCGTCGGGTATCGGGGACCGTGGGACCCAGGCGCCGGTGGCGTTCGGGGACCACTGGGTAGGGGCACCGCTCGCGGGACCGACAGCCGAGGTTCCCGTCGCCCCGTAGCCGTAGCCGTAGCCGTAGCCGTAGCCGTAGCCCGAGGCCGACCGCCGGGCGCGGCCGCGGTGGGCTTGTCGGATCCGCCGGGGACGGGGATCGCTCGGGGGATCGGCGGTCGCCGCCGGTTCAGGCGCACCGCAGCAGTCACGCGTCGGCAGCAGCAGACATGTGCCGGTGTCGATCGCCGGCGTGAACGACCACTTCAAGGTGTCGTCGTGCGTCCGCATGTCAGTCCTTGAACTCCAGTACCCCGGAGATGCCGGCCCGGCTGGACAGGGTGTCGTCCAGGTTCGCGTCGTCGGCTATGCGGCCGTCGAAGAAGCTGATCACCCGGTCCGCGGCGCTCGCCAGCCGGGCGTCATGGGTGACCAGCACGATCGTCTGGCCCCGGCCGTGGAAGCGGGACAGCAGCCGCATCACCTCGCGCGTGCCCTTGCTGTCGAGGCTGCCGGCGGGCTCGTCCGCGAGCAGCAGCGGAGGGTGGTTGACCAGTGCCCGGGCCAGCGCGACCCGCTGCTGCTCGCCACCGGACAGCTCACCCGGCAGGCTCCGCTCCTTGCCGGCCAGACCCAGCTCGCCCAGCAGCTCCTCGCGCTCCGCGCGGGCCCGCTTCGGCGACACCCCGGCGAGCAGCGCCGGCAGCTCCACGTTGTCGGCGACGGACAGGTTCGAGACCAGGTTGAAGAACTGGAAGACGATCCCGATCCGCTTCCTGCGCTCCACCGCCCAACGCGCCTCGCTCCACCCGTCCGCGCACTCGCCGTCCAGCCACACGCTGCCGGAGTCCGGACGCTGCAGTCCGCCCAGCAGATGCAGCAGCGTCGACTTGCCGGCCCCGGACGGCCCGGTGACGGCCACGAACTCGCCCCGGCGCACCCGCAGGCCGACCCCGCGCACCGCGTGCGCCGGGGCACCCTCGCCGTGATGCGTCTTGACCAGGCCCTCGGCACGCAGCACGGGAGCGGGATGCTCGCTCATTCCAGCTCCTCCAGCTCTTCCTGGCACCGCTCCAGCCAGTCGAGGTCGGCCTGCAGGTGCAGCATCGCGCCCTCGATCAGCAACTGGGCGATGCGGTTGTCCCGGTCTTCGGCGGCGGCCAGCTTCGACAGCTGCCGCATGGTGTTCAGATACTGTCGCCGCTGCTTGTTGATCAGCGCGATCTGATCGGCGAGACCCGTCTGCGGGGCGAGCGCCAGTTTCATGAAGAACTCGTCCCGTACCCGGGGCTCGTCCTCGGGCTCCTCGAACCAGGCACGCAGCGCGGCCCGCCCGGTGTCGGTGAGGTGGTAGACCTTCTTGTTGGGCCGGCTGGACTGCTCGACGTCCTCGCCCTCGATCAGTCCCTGCTTCTCGAGGCGGCCGAGGGTCACGTAGACCTGGCCGACGTTCGGCTGAGGGTACGCGGAGCCCAGCAGTTGCTCAAGGTCCTGCTTCAGCTCGTAGCCATGGGCCGGACCGCGCGCGAGAAGCGCCAGGAGGGGCAGGCGCACGGGTGCTGTCCTCCTGTTCGCCTAATGTGGGCCAGACCCTAGTATCGCCCATACCTAACAGGTATACATGGCCTCTGACTCCGGGCAAGGGTGCCCGGTGCCGGGTGTGCAAGGAGGAACCTATGCGGTGGATACATGCCGCCGGTAGGGGCCTTCTCGTTCTCGTCGTGATCCTGACGGGGTACGTCACCTCGGGCGCCCGTGCCCAGGACGGCGCCGGTGGCGGTCGCGGGCCTCTCACCCTCGCCACCGCCGGCGACCTCACCCACTATCTCGGCCCCCTCCTCCAGGGGTGGAACCGCACTCACCCCGGCGAGAAGGTCACCCTCGTCGAACTCCCGGACTCCGCCGACGAGACCCACGCGCAGATGGCGACCGACCTGCGCGACGGCGACCGCAGCCGCTTCGACGTCCTCAACATCGACGTGAACTGGACCTCGGAGTTCGCGGCCGCGGGCTGGATACGCCCCCTGCCCCGCGACCGCTTCCCCCTCGACGCCTTCCTCGATCCGGTCACCGACACCGCGACCTACGACGGACGCCTGTACGCCGTCCCGTACGTCACCAACGCCGGCCTGCTCCTCTACCGCAAGGACGTCCTCGCCAAGGAGGGCGTCCCGCCCCCGCGCACCTGGGCCGAGCTGGAGCACGACGCGAGGACGATCGCGCCGAAGTACGGACTCGGCGGCTACGCCGGGCAGTTCCTGCCGTACGAGGGCCTCACCGTCAACGCGGCCGAGGCCGTCTACTCGGCGGGCGGCACCATCCTCGGCGACGAGGGAGCCCGCGTCACCGTCGACTCGGCGGCGACGGAGGGCATCGGGTTCCTGGCGCGCGGGGTGCGCGAGGGCTGGATACCGAAGGCGGCGCTGACGTACAAGGAGGAGGAGTCCAAGCAGGCGTTCCAGGACGGCAAGCTGCTCTTCCTGCGCAACTGGCCCTATGCCTACGTCCTCGCCTCGGCCAAGGGCTCCCCGGTCGCCGGGAAGATCGGCGCCGTGCCGCTGCCCGGACCGGACGGTCCCGGTACCAGCGTCCTCGGTGGTTCCAACCTCGCCGTCAACGCCCATGCCCGGCACCCCGATTCGGCCGCGCGCCTGATCGCGTACCTCACAAGTGCGCCGGTCCAGCGCCAGGTCCTCACGCGCGGCGCGCTGCCGCCCGTCCGTGCCGCGCTGTACGAGGATCCCGGTCTGATCCGGCGCTTCCCGTACCTCCCCACCCTGCGCGAGAGCGTGATCAACGCGAAGCCGCGTCCCGAGAGCCCGCGGTACGACCAGGTCAGCCTGGTCGTCCAGGCGGTCGTGCACGACGCGATGACCGGGCACGAGACGCCCGCGGCGGCGGCACGCCGTCTGGCCCGGGAGCTGTCCGCGATCCCCGGTCGCTAGTTTCTAGTTACTTGTTAGGTAACGCGAGGGTCTCTCTTCAGTTCGTCTTGGCCGGTTAAGTCCGGATTTGGAGCGCCAATCAGCCGGTAGCTTCTGCTCCTTTCATTGACACCCTCTCGACACATCTACTTAACATGCATGCATGCTGAGTAAGTACCGCTGGTGGCGGGACGCGGTGATCTATCAGGTGTACGTCCGCAGCTTCCTGGACAGCACCGGCGACGGCGTCGGCGATCTCGCCGGGGTCAGGGCGGGGCTGCCGTACCTGAAGAAGCTGGGTGTCGACGGGATCTGGCTGAGCCCCTTCTATCCGTCCCCGCAGCACGACCACGGCTACGACGTGGCCGACTACTGCGACGTCGACCCGCTCTTCGGCGACCTCGCCGAGTTCGACCTGCTGATGGCGGCCGCCCGGCGGCTCGGGGTCAAGGTGCTCCTCGACATCGTGCCCAATCACTGCTCCAGCGAGCACCCGTGGTTCCAGGAGGCGCTGGCGGCCGAGCCCGGCAGCCCGGCCCGCGCCCGCTTCCACTTCGCCGACGGACGCGGCCCCGCAGGCGGCGAGCCGCCCAACAACTGGCACTCCATGTTCGGCGGCCCCGCCTGGACCAGGGTCGGCGACGGCCAGTGGTACCTGCACATGTTCGCGCCCGAGCAGCCCGACTGGAACTGGCGCAACCCCGAGGTCGGCGCCGAGTTCGACCGAGTGCTGCGCTTCTGGCTGGACCGGGGCATCGACGGCTTCCGCATCGACGTGGCCGCCGGTCTCTACAAGCACCCCGACCTGCCCGACTCCGACGACCCCGAGGCCGACGCCCGCACCCGCGACTCCGTCAACCCGCTGGCCTGGAACCAGCCCGAGGTGCACGACGTGTGGCGGCGCTGGCGGGCCACCTGCGAGGAGTACACCGCCCGCGACGGCCGGGAGCGGCTGCTGGTCGGCGAGGTGTCCGTCCCGACCGCCCGCGAACACGCCCGGTACGTCCGCCCCGACGAGCTCCACCAGGCCTTCTTCTTCGACCTGCTGAGCGCCCCGTGGAACGCCGACGCCTTCCGCAAGGTCATCTCGGAGGCCATGCAGGACATCGCCGGCACCGGTTCCACGGTCACCTGGGTCCTCAACAACCACGACCAGGTCCGCACGGTGACGCGGTACGGCGAACCAGCCACCGAGGGCAGCGGCCTCGGCGCCGCCCGCGCCCGCGCCGCCGCGCTGCTGATGCTGGCGCTGCCCGGGGCCGCGTACATCTACCAGGGCGAGGAGCTCGGCCTGCCCGAGGTCGTGGACCTGCCCGACGACGTCCTCACCGACCCGATCTTCCGGCGCACGGGAAGCCGCGCCCGGATCCGCGACGGCTGCCGGGTCCCGCTTCCCTGGTCCGGACAGGCCTCGCCCTTCGGCTTCACCTCCGGCGCCGAGAGCGCGCGGCCCTGGCTGCCGCAGCCGGAGTACTTCGCCGAGTACGCCACCGACCGCGCCCTCGCCGACACCCGCTCCTTCTGGCACCTGTACCGCGACGGCCTCCAACTGCGGAGCGCTCTGCCCCAGTTGGGCGAGGGCACTCTCCGCTGGCTGGACACCCCGCCCGGCGTCCTCGGCTTCGTCCGCGGCGACGGCCTGGTCTGCGCCGTCAACTTCGGTACGGCGCCCACCCCTTCGCCCGTCTCCGGTACCCCCCTGCTGTCCAGCGGCCCGTGCCCCGCCGGGGTGCTCCCCGGCTCGACGGCCGCCTGGTGGATCAGCGACCTCTGATTTCCCGTCACTTCCCCATCCCCCCGCGCCATTTCCCCATCTCCCGTCATTTCCCCATCCCTGAAAGGGACATCGATGATGATGCGACGACGCACGACCCTGCTCACCAGCTGCACCGCCCTCACCCTCGCCCTGGGCGCGACCGCCTGTGGCGGCGGCGGACCGGTCACCGCGGGCGGCGGTGACAAGGCGCTCGGCGGGCAGACGGTCACCGTGGCCGGTGTCTGGACCGGCAGCGAGCAGAAGAACTTCCAGAAGGTGCTGGACGCGTTCAGCGCGAAGACCGGCGCCAAGACCGAGTTCGTCTCCACCGGGGACAACGTCTCCACGGTCGTCGGCAGCAAGATCGAGGGCGGCAACGCCCCTGACGTGGTGATGGTCCCCCAGGTCGGCGTGTTGCAGCAGTTCGCGAAGAAGGGCTGGCTCACCCCGCTGTCGGCCACCACCGAGAAGGCGGTGGACGCCGGTTACGCACCCGTCTGGAAGAAGTACGGCAGCGTCGACGGCCGCCTCTACGGCCTCTACTTCAAGGCCGCCCACAAGTCGACGGTCTGGTACAGCCCCGGCGCCCTCGACCAGGCCGGCGTCAAGCCGCCGAAGACGTACGACGAGATGCTGAAGGCCGGCCACACCGTCTCCGACTCCGGGCTCGCCGCCTTCTCCGTCGCCGGTGAGGACGGCTGGACCCTCACCGACTGGTTCGAGAACATCTACCTCTCCCAGGCGGGCCCCGAGAAGTACGACGCCCTCGCCGCCCACAAGCTGAAGTGGACCGACGCCTCGGTGGTCAGGGCGCTCGGCACGCTCGGCAAGCTGTTCAAGGACCGGCAGTTGATCGCGGGTGGCCCGAAGGCGGCCCTCAACACCGACTTCCCGGGCTCGGTGGAGAAGGTGTTCGGCCCCAAGCCCGAGGCGGGCATGGTCTACGAGGGCGACTTCGTCGCCGGGGTGGCCCACGACCAGTTCGGCAAGACCATCGGCCAGGACGCCGACTTCTTCCCCTTCCCGGCGGTCGACGGCGGTGCGGCACCCGTCGTCAGCGGCGGGGACGCGGCGGTGGTCCTGAAGGACGGCAAGAACGCCAAGGCCGGGATGAAGCTCCTCGAGTACCTGGCGACCCCGGAGGCGGCCGCCGTATGGGCGAAGGCGGGCGGCTTCCTGTCCGCGAACAAGAAGCTCGGCCTCAGCGCCTACGGCGACGACGTCACCCGGGCGACCGCCAAGTCCCTCGTCGACGCCGGTGACTCGGTCCGCTTCGACATGTCCGACCAGGCACCGGCCGCGTTCGGCGGCACCAAGGGCGTCGGCGAGTGGAAGCTGCTCCAGGACTTCCTGCGCGACCCGTCCGACCCGAAGGGCACCGCGGCGAAGCTGGAGACCGCTGCGGCCAAGGCGTACCAGGGCTGACGCGCGATGACAGCGACCTTGGTGAAAGAGACAAGTCCGCCCGGAACAGGGCTCGTCGAGCGAGCCCGGCGCTCCCGGCGGCGGGCCCGGATCGTCGCCCTGCTGTTCGTCTTCCCGGCGCTGCTCCTGCTGGGCGCGCTGGTGGTCTACCCGGTGCTGTTCTCGATCGGCCGCAGCTTCTTCGACGCGTCCGGCACCCGTTTCGTGGGCGGCGAGAACTACACCGAGATGTTCCGCGACCCGGCGACCCTCAAGGCCATCCGCAACACGGCGATCTGGGTCGTGGTCGCGCCGGCGCTGCTGACCGGCCTCGGTCTGATCCTCGCCGTGCTGGTGGAGAAGGTGCGCTGGGCGACGGCCTTCAAGCTGCTGCTGTTCATGCCGATGGCGGTGTCCTTCCTGGCCGCCGGGATCATCTTCCGGCTCGCCTACGACGAGGACCCGCACAAGGGCGTGCTGAACGCGGCCGTGGTCGGAGTGCACGACGCCTTCAAGGGAACGTCGCAGTACCCGACCGCGCGGGCCCGGGACGGGTTCGGTCTGGCGAAGGAAGGGGACGGCTCGTACCGCACCGACGCCGGTGTCCGGCCGGGTAGTTCGGTGGCCCTGGGCCTGGTCGGTGTCGCGCCGAAGGACCTGCCGAAGGGGGCCCGGCCCGCCTACCCGGCCGCACAGCGCAAGGCGGCGGCCGAAGAGGTGCGCGGAGTCGTCTACCTGGACTTCACGCCCGGCGGGGGAGGAGCGCAGGGGAAGGTCGACCGGCGGGAGAGCGGGCTGCCCGAGATGCGGGTCGAGGCGGTGCGGGACGGCAGGACGGTCGCCGATGCGACGACCGCGGCGGACGGCTCCTTCCGCTTCACCGGACTCGAGCCGGGCTCGTACACGGTGAAGTTGCCGGCCTCGAACTTCGCGCCGCCCTACCAGGGCGTCTCCTGGCTCGGCCCCGCGCTCGTCACGCCGGCGATCATCGGGGCGTACGTGTGGATCTGGACCGGCTTCGCGATGGTGCTGATCGGGGCGGGGCTCTCCACCCTTCCCCGGGACGCGCTGGAGGCGGCGCGGATGGACGGGGCCAACGAGTGGCAGATCTTCCGCCGCATCACGGTTCCGCTCCTCGCGCCCGTGCTGACCGTGGTCTTCGTGACGCTCCTGATCAACGTGATGAAGGTCTTCGACCTCGTCTACATCATCGCGCCCGGGGACGTGCAGGAGGACGCGACCGTGCTTGCCACGCAGATGTGGCTGGTGTCCTTCGGCGGCGGCAACAACCAGGGCCTGGGCAGCGCGCTGGGCGTCCTGCTCCTCCTGCTGGTCGTCCCCGCCATGGTCTTCAACGTCCGCCGTTTCCGAGGGAGTCAGCGATGAAGGCGATACGACGGGGCCTGAGCAGTGGTCTGGTGCAGGCCTTCCTCGTCCTGATCGGCCTGGTGTGGCTGACACCGCTCGCGGGACTGTTCATGTCCTCGCTGCGGTCGTCCGAGGACTCCGCGAGCACCGGCTGGTGGACCGCGTTCACCAGCCCCGGCCAGCTGTCCTTCGACAACTACTCGGCGCTGCTGAAGAACGCGGGCATCACACAGGCCTTCTGGAACACGGTGCTGATCTCGGTGCCGGCGACGACCCTGGTCGTCGTCCTCGCCGCGCTGGCCGGATACGCCTTCGCCTGGCTGGACTTCCCCGGACGCGAGGCAGTCTTCCTGCTCGTGGTGGCCCTGTTGGTGGTGCCGGTGCAGATCGGCCTGCTGCCCGTCGCCAAACTCTTCGGAGAACTGGGCCTGTTCGGCACCATCCCCGGTGTCGTCCTCTTCCACGTGGCGTACGGACTGCCCTTCGCCGTCTTCCTCCTGCGCAACTACTTCGCCGAGATGCCGAAGGAGATGCTGGAGGCGGCACGGATGGACGGCGGCAGCGAATGGCGCATCTTCACCCGGCTGGTGCTGCCCGTCGGGCGCCCCGCGATCGCCTCGCTGGCCATCTTCCAGTTCCTGTGGGTGTGGAACGACATGCTGGTCGCCCTGCTGTTCGCGGACCCCTCGTCACAACCGCTGACCGTGGAACTCCAGTCCCAGATACGGCAGTTCGGAAGCAACATCGACGTCCTGGCACCGGGCGCGTTCGTGTCCCTGGTGGTCCCGCTGGTGGTGTTCTTCGCCTTCCAGCGGCACTTCGTGCAGGGCGTGATGGCCGGGTCGGTGAAATGAGACGGTGGGGGCTCCCGAAGGGAACCCCCACCGCACGCTCACGGCGAGGCCGGTGGGTACAGGGAGCGGGGCAGCTGGGAGGCCGCCGCCGCGTCCAGCAGCCACAGGGTGCGCCGACGGCCCTGGGCGCCCGCCGCCGGGGCCTGGATCTCGCCCGCGCCGGAGAGAGCGATCGCCGCCGCCTCCGCCTTGTCCTCACCCGCCGCCAGCAGCCACACCTCGGCGGCCGCGCGGATGGCGGGGAGGGTCAGCGTGACCCGGGTCGGCGGCGGCTTCGGGGCGCCGTGGACACCGACCACCGTGCGCTCCGTCTCCCGGACCGCGGGCAGCTCCGGGAAGAGCGACGCCACATGGGTGTCCGGGCCCACGCCCAGCATCAGGACGTCGAAGGTGGGGACCGACCCATGGTTCTCGGGGCCGGCCGCACGCGCCAGTTCCTCCGCGTACCCCTCCGCCGCCGCCTCCACGTCCGCTCCGTACGGACCGTCCGACGCGGGCATGGCGTGCACGCGCTTGGGGTCCAGCGGGACGGCGTCGAGCAGGGCCTCGCGGGCCTGGGTGACGTTGCGCTCCGGGTCGCCCTCGGGCAGGAAGCGCTCGTCTCCCCACCACAGGTCCAGCCGGCCCCAGTCGATCGCGTCCCGGGCCGGAGCCGCGGCCAGCGCCGCCAGCAGGCCGTTGCCGTTGCGGCCGCCCGTGAGGACCACGGACGCGAAGCCCCGGGAGGCCTGCGCGTCCACGATCTTCGTGATCAGACGGGCCGCCGCGGCCTGCGCCATCAGTTCCTTGTCGCGGTGCACGACCAGCTGCGGAGTGCTCACTTCGCCGCCGCCTTCTTGGACTCCTGCATCACCGGTTCCCGCGCCGCCGCTTCCTTCGCGGGAGCTTTCGCAGCGTCCTCGACAGGCGTTTCGACGGCGACGGGCTCGTCACCGGAGGGCTGTCCTGAAGTGACCGGATCTCCTTTGGCGACCGGTTCTCCTTTGGGAGCGGGTACCTGGAAGGAGGCGCTGTCGTTCAGCTTCTCGACGCCGAACCGCAGCGCCGAGGCGTATGTGTCGTCCGGGTCCAGCCGCCGCAGCTCCTCCGCGATCAGCTCGGCCGTCTCACGCCGCTTCAGCGCCACCGCACGGTCCGGCTGGCCCTCGATGGAGAGGGTCGCCAGGGAACCGTCCGCGCGGTCCAGGGTGATCGGGCCGCAGTCCGTGTGCATCCGGACCGCCGTCAGACCGGGGCCCGACGACAGCGACCGCTTCACCGGCACGTCCAGCCGGTCCGCCAGCCACATCGCCAGCAGCTCGCAGCTGGGGTTGAACTCCTCGCCCTCCACCTCGACGGCCTCCACCTGGCAGGTGACCTGGTCGAGAGCGGCCGCCAGCATCGAACGCCAGGGCGTGATGCGGGTCCAGGAGAGGTCGGTGTCGCCGGGGGTGTAAGTGTCGGCGCGGGCTGTGAGCTCCCGTACCGGCTGCTCGGCGGCGTAGGTGTCGGTGACCCGGCGCTGGGCGAGGGCGCCCAGCGGGTCGTTCGCCGGGTCGAGCGGGGCGTTGACCGGCCACCAGACGACGACGGGCGCGTCCGGCAGCAGCAGCGGCAGGACGACCGACTGCGCGTGGTCCACGATCTCGCCGTACAGACGCAGCACCACCGTCTCGCCCGTCCCCGCGTCCGCGCCCACCCGGACCTCCGCGTCCAGGCGGGACGACGTACGGTCGCGGGGCGAGCGGGAGACCCGCTTGATGACGACGAGCGTGCGCGAGGGGTGCTCGCGCGAGGCGTCGTTCGCCGCCTTCAGAGCGTCGTACGCGTTCTCCTCGTCCGTCACGATGACCAGCGTGAGCACCATGCCGACGGCCGGCGTGCCGATGGCCCGCCGGCCCTGCACCAGCGCCTTGTTGATCTTGCTGGCCGTGGTGTCCGTGAGGTCTATCTTCATGGCCGGCGCCAGCTCCGTCCCTCTCGTGCGAGCATTTCGTCCGCCTCGACGGGCCCCCAGGTACCGGACGGGTACTGGGCGGGCTTGCCGTTGGCGTCCCAGTACTCCTCGATCGGGTCGAGGATCTTCCAGGACAGCTCGACCTCCTCGGTGCGCGGGAAGAGGTTCGAGTCGCCCAGCAGGACGTCCAGGATCAGACGCTCGTACGCCTCGGGGGAGGACTCGGTGAAGGACTCGCCATAGGCGAAGTCCATCGACACGTCCCGGATCTCCATCGACGTGCCGGGCACCTTGGAGCCGAAGCGGACCGTCACGCCCTCGTCCGGCTGGACGCGGATGACGATCGCGTTCTTGCCCAGCTCCTCCGTCGCCGTGTGGTCGAAGGGGGAGTGCGGGGCCCGCTGGAAGACGACCGCGATCTCGGTGACGCGCCGGCCCAGACGCTTGCCGGTGCGCAGATAGAACGGGACCCCCGCCCAGCGGCGGTTGTCCACCTCCACCTTGATGGCCGCGTAGGTGTCGGTCTTGGAGTTTGGGTCGATGCCCTCCTCCTGGAGGTACCCGACCGCCTTCTCGCCGCCCTGCCAGCCCGCCGCGTACTGACCGCGCACGGTGTCCCGGCCCAGGTCCCTCGGCAGCCGGACGGCCCCGAGCACCTTGGTCTTCTCCGCGGCCAGCGCGTCCGCGTCGAAGGAGGCGGGCTCCTCCATGGCCGTCAGGGCCATGAGCTGCAGGAGGTGGTTCTGGATGACGTCACGGGCGGCGCCGATGCCGTCGTAGTAGCCGGCGCGGCCGCCGATGCCGATGTCCTCGGCCATGGTGATCTGCACATGGTCCACGAAGGACCGGTTCCAGATCGGCTCGAACATCGTGTTGGCGAAGCGCAGCGCCAGGATGTTCTGGACGGTCTCCTTGCCCAGGTAGTGGTCGATGCGGAAGACCTGGTCCGGGGCGAAGACCTCGTGGACGACCTTGTTGAGCTCCTCGGCCGACTTCAGGTCGTGGCCGAAGGGCTTCTCGATGACCGCGCGGCGCCAGGAACCGCCGGTCTGGTCCGCCAGCCCGTGCTTCTTCAGCTGCTGGATGACCACGGGGAAGGAGCGCGGCGGCACCGACAGGTAGAAGGCGAAGTTGCCGCCCGTGCCCTGGGCCTTGTCCAGCTCCTCGATGGTGCCGCGCAGCCGCTCGAAGGCCTCGTCGTCGTCGAAGGTGCCCTGGACGAAGCGCATCCCCTGGATGAGCTGCTGCCAGACCTCCTCACGGAACGGCGTACGGGCGTGCTCCTTGACGGCGTCGTGGACCTCCTGGGCGAAGTCCTCGTTCTTCCATTCGCGGCGGGCGAAGCCCACCAGCGAGAAACCCGGCGGCAGCAGACCCCGGTTGGCGAGGTCGTACACGGCGGGCATCAGCTTCTTGCGGGAGAGGTCGCCGGTGACGCCGAAGATGACCAGGCCCGACGGCCCCGCGATACGCGGGAGCCGTCGGTCGGCGGGGTCACGCAGCGGGTTGCTGCTTGACAAGGTCTCAGCCCTCCGCGGGGGCGAGGCGCTCCAGCTCCGCCTCGGTCGACTTGAGCAGGTCGTTCCAGGAGGCCTCGAACTTCTCGACGCCCTCGTCCTCCAGCAGCTGCACCACCTCGTCGTACGAGATCCCGAGCTTCTCGATCGCGTCGAGGTCGGCGCGGGCCTGCTCGTAGGTGCCGGCGATCGTGTTGCCGGTGATGGAGCCGCTCTCCTCGGTGGCGTGCAGGGTGGCCTCCGGCATGGTGTTCACCGTGTTCGGCGCCACCAGGTCGTCGACATAGAGGGTCGGCTTGTACGCCGGGTCCTTCACGCCGGTGGAGGCCCACAGCGGACGCTGCTTGCGGGCGCCCGCGTTCTCCAGCTTGCTCCAGCGCTCCGAGGAGAACACCTCCTCGTACGCCTGGTAGGCGAGCCGGGCGTTGGCGACGGCGGCCTTGCCGCGCAGCGCCTTGGCCTCGTCGGTGCCGATCCCGTCGAGCCGCTTGTCGATCTCGGTGTCCACGCGGGAGACGAAGAAGGACGCCACGGAGTGGATCTTCGACAGGTCCAGGCCGCGCTCCTTGGCCTTCTCCAGGCCGGTGAGGTAGGCGTCCATGACCTTGCGGTAGCGCTCCAGCGAGAAGATCAGCGTGACGTTGACGCTGATGCCGCGACCGATGGTCTCGGAGATCGCCGGCAGACCCGCCTCGGTGGCCGGGATCTTGATGAGGGTGTTGGGCCGGTCGACGAGCCAGGCGAGCTGCTTGGCCTCGGCGACGGTGGCCTTGGTGTTGTGGGCCAGGCGCGGGTCGACCTCGATCGACACGCGGCCGTCCTGGCCCTCGGTGGCGTCGAAGACCGGGCGCAGGATGTCGGCGGCGTCGCGGACGTCCGCCGTGGTGATCATGCGGATGGCCTCTTCGACGGTGACCTTGCGGGCGGCGAGGTCCGACAGCTGCTGGTCGTAGCCGTCGCCCTCGGAGATCGCCTTCTGGAAGATCGTCGGGTTGGTGGTGACGCCCACGACGTGCTGCTGGTCGATCAGCTCGGCGAGATTGCCGGACGTGATCCGCTTGCGCGACAGGTCGTCCAGCCAGATCGCGACGCCCTCCTCGGAGAGGCGCTTGAGTGCGTCTGTCATGGAATTACATCTCCTACGTGTCGTATAAGGGCGTCAGCGCTGGGCGGCCGCGAGGGATTCCCGGGCCTTGGCGGCCACGTTCTCGGCAGTGAAGCCGAACTCGCGGAAGAGGACCTTGCCGTCCGCCGAAGCACCGAAGTGCTCCAGGGAAACGATGCGGCCGGCGTCCCCGACGTACTTGTGCCAGGTGAGTCCGATACCGGCCTCGACCGAGACCCGCGCCTTCACCTGCGGCGGCAGGACGCTGTCCCGGTACCCCTGGTCCTGCTCCTCGAACCACTCCACGGACGGCATGGACACGACCCGAGTCGGCACCCCGTCCGCCTGCAGCTGCTCGCGCGCCTCGACGGCGACGTGCACCTCGGAACCGGTGGCGATGAGGATGACCTGAGCGTCGCCGCCCTCGGCCTCGAACAGGACGTAACCGCCCTTCGCCGCGTCGTCGTTGGGCTCGTACGTCGGCACGCCCTGACGGGTCAGCGCGAGACCGTGCGGGGCGCCCTTGCCGTAGACCTTGGTGTAGCGGCGCAGGATCTCGCGCCAGGCGATGGCGGTCTCGTTGGCGTCGGCCGGGCGGACCACGTTCAGACCCGGGATGGCGCGCAGCGAGGCGAGGTGCTCGATCGGCTGGTGGGTGGGGCCGTCCTCGCCCAGGCCGATGGAGTCGTGCGTCCACACGTACGTCACCGGCAGGTGCATCAGCGCCGACAGGCGTACGGCGTTGCGCATGTAGTCGGAGAAGACGAGGAACGTACCGCCGTAGACACGGGTGTTGCCGTGCAGGGTGATGCCGTTCAGCTCCGCGGCCATGGAGTGCTCGCGGATGCCGAAGTGGATGGTGCGGCCGTACGGGTTCGCCTCCGGCAGCGGGTTGTCCGCCGGGAGGAAGGACGACGTCTTGTCGATCGTCGTGTTGTTGGAGCCGGCCAGGTCGGCGGAGCCGCCCCACAGTTCGGGGATGACGGCGCCGAGCGCCTGCAGCACCTTGCCGGAGGCCGCGCGCGTGGCGACGCCCTTGCCCGACTCGAAGACCGGGATCTTCTCCTCCCAGCCGGCGGGCAGTTCACCCTTGCTGATGCGGTCGAACTCGGCCGCGCGCTCGGGGTTGTTCTCCCGCCACTGCTGGAAGGACTTCTCCCACTCGGCCTTCGCCTCGCGGCCGCGGTCCAGTGCCTGACGGGTGTGCTTGAGGACCTCGTCGGAGACGTCGAAGCTCTTCTCCGGGTCGAAGCCGAGGACGCGCTTGGTGGCGGCCACCTCGTCGTCGCCGAGCGCCGAGCCGTGGGCGGCCTCGGTGTTCTGAGCGTTCGGGGCGGGCCAGGCGATGATCGAGCGCATCGCGATGAAGGACGGCTTGTCCGTCACCTTCTTCGCGGCCTCGATCGCGTTGTAGATCGCGTGCGGATCGATGTCGCCGTCCGGCTTGGGGGCCACCCGCTGCACGTGCCAGCCGTAGGCCTCGTAGCGCTTGACGGTGTCCTCGGAGACGGCCGTCTCGGTGTCGCCCTCGATCGAGATGTGGTTGTCGTCCCACAGCAGGATCAGGTTGCCGAGCTTCTGGTGGCCGGCCAGCGACGAGGCCTCGGCGGAGATGCCCTCCTGGAGGCAGCCGTCACCGGCGATCGCGAAGATGAAGTGGTCGAACGGGGACTCGCCCTGCGGGGCCTCGGGGTCGAACAGACCGCGCTCGTACCGGGCGGCCATGGCCATGCCCACGGCGTTGGCGACACCCTGGCCCAGCGGGCCGGTCGTCGTCTCGACGCCCTTGGTGTGGCCGTACTCGGGGTGGCCGGGGGTCTTCGAGCCCCAGGTGCGGAATGCCTTGAGGTCGTCCAGCTCCAGGCCGAAGCCGGCCAGGTAGAGCTGTGTGTAGAGGGTCAGGGACGAGTGGCCGGCGGACAGCACGAAGCGGTCGCGGGCCACCCAGTCCGGGTCGGCCGGGTCATGCCGCATCACCTTCTGGAAGAGGGTGTAGGCGGCGGGCGCCAGACTCATGGCCGTACCCGGATGGCCGTTGCCGACCTTCTGTACGGCGTCGGCGGCCAGGACACGGGCGGTGTCGACGGCCCGCTGGTCCAACTCGGTCCACTCGAGGTCTGTGGTGGTCGGCTTGGTGCTCACCCTGGGTCAGGGCTCCTCTCCACATGTTCGAACGCCGGTGCACTGGACGCCCACCGGCCGCTGTCGAGCCTACCCCCGGAACAAGCGCGTTTTTTCGAGTCATTCCAGACTGCCCGGCCCGTGGGGGATCCGCCTCCCGACTGCGGTGATGCGTGTTCGGCAAGTGAATACGCAGCCGCTCATCTGACTGCTCAATCGAGCTTCCGTCGCCGCTGCCGGAGGGCCCCCGCCAACACGACCCCACCCCCGCGAAGGTCGGGGTATGGGCAACGTCTACAGTGGCGTGGTACGCGCGAGCCTTTACCGGGACTTCACACGGCTGAGGCTCGCTGGGATGTCTCTGTAGGGGTGTGCGTGACGGCCGTCGAATCCCGTCCAGCGGGTGTACTCGGTGCGAGCGAGAGCCCGCGTCACCGGCCGTTCGGGGCCCGTGTCAAGGCGTTCGTGGCGCTGACCAAGCCGCGGATCATCGAGCTCCTGCTCATCACCACCGTGCCGGTGATGTTCCTGGCCCAGCGGGGGGTGCCGGACCTGAAGCTGGTCCTGCTCACCTGCGTCGGCGGCTACCTCTCCGCGGGCGGCGCGAACGCGCTCAACATGTACATTGACCGCGACATCGACGCGCTGATGGACCGCACCTCGCAGCGTCCGCTGGTCACCGGCATGGTGAGCCCGCGCGAGTGCCTCGCCTTCGGCATCTCCCTGGCGGTCGTCTCCACCCTGCTCTTCGGCCTCACCGTCAACTGGCTGAGCGCCTGGCTCTCCCTCGGCGCGCTCCTCTTCTACGTCGTCGTCTACACGATGATCCTCAAGCGCCGTACCTCGCAGAACATCGTGTGGGGTGGCATCGCGGGCTGTATGCCGGTGCTGATCGGCTGGTCCGCCGTGACCGACTCCCTGTCCTGGGCCCCGCTCATCCTCTTCCTGGTGATCTTCTTCTGGACGCCGCCGCACTACTGGCCGCTGTCGATGAAGGTCAAGGAGGACTATGCGCGCGTGGGCGTGCCGATGCTGCCGGTCATCGCCTCCAACAAGGTGGTCGCCAAGCAGATCGTGATCTACAGCTGGGTCATGGTCGCCGTTTCTCTCCTACTGACCCCGCTCGGCTACACGGGCTGGTTCTACACCGCGGTCGCGCTGGTCGCGGGCGGCTGGTGGCTGTGGGAGGCGCACGGGCTGCAGAGCCGCGCGAAGGCGGAGGTGACGGGCGCGAAGCTCAAGGAGATGCGCCTGTTCCACTGGTCGATCACCTATGTGTCGCTGCTGTTCGTGGCGATCGCGGTGGACCCCTTCCTGCGCTGAGCGCTCCGCTGGAAGTGCCGGATGCGTCGTCGGTCGTCCGAGGCGCCGTCGTGGCCGGTCGCCCAGTTCTCCGCGCCCCTTCGGGGCGCTACCGAACCGCAGCGGACTTCACCAGGTCCGCTTGACCGCCGGTGAGGCGGGGGTCACTCACCCCAGCCGTCGCCAGTCGATCTACTCGTGGGTAGCATCCTGGCCATGGCAGACACGCAGCAGGTTGACGCGAAGGCGGAGCGCAAGGCGGCGAAGCTCGCCCAGCGGATCCAGGCCTTCTCCAAGGCGCACGGCGGTGCCGAGGGTCAGGTGGCCTACATCGGCGAACGCGGCGCCCGCATCGTCCTCGTCGGCGAGGACGGCGCCTGGGGCGACCTGGTCGCCCCCACCTACGAGATCGCCGGCAAGGCGGTCGAGCAGTCCGGCATCACCGCCCACGATTCCTTCGACGGCGAGTTCGCGGCGAAGGTGCGCACCAGCGCCTACGAGTGGAAGCGCATGGCCGGCATCCAGGTGGGCGGCTGAGCGACGCCTCTCAGGCCGCGACCTCACACCCGGTTCACCCGTTAGGACGTGTAAGACCACGTCCCACGGGGAGTCCGGATGATCGAAACGCCGTCCCTGGTGGACCAGTACTGCCACGGCGTGCTGAGAACGGAGCTGGGTCTCGGGACCTTCGAGACCCAGCTGGCCCGGACCGAGGGCCCGCCCGCCCCGGGCACCACCCTCTTCGACACCCAGACCGGTTTCGCCGTACGACGCTGGTGTCCTCCCTTACTCGGTCTGGAACCGCACTGTCCCCCCGCGCGTTATCTCGCCCGCCGCCGGGAGCTCGGCGTCCTGGAATCGGGCCGCAGGCTGCTGCGGGGCAGCGGCATCACGACGTACCTGGTCGACACGGGGCTGCCCGGCGACCTCACCGGACCGTCCGAGATGGCGTCCACGGGCGACGCCGACGCCCATGAGATCGTGCGGCTGGAACTGCTCGCGGAGCAGGTCGCCGACACCTCCGGAACCGTCGAGTCCTTCCTCGCCAACCTCGCCGAGTCGGTGCACGGCGCCGCCGGGAACGCCGTCGCCTTCACCTCGGTCGCGGGCGTACGGCACGGTCTGGCGCTGGCGCCCGAGCCGCCCGGTCCGGGGGAGGTGCGGGGCGCGGCGGGGCGGTGGCTGGCAGGCCGCGGGGTGGGCGGTGAGCTGACCGACCCGGTCCTGCTGCGTCACCTCCTGTGGATCGCCGTGGCCTCCGGCCGCCCCCTCCAGCTCCACGCGGGCCTCGGCGAACCGGGCACCCGCATCGACCGCACGGACCCCGTGCTCCTCACGGACTTCGTGCGCGCCACGGCCGGCCTCGGCACGGACCTGGTCCTGCTGCACGGCTACCCGTACCACCGCCACGCCGCCCACCTCGCGGGCGTCTTCCCGCACGTCTACGCCGACTCCGGCGCCGCACTCATCCGCACCGGCGCGCGCTCCGCCGGCGTCCTCGCCGAGATCCTGGAGCTGGCCCCCTTCGGCAAGATCCTCTTTTCCAGCGGCGCGCACGGCCTGCCGGAACTGCATGTCGTGGGCGCCCGCCTGTTCCGCGAGTCCCTCGCCCGGGTCCTCGGCGCCTGGGTCACCGAGGGCGCCTGGTCCCTCACGGACGCCCAGCGGGTGGCGGGGATGGTGGCGGCGGAGAACGCGCGGAGGGTATACGGCCTGGAGTGACGCTCGCGTGGCTGCCGGACGCACAGCCGTCCTGCCCTCCATGCAACGTCTCGAAGCAACGCGGGACCGTTAGAGCGGTTCGCCCACGGCCTGCAGTTGCTGCGGGAAGGCACCGGGGCATTGGACTATCGGCCGATGGCACGTCGAGCCGGGTGCGCTCCCAGCACGCTGTCCAACGCCGCAGCCGGGGGACGGCTTCCGACCCTGGAGACCACGCTGGCCTTCGTGCGAGCGGCGCGCGCGGGCCGTCCCACCGCCTCGGCGCGGTGGGGCGGCCCTCGCGGGTTGTGGCACGGCGCTAGCCGGCCTCCTGCTCCGGCTCGTCGTCCGGCTCCGTCCAGACCGGGTCCACCTCGGCCCAGCCCGGTCGCAGGACGGGAAGCGGGAGCAGGCCGTCCTCGGGGGTCACCTCGGTGTCGTCGCGGTAGATCACCCGGGACAGGTCGACGGCGCTGTCGGCGCGGCAGAACTGGGTGTCGTACTCGCCGTACGTCGTCGCCCGGTGGGAGCGCGGCCCGGTCACGACGCAGTTGAAGCCGTCCCCCGGCTCGACGTACGGCGGTGTGTGCATCTCCGCGCCGACGGCGAGGCTGTTGGCCAGGACGACCGAGGCGCCGAACTCCTCGATGCAGCGCTGGGCCGCCTGGCGTTCCCACTGGGCCCTGGCGCGCATGATCGGAGCGGCGAACAGCGGGACGAAGATGTGGGAGACCCCGAACGCCTGCAGCTTGGCCGCCCAGCGGACGGACTGCTTGACGTCCTCGCAGATGAACACCGCGATGCGCCCCAGGGTGCTCTCCAGCACGGTGATCTCCAGACCCCGGGTGATGTCCTCGCGGGCGAGCCCCTGGTGCGGTTCCCCGGGCAGCCGCCACTGGGCGGCGAGGTCGGCGGTCAGCGTGAAGCCGGCCATCTTGTCCTGCTCCAGGATCACCTGGCCGGTACGGCAGTCCATCAGCACGGCCCGGTTGGGCGGCGGGACGTCGGCGCTGGGTTCCTCGTTCGTGTCGTCGATCGGTCCGGTGCCCAGCAGCACCCACTCCAGGGCGCTGTCCTCGGGCAGTTCCCTGAGCAGGTTGCTCCAGTGCCGCAGCAGGGGAGTGGACAGCGTGCTCTCCGGAAGGACGCCGATCCGGGCGTCCGACTCCCAGAGATTGCGGACCGCCTGACGGACGCGCTCGGTGAGACGGGCCTCGGACGGTGTGATCCGGTATCGCCGGCCCGGGCCTTTGGGGCGCCATTCGAACTCCAGATCGGAGTACTTTTCCAGGAGGGGAACCGAGCCGAGGGAAATCGGCTGCTCGGTGCTGAATGCCGGGTCGTTCCGGCTCGGTATCCGGCCCAGGCGGATTTGCCGGCAGTCGTCCGGGGTGACCCGGTGCACGTTGAAGAAATCCGCTTTGTTCTCCCACTCCGCCATGACCTTGCCGGGGCGGGTGCACCGGGGGAGCAGCAGGCCGGTCGTCTCGTGCGGGTTGTTCAGCCGGTTGTGGCGGATGTAGCGGACGCTCAGCCAGGACATGGCAGGCTCGTCGAAGCCGGGGCTGAACGGATTCGCGGCCGCCAGGGCCCAGTCGAGACCGACCAGGACGGCGAACATGCCGAGGTGGCCGTGGGTGTCGACCTCGCGGACGATGTCCCCCGCCAGTCGTCCGGTGACGCGGCCGCTGCCCAGGACCTGCTTGCACACATGGTCCGCGATTCCCAGGACGGTCGAATCCCGTAACCAATCGATCGCTTCGTCGGCGCGGAAGCGCTCTTCCGGAAGCAGATCGTAAAGAATCACGAACAGATCGGCCGGATCGGTCGATAATTCAACCCCGTTGATCGAATGCGAGGCGGCGCGCGGCATTTCCTCGTCCATGGTTCATCCCCCCGATGCGTGAGCGCGTAGCGAGAATATTAACGGCAGCTCGCGCATATGCGTCCTGAACGTTTCGACAAGTACGCAAAAAAATCATGGCGGTCTCGCTTGACACTCACTTGACATCGCCGCATGGTGGAGGAGGACCACAGCCGAGAAGTGGATCGGGGGACGACCATGAGCGAGCAGGAGAGCGCTCGGCGCGACAGGGCGACCGAGGTGCGCGATCTGATCGACGACATGCAGGTCGACTACGGCATGTCGGACGAGTGCTTCAGTTCGCTGGGCATGCTCATCACCGACGCGTCCCTGGCGGCGGACGAGCCGGCCCTGCGCACGGCCCACGACGGGCTGCGACGGTTGTACGGACAGCTCGTACCGGAGGGCGACAACCCCAAGGTCGTCGAGCAGCGCGGCAGGCTGCTCGGACTGATCGACGTGACGTTCTGGGCGCTGCGCCGGCTGCCCTCGGGACTGCGGCTGAAGCTGGATCCGCAGGGCCACGCGGCCCGCTTCCTGACCGAGATCGCCCGGGAACCCGGCCTGAGCAACGAGCAGCTCGCCGAGCGGCTGGACGTGGACATCACCGAGGTCAGCCGGGTCGGCCGCAAACTGCTGGCGTCGGGCGTGGCGTGGAAGGGCCGCCAGTGGCGGCACAACGTGTGGACGATCACCCCGCGCGGCGCCGTCTGTCTGGAGCAGGCAGGCCTCGTCGACGCGCAGGACTCCGGCAGGGACTAGGCGACGGCGGTGAGTGAGGGGGAGAGCGGAAGACCGCGGTCTTCGGACGAGGCCGCGTCCGAGGAGGGCATGACCGCTGGCGTCCAGTTCGCGACGGGGTGGGACGTCGTCGTGTTGGTCGGTGTGCTGCTCGTGCTCACCGTCGCCCTCGCCACCGTGCTGATCCAGGCCTGGCCCACCACCGCCGTGCCGGGCGGCGGCGCCGCGAAGGCCGAGCGGGTGCGGATCCTGCTCTGGACACCCCTTCTGCCGCGCGACACCCTGCTGTTCCTGGTCGTCACGGCGGCGGGCGGGCTGGGCGCGCTCATCCATGTGCTGCGCTCGGTCTACGAGTACGTCGGCGACCGGAGACTCAGGCGCAGCTGGCTGCCGATGTACCTTCTGGAGCCCTTCGTCGGGGCCGTGCTGGCGCTGGTCGTGTACTGCGTCCTGCGGGGAGGGCTGACGACCAGCATGGCCTCGTCCGGCGACATCAATCCCTACGGTGTCACCGCTGTGGCCGCACTCGTCGGGATGTTCTCCCGGCAGACGGTCGACAAGCTGCACGCCGTCTTCAACACACTGCTCACACCGCCTCGGGACAGCCCCGAGGAGGGCCTGACCCGCACCGGGGGCTCGCCCTCAGACCCCCGCCCCGACAGCTGACCCCGACTGCGCGGGCCCCGGAATCCCCAGATCCGCCCCGGGCCGCTCCCGCAGTGCCAGCAGCACGCGCAGGACCCAGATCCAGATCAGGCCGGAGCCGAGCATGTGCAGGCCGACCAGGAACTCGGGAAGGTGCGTGACGTACTGGACGTAGCCGATGACGCCCTGGGCGAGCAGGACCAGGAACAGTTCACGGGTGCGGACCAGCGGGCCCCTGGGGGCGTCGACCGCCTTCAGGATGAACCACAGGGCGAAGGTCAGCGTCACCACGATCCAGGCGAGCACCGCGTGCAGCTTGGCGACGGTCTCCCAGTCGATCGGGATCCGCTCGACCTCCTTGGAGTCACCCGCGTGCGGCCCGGCACCGGTCACGACCGTGCCCACCGCGATCAGCAGGACGGACGCGGTCACCAGGAACCACACCAGCTGCTGCACCGGCTTGCCGACCAGCGGGCGCGGGGCCCCGTCGCCCTCGCGGGTGCGCTGCCACATCACCGTGGCGACCGCGATCAGGCCGGAGGACAACAGGAAGTGCGCCGCGACCGTGTAGGGGTTGAGGCCGACCAGCACCACGATGCCGCCGAGGACCGCGTTGCTCATCACGATCCAGAACTGGGCCCAGCCGAGCCGGGTCAGAGAGCGCCGGTACGGCTTCTCGGAGCGCGCCGCGATGATCGCCCAGCCGACGGCCGCGCACAGCACGTACGTCAGCATGCGGTTGCTGAACTCGATCACGCCGTGCACGCCCATGGCGCTGGTCGTGGTGAGCGAGTCGGCCGTGCACGTGGGCCAGGTCGGGCAGCCGAGCCCGGACCCGGTCAGCCGCACCGCACCGCCGGTGACGACGATGACCACCGACATGACGAGCGCGGAGAGGGCCGCCCGCTGAACCGTCCGGGGTGTCGGGGTCCAGCGTGCGGCGATGAAGGCGAGCGGGTTGCGCACGGCCGCGAGGGCGTCGGCGCGGGTCACGTTTGGCACGCGCCCCATCGTAGGCCGCCGCTTGTGCACGCTTTCACGAGGGTCCATGCCGCCCCTACTCCCAGCGGAAGAACTTCCCGGCGGCCGCCAGCCCCAGGACCGCCCACACGGCCAGGATCCCCAGGTCGCCCCAGGGCATGCCGGCGCCGTGCTGCAGTACGTCCCGCAGCCCGTCGGACAGGGCCGAGATCGGCAGCAGGCCCAGGACGTCCTGGGCGCCCTGCGGGAACTTGTCCAGCGGGACGATGACACCGCCGCCGACGAGCAGCAGCAGGAAGACCAGGTTGGCGGCGGCCAGGGTCGCCTCCGCCTTCAGGGTGCCCGCCATCAGCAGACCCAGACCCGAGAAGGCCGCCGTGCCGAGGACCAGCAGGAGCAGGACGGCCAAGGGGTTGCCGTGCGGGTTCCAGCCGAGCGCGAAGGCGATCACCGTCAGCAGGACGACCTGCAGGATCTCGGTGACCAGGACCGACGCCGTCTTCGCCGTCATCAGGCCCCAACGGGGCAGCGGCGAGGAGGCGAGGCGCTTGAGGACGCCGTAGCGGCGTTCGAAGCCGGTGGCGATCGCCTGGCCGGTGAAGGCGGTCGACATCACCGCGAGGGCCAGGATGCCGGGGGTGAGGAAGTCGACCGCCTCGCCCGCGCCCGTGTCGACGATGTCCACCGAGCTGAACAGCACGAGCAGGAGGGTCGGGATCACGACGGTGAGCAGGAGCTGCTCGCCGTTGCGCAGCAGCATCTTCGTCTCGAGCGCGGCCTGGGCCGCGATCATGCGGGGCAGGGGGGCCGCGCCGGGCTTCGGCGCGTACGTACCGGTCGCCGTGGTCACGAGCGCAGCTCCTTGCCGGTCAGTTCCAGGAAGACGTCTTCGAGGGTGTGGCGTTCCACCGAGATCCTGTCCGGCATCACACCGTGCTGGGCGCACCAGGAAGCGACCGTCGCGAGCAGCTGGGGATCGACCTTGCCGACGACCCGGTACGAGCCCGGCGTCAGCTCGGCGGCGCTGCAGTCGGCGGGGAGCGCCTTCAGCAGGGAACCCACGTCGAGACCGGGGCGGCCGACGAAACGCAGGGTGTTCTCGGCGCCGCCCCGGCACAGGTCCTCGGGCGAGCCCTGTGCGATGACCCGGCCGGCGTCGATGATCGCGACGTCGTCGGCGAGCTGCTCGGCCTCCTCCATGTAGTGCGTGGTGAGGATGACCGAGACGCCGTCGGCACGCAGATCGCGGACCAGGTCCCAGGTGGCGTGGCGGGCCTGCGGGTCGAGGCCGGCGGTCGGCTCGTCCAGGAAGACCAGCTCCGGGCGGCCGACGACCGCCATGGCGAGGGCCAGGCGCTGCTGCTGGCCGCCGGAGAGCCGGCGGTAGGTCGTACGGCCGCAGCCGCCGAGGCCCAGGCGCTCGATCAGCGCGTCCACGTCCAGGGGATGGGCGTGCAGCTTCGCCACGTGCCGCAGCATCTCGTCCGCCCGCGCGCCGGAGTAGACACCGCCGGACTGGAGCATCACGCCGATGCGGGGGTGCAGCTCGCGCGCCTGCCGTACCGGGTCGAGGCCGAGCACGCGGACCGTGCCGGAGTCCGGTCTGCGGTAGCCCTCGCAGGTCTCCACGGTGGTGGTCTTGCCCGCGCCGTTCGGGCCGAGTACGGCGGTCACGCCCGCCCTGGCCACCAGGTCGAGGCCGTCGACGGCGGTTTTGGTGCCGTACCGCTTCACCAGGGCCTGAACCTGGACCACGGGCTCACTTCGCATGGGCCCGAGTCTAGGTACGCGGTCCGCGGCCCCGACGGGCGGGTGCGGGATCTCCACCCGTCGACACCTCGTCCTCCCGGGACCGGTGCAGCGTCAGCCACCGCTCCGCGTAGCCCACCGCGTCCGCCACGGGGAACAGCCGTACGTCGGCCGCGCCCACCGTGCCCCGTACGACGGGACGGTCCCGCTCGAAGTCGTACCCCAGCTCGTCGAAGCGGTCCGAGGTGATCGACACCTCGGTCACCGTTTCCCAGCCGTCCGCCCCCGGGCGGCCGACCCGCACGAGCGGGGACGGTATCCGGTACTCGGCGAGATGGAAGCAGGTGCAGGTGTCGTAGCCGGCGCCGAGGAGCAGTACGCGCGCGTGCAGCCGCTCCAGGCGGGCCAGCGGGCTGCGCTCGCCGAGCCGGCAGTCGGGCGCGTGGCCGTCGAGAATCTCCGCCGCGCGCGGACCGAGGGCCGCGAAGGACGTCTGCGGATGCGCGCTGCGCAGGGCGCCCGGCCAGGTGCGCAGCGTCTCCGGGATCACGCCCACCCCACGCGAGGGCGTCAGCCGCGGGTCGTACGCCGGCATGGTCGCCCGGATCCGGTCCCACCACTCCTCGGGGACGGGCGGCCTCTCCCACAGGGCCGGGTCCGAGAGGTCGCCGGTCTGGGTCGGGACGACGATCGTGCCGTCCGGACCCACCGCGTCCAGCAGGGCCTGGACGACCGCCACGGCTCCTCCGCAGACCCAGCCGAGACTGCTGAGGGAGGAGTGCACGAGAAGGATCTCGCCGGGTTCGACACCGAGCGCGCGCAGCTCTGCGGTGACGGTGTCGCGAGTGACAAGTGGGCCGGTCGGAAGGGGTGTCGGCATGGTTCGGGAGTCTGCTCGACCCGGATCCCGAACGCCACCGATTTGATCGATCAAAGATCGTTTCCCCAGGTCACCTTAGGTGAGCCTAAGTGATGCAGCGCACCGCCCGTCGGAGCGGACGTGGGTTGCCCGGTCCTGAGGAATTACGCAACAATGGTGTTGTGAAATACGTCGGCGAGGCTCAGGAGGAACTCGCGACCGGTGAGCGCTCCACGCGCAACCGGGTCGCGCGGTCCATCCTGGACCACGGCCCGTCGACCGTCGCGGAGCTGGCCGGCCGGCTGGGCCTGACCCAGGCCGCCGTCCGCAGGCATCTGGACGCACTGGTCGCGGACGACGTCGTGGAGCCCCGTGAGCAGCGGGTGTACGGCACGCGCACCCGTGGGCGCCCCGCCAAGGTCTTCGCGCTCACCGACTGCGGCCGCGACGCCTTCGACCAGTCCTACGACAAGCTCGCCGCGGACGCCCTGCGCTGGATCCAGGAGCGCTTCGGCGGGGACGAGGCGGTCGTCGCCTTCGCGCGTGCCAGGATCGCCGAACAGGCCGACGCCTACCGCAGGGCGATCGAGGCCGCCGCCCCCGAGGAGCGCACGGAAGCCCTGGCCAAGGCGCTGAGCGCGGACGGGTACGCTGCTACGGCGCGCAGCGCACCGGTCGGCGAGCAGCTGTGCCAGCACCACTGCCCCGTCGCCCATGTCGCGGAAAAGTTTCCCCAGCTCTGCGAGGCGGAGACCGAGATCTTCTCCCAGCTGCTGGGAACCCATGTCCAGCGACTGGCGACCATCGCGCACGGTGACGGCGTCTGCACGACGTTCATCCCCAAGATTTCCCACAACGCATCTGCAAGCACGGCCGGGAGGAACCCCGCATGACTCTCCCCATCGAGGAGACCGCCCACCCTGAGCTCGAAGGTCTGGGCAAGTACGAGTACGGCTGGGCGGACTCCGACGAGGCCGGCGCCTCTGCCAAGCGCGGTCTGAGCGAGGAGGTCGTCCGCGACATCTCCGCGAAGAAGAACGAGCCGGAGTGGATGACCAAGCTCCGCCTCAAGGGCCTGCGCCTGTTCGACAAGAAGCCCATGCCGAACTGGGGCTCGGACCTGTCGGGCATCGACTTCGACAACATCAAGTACTTCGTACGCTCCACGGAGAAGCAGGCGGAGTCCTGGGAGGACCTGCCCGAGGACATCAGGAACACGTACGACAAGCTCGGCATCCCCGAGGCGGAGAAGCAGCGCCTGGTCGCCGGTGTCGCGGCCCAGTACGAGTCCGAGGTCGTCTACCACCAGATCCGCGAGGACCTGGAGGAGCAGGGCGTCATCTTCCTGGACACCGACACCGCTCTGAAGGAGCACCCGGAGCTCTTCAAGGAGTACTTCGGCACGGTCATCCCGGTCGGCGACAACAAGTTCGCGTCGCTGAACACCGCGGTGTGGTCCGGCGGCTCCTTCATCTACGTGCCGAAGGGCGTGCACGTGGAGATCCCGCTCCAGGCCTACTTCCGTATCAACACGGAGAACATGGGCCAGTTCGAGCGGACCCTGATCATCGTCGACGAGGGCGCCTACGTGCACTACGTCGAGGGCTGCACCGCGCCGATCTACAAGTCGGACTCGCTGCACTCCGCGGTCGTCGAGATCATCGTCAAGAAGAACGCCCGCTGCCGCTACACGACCATCCAGAACTGGTCGAACAACGTCTACAACCTGGTCACCAAGCGCGCCGTCGCCTACGAGGGCGCGACCATGGAGTGGATCGACGGCAACATCGGTTCCAAGGTGACGATGAAGTACCCGGCCGTCTACCTGATGGGCGAGCACGCCAAGGGCGAGACCCTGTCCATCGCCTTCGCGGGCGAGGGCCAGCACCAGGACGCCGGCTCCAAGATGGTCCACATGGCGCCGAACACCTCCTCCAACATCGTCTCCAAGTCGGTGGCGCGCGGCGGTGGCCGTACCTCCTACCGCGGTCTCGTCGAGATCGGCGAGGGCGCCCACGGCTCCAAGTCGAACGTGCTGTGCGACGCGCTGCTCGTCGACACCATCTCCCGCTCCGACACGTACCCGTACGTCGACGTCCGCGAGGACGACGTGTCCATGGGCCATGAGGCGACCGTCTCCAAGGTCTCCGAGGACCAGCTCTTCTACCTGATGAGCCGTGGTCTCTCCGAGTTCGAGGCGATGGCGATGATCGTGCGCGGCTTCGTCGAGCCCATCGCCAAGGAGCTGCCCATGGAGTACGCCCTCGAGCTCAACCGGCTGATCGAGCTCCAGATGGAAGGCGCGGTCGGCTAAGCACCCACCGCCGTCCCCATCACGTCACTTACGCAGGAAAGAGAGCACACCGACAGCCATGGCTGAGGCCCAGAACATCCCGGTGGGTTCCACCACCGCCGGCTCGATCGCGGTCGCCGCCGAGTCGACCGTCGCCACGCGCATGAGCGCGCCCCCCTCCTTCGACGTGGCGGACTTCCCGGTCCCACACGGCCGCGAGGAGGAGTGGCGGTTCACCCCGCTGGAGCGCCTGCGCGGCCTGCACGACGGCACCGCGGTCGCCACCGGCGAGGGCGTGAAGGTCGCCGTCGAGGCCCCCGAGGGCGTCACCGTCGAACTCGTGGACCGTGACGACCCGCGCCTCGGCAAGGCCGGCACCCCCGTGGACCGCGTCGCCGCCCAGGCGTACTCGGCGTTCGAGAAGGCAGGCGTGGTCACCGTCCCCAAGGAGACGGTCCTCACCGAGCCGATCCGCATCGCCGTGCACGGCGAGGGCGGGGTCGCCTACGGCCACCAGGTCGTGGAGCTCGGAGCCTTCGCCGAGGCCGTCGTCGTCATCGACCACACCGGTGACGCCGTGCTCGCCGCCAACGTCGACTACATCCTGGGCGACGGCGCCAAGCTGACCGTCGTCTCCGTGCAGGACTGGGACGACAAGGCCGTGCACGTGGCCCAGCACAACGCCCTCATCGGCCGGGACGCCACCTTCAAGTCGTTCGTGGTCACCTTCGGCGGCGACCTCGTACGCCTGCACCCGCGTGTCGCCTACTCCGGCACCGGCGGCGAGGCCGAGCTCTTCGGCCTGTACTTCACGGACGCCGGCCAGCACCAGGAGCACCGCCTCCTGGTCGACCACAACACCCCGCACTGCAAGTCGAACGTCGCCTACAAGGGCGCGCTCCAGGGCGAGGACGCCCACGCGGTGTGGATCGGCGACGTCCTCATCGAGGCCAAGGCCGAGGGCACGGACACGTACGAGATGAACCGCAACCTCGTCCTGACGGACGGCGCGCGGGTCGACTCGGTCCCCAACCTGGAGATCGAGACCGGCGAGATCGTCGGCGCCGGCCACGCCTCCGCGACCGGCCGCTTCGACGACGAGCAGCTCTTCTACCTGATGGCCCGCGGCATCCCGGCCGACGAGGCCCGCCGTCTGGTGGTGCGCGGCTTCTTCGCCGAGCTGGTCCAGCAGATCGGCGTCGACGACATCCAGGAGCGCCTGCTCGTGAAGATCGACGAGGAGCTGGAGGCGTCGGTCTGATGTCGGCTTTCGTACGCGCCTGCGGGCTGGGCGAGCTGGAGGAGGACACCCCCAAACGGGTGGAACTCGACGGCACGCCGGTCTCGGTCGTCCGTACCGAGGGCGAGGTCTTCGCGATCCACGACATCTGCTCGCACGCGAACGTCTCGCTCTCCGAGGGCGAGGTGGAGGACTGCCAGATCGAGTGCTGGCTGCACGGCTCCAGCTTCGACCTCCGCACCGGTAAGCCGTCCGGCCTACCCGCGACGCGCCCCGTCCCCGTATACCCCGTAAAGATCGAAGGGGACGACGTTCTCGTCTCCCTCAACCAGGAGTCCTGAGGCACCCATGGCAACGCTTGAAATCCGAGACCTGCGCGTCACCGTCGAGGCCGACAACGCCACGAAGGAGATCCTCAAGGGCGTCGACCTGACCGTGAAGCAGGGCGAGACGCACGCCATCATGGGCCCCAACGGCTCCGGCAAGTCGACGCTCGCCTACTCCCTCGCGGGCCACCCGAAGTACACGATCACCGGCGGCACCGTGCTGCTCGACGGCGAGGACGTCCTGGAGATGTCCGTCGACGAGCGCGCCCGCGCGGGCCTGTTCCTGGCGATGCAGTACCCGGTCGAGGTCCCCGGCGTCTCGGTCTCCAACTTCCTCCGTACGTCCGCCACGGCCATCCGCGGCGAGGCCCCCAAGCTGCGCACCTGGGTGAAGGAGGTCAAGGAGGCCATGGAGCGCCTCAACATGGACCCCTCCTTCGCCGAGCGCAACGTCAACGAGGGCTTCTCCGGCGGTGAGAAGAAGCGCCACGAGATCCTCCAGCTCGAACTGCTCAAGCCGAAGATCGCGATCCTCGACGAGACCGACTCCGGTCTCGACGTCGACGCGCTGCGGATCGTCTCCGAGGGCGTCAACCGCGTCCGTGAGACCGGCGAGGTCGGCACCCTGCTGATCACGCACTACACGCGCATCCTGCGCTACATCAAGCCCGACTACGTGCACGTGTTCGCCGGCGGCAAGATCGTGGAGTCCGGCGGTGCCGAACTCGCCGACAAGCTGGAGAACGAGGGCTACGAGGCTTACACGAAGGGTGGCGCATCCGAGTGACACAGCTGCCGGGCCTCCTCGACGCCGAGGCGATCCGCAAGGACTTCCCGATCCTGGACCGACTGGTCCACGACGACCGGAAGCTCGTCTACCTGGACAACGCGGCGACCTCGCAGAAGCCGCGCCAGGTGCTGGACGCCCTCGCCGAGTACTACGAGCGCTACAACGCCAACGTCCACCGCGGTGTGCATGTGCTCGCCGAGGAGGCCACGGCGCTGTACGAGGGCGCGCGCGACAAGGTCGCCTCCTTCATCAACGCGCCCTCGCGGGACGAGGTGATCTTCACCAAGAACGCCTCCGAGTCGCTCAACCTCGTGGCCAACATGCTCGGCTGGGCCGACGAGCCCTACCGCGTGGACCACGAGACCGAGATCGTCATCACGGAGATGGAGCACCACTCCAACATCGTGCCGTGGCAGCTGCTCTCGCAGCGCACGGGCGCGAAGCTGAAGTGGTTCGGCCTCACTGACGACGGCCGGCTCGACCTGTCCAACATCGACGAGATCATCACCGAGAAGACGAAGATCGTCTCCTTCGTGCTGGTCTCCAACATCCTGGGCACGGTCAACCCGGTCGAGACGATCATCCGGCGCGCCCAGGAGGTCGGCGCCCTCGTCTGCATCGACGCCTCCCAGGCCGCCCCGCACATGCCGCTGGACGTACAGGCCCTGCAGGCCGACTTCGTGGCCTTCACCGGGCACAAGATGTGCGGCCCGACCGGCATAGGCGTCCTCTGGGGCCGTCAGGAGTTGCTGGAGGACCTGCCTCCGTTCCTCGGCGGCGGCGAGATGATCGAGACCGTGTCGATGCACTCGTCGACCTACGCCCCCGCTCCGCACAAGTTCGAGGCGGGCACCCCGCCGATCGCTCAGGCGGTCGGTCTCGGTGCGGCCATCGACTACCTGAACGCCATCGGCATGGACAAGATCCTCGCCCATGAGCACGCGCTGACGGAGTACGCGGTGGGGCGTCTGGCGGAGGTCCCCGACCTGCGGATCATCGGCCCGACCACGGCCGAGGAGCGGGGCGCGGCGATCTCCTTCACGCTCGGCGACATCCACCCGCACGACGTGGGCCAGGTCCTCGACGAGCAGGGCATCGCGGTCCGCGTCGGCCACCACTGCGCTCGCCCCGTGTGCCTGCGCTACGGAATTCCTGCGACCACGCGAGCGTCGTTCTATCTGTACTCCACGCCGGCCGAGATCGATGCTCTGGTCGACGGGCTGGAACACGTACGGAACTTCTTCGGCTGATGGGACGAGCGATCGCATGAAGCTGGACTCGATGTACCAGGAAGTCATCCTGGACCACTACAAGAACCCTCATGGGCGTGGTCTTCGTGATGGCGACGCCGAGGTGCACCACGTGAATCCGACCTGCGGCGACGAGATCACCCTCCGCGTGAGGTACGAGGGCACGAGGATCGAGGACGTCTCGTACGAAGGCCAGGGCTGCTCGATCAGCCAGGCCTCCGCCTCCGTGCTGAACGAACTGCTGGTCGGCAAGGAGCTGGCCGACGCGCGGAAGATCCAGGAGACCTTCCTGGAGCTGATGCAGTCCAAGGGCAGGCTGGAGCCCGACGACGCGATGGAGGAGGTGCTGGAGGACGCGGTCGCGTTCTCCGGTGTCTCCAAGTACCCGGCCCGGGTGAAGTGCGCCCTCCTCAGCTGGATGGCGTGGAAGGACGCGACGGCCCAGGCGCTGGGTGGCGCCGAAGCCGAAAGGAAGACGGCATGACCGACACCGTGGAGATGAAGCCGGCCTCGGAGGAAGAGCTCCGCGAGGCCCTCATGGACGTAGTCGACCCCGAGCTGGGCATCGACGTCGTCAACCTCGGCCTGATCTACGGCATCCACATCGACGACGCCAACATCGCGACCGTCGACATGACCCTGACCTCCGCGGCCTGTCCGCTGACGGACGTCATCGAGGACCAGGCCCAGTCCGCCACCGACGGCCTCGTCAACGAGCTGCGGATCAACTGGGTCTGGATGCCGCCGTGGGGCCCGGACAAGATCACCGACGACGGACGCGAGCAGCTCCGGGCGCTGGGGTTCAACGTCTGAGACACCCCCGGGCACGCGAACACGAGAAGCGGCGACACCTCACGGGTGTCGCCGCTTCGTGCTGTCAGGCCACGCCGCCCACCAGCCGGAACGCCGAGTCCGCCAGGTACACGGAGCTGTTCTGGAACGGGTCGAGCTTCAGCTGGAAGTTCTGGTGGCGCAGGAAGCGGCCCGGGTAGTTGATCGACTCCAGCATGACCGCGCCCGGGTAGGCGGAGCCGCGCGGGCAGAAGGTCGCGTCCTGCCGGAAGAGGGGCGAGCCGTCGTTCGGTTCGTCGCGCAGCAGGAAGTTGCGGTGGCGCAGGTACTTGCCGTCATGCGTGACGAACGAGTAACAGGAGCTGTTGGCAAGCCCCTTGACCTGCTTGAAGGTCGAGTCCTGGCGGGACTCGGAGCCGCGGAGCGGGTCGAGTTTCACGAAGTCGCCGCTCACGTGCCAGTAGCGGTCCGGATAGTTGACCGAGCGCAGGGACCGGTAGGTGGCCGACGGCTTCGGTTTGCCCGGTGAACTCGCATGGGAGGCAGGCGACTTGGTGGGCTTCGGGGTGTGGGCCGCGGACGGCGAGCCGTTCCCCAGCGGGGTGGGGGAGGTGTCCTCCCCCGAGGAGAGTCCGCTCTTGCCCGAGGGCGGGTCCGTGGCCCCGTTCGTGGGGGGCGTGGCGTAGGAGATCAGGCCCGGGACGGTGGAGCCGGCGGTCGGGGACGGGTTCTTCGCCGCGTCCGTCGAGGCGTTGGGGCTGTTGTCCATCACGGCTATCCAGGTCACGCACGTGATGATCGTGGCCACGGCCATTCCGCCGGCCAGCCAGAGTCTTCGGGTGCCGGGTGCGCGGGACGTGTCGGGGGTCCAGCCGTTCTCCCATGGTTCGTTCCGCGGAGGCTGGGGGGTGGTTTCTGGCATGCGCTGTTTCTCCAGCGGCGCCCGAGGCGGCGGGCGGGGGTGTGGGGATGGGGTGGGTGAGCGGTGAAACACTAGTGGAGACAGGGGCGTTGGGGGGAGATGTTACAGCGAGCGGTTTCCATGAATAGTGAACCTCCCTGCCGAATTCCTCCTCCGGGATAGCGCGGGCCCTCGCCGGTCGTCCGCGGCTTCACATCTCTTCCTCAAGTGTGTGTCGATGTGTACGCGAGTACGCAAACGTTGTGTACGCTCGTACACATGGGATATCTCTTTCTCGGCACGGCCATCGCCGCCGAGGTGGGCGCCACCACCGCCATGAAGTACAGCGAGGGCTTCAGCCGGCTGGTGCCGTCCGTGCTGACCGTCCTCGGCTACATCGTCTCCTTCGTCCTGCTCGCGCAGACGCTGAAGACACTCTCCGTCGGGACGGCCTACGCCATCTGGTCCGGCGTCGGCACCGCGGCGATCGCCACGATCGGGCTGCTCTTCTTCGGGGAGGGCATGACCGTGACCAAGGCCGCGGGAATGGCCCTGATCATCGTCGGAGTGGTGGTGCTCAACCTCGGGGGCGCGCACTGATGGCCCGCCGCTACGACCCCGACCGGCGGCAGCGGATCATCGACGCGGCGATCCGGGTGGTCGGCGACAAGGGGCTCGCCGGGCTGACCCACCGCACGGTCGCGGCCGAGGCCGATGTGCCGCTCGGCTCGACGACGTACCACTTCAGCACCCTCGACGAGCTGATGGTCGCCGCGCTGCGGCAGGCGAACGAGGGCTTCGCCAAGGTGATCGCCTCGCGCGGCGGACTGACCGACCCGGACGCCGATCTGGCCGCCGAACTCGCCGGCTGGATGGGCGAGTGGCTCGCCGGCGAGCGGACCGGCGTCGAGCTGGAGTACGAGCTGTATCTCGCCGCCCTGCGCCGCCCCGCGCTGCGCCCGGTGGCCGCCGAGTGGACCGACGACCTCGTCCGCCGCATCTCCCGCCACACCGACCCGACCACGGCACGGGCGCTGTGTGCGCTGATGGACGGCATCTGTCTGCAGGTCCTGCTGACGGGTACGCCGTACGACGAGGGCTACGCGCGGGAGATGCTGACCCGGGTGATCCCCACGGATCCGGCGTAGCGGACGGTTGCCGGTTCTTGGAAGGGGGACGGATGCCCGGTGGGTGGCGGGTGCGTCGAGTGGGTGTCCCCGGCGCTGTTGCCGGTCGGCGTTCCCTGTCGGCCACCGTGCGGTCACGCGGCCACCGCCCGGCACCTGAGACGGGTGCGGGGCTGGTTGGCCTGGGTGGGGGTCGGGCGGTTAGGTTGCCCTCATGACCGACACGACTGCTCCTCGTTCCACCGGTGCCGTGGCCACCGGGCTTGCCACCATCGCCGCCGACGGCACCGTCCTCGACACCTGGTTCCCCGCGCCCGCACTGACCGAGGAGCCCGGTCCCGCCGGCAGCGAGCGGCTGGACGCCGAGCGGACCCGGGAGCTGCTCGGGGAGCACGGCGTGGCCGCCCTCGGCAAGGACGAGGTGCGTGGCGTGGAGATCGTCGCGGTGCGCACGGTCATCTCCTCGCTCGACGACAAGCCGCTCGACGCGCACGACGTCTGGCTGCGTCTGCACCTGCTCTCGCACCGTCTGGTCAGGCCCAACGAGCAGAACCTCGACGGTATCTTCGGCTTCCTCGCCAATGTCGCCTGGACCTCCCTCGGCCCGGTCGCCGTGGACACCCTGGAGACGGTCCGGCTCGCCGCCCGCGCCCGCGGCCTGCACGTCAGCGTCTTCGGCGTCGACAAGTTCCCGCGGATGACCGACTACGTCGCCCCGGCCGGTGTGCGCATCGCCGACGCCGACCGCGTCCGCCTCGGCGCCCACCTCGCGGCCGGCACCACGGTCATGCACGAGGGCTTCGTCAACTTCAACGCCGGCACCCTCGGCACCTCCATGGTCGAGGGCCGTATCTCCCAGGGCGTCGTCGTCGGCGACGGCTCCGACATCGGCGGCGGCGCCTCCACCATGGGCACCCTCTCCGGCGGCGGCAAGGAGCGGGTCCGCATCGGCGAGCGCTCCCTGGTCGGCGCCGAGGCCGGCGTCGGCATCGCGCTCGGCGACGACTGCGTGGTGGAGGCGGGCCTCTACCTCACCGCCGGCACCAAGGTCACCCTCCCCGACGGCCAGATCGTCAAGGCCCGCGAGCTGTCCGGCGCGGACAACATCCTCTTCCGCCGCAACTCGGTCACCGGCACCGTCCAGGCCGTGCCGAACAACGCCGAGTGGGGCGGTCTGAACGACATCCTGCACAGCCACAACTGAGCCATGGCGCGGTGACGGGCGCCCTTCCGCCGGCCGGCGGAAGGGCGCCCGCTCATGTGCACAGCGTCCGGGCGAACTCCGCCAGCGTCCGGAAGTCGTCGTCGCGCAGACCCACCCTGGGGCTGACATGGTGCAGCAGGGCCGGAGCCGGATGGGCCGCGGACACATAGTGCTCGTCCGCCGGGGTCTGTTCGTCGTCCACCCAGGCGAACGGCCGGCCGTCGGCGTACGCCACGATCGCCTCCGTCTTCCAGTGGACGCCGTCCGGGCGCAGCGCGAACAGGCCCTCGCCGAAGTCGACGTACGGCAGCTCCGGCAGTCCGACGGTCGGGCCGATCCAGCGGTTCGCCGCGTCCATCCAGGTCGTCGCCCAGCACAGCTCGTAGCCGAGTCCCAGCAGCGCCGGTCCGTGCGAGGGGTTCAGCCACACCCGCAGCGCCTGGCCCGGCCGCAGGGCGACCTTGATCGTCGTATAGCCCTCGGGGCGCCGCTCCGGCTGCGTCGCCCAGGGATTGAGGGGGCCGTCGACGTCGAGGAAGAGCAGCGGAGGGCGCACAGGGACAACGTACGGCCAGAGGTCCGCTCGCGGGCAGAGACGGGCGTACGGGGTGTCGCGGGCGGTGGTCAGCCGGCCGTGAGGTCCTCGTAGGCCGCCAGCAGCCCGTCGACCGTCTCGCGGCTCGCAGGACGCAGCGGGGCGCGGACGGGACCCGCGGGCAGACCGAGTTCGTTCAGCAGGGCCTTCGCCGTGACCGTGCCGGGCAGCCCCGCCGCCATCATCGACTCGATCAGGGGAGTGGCCCGTTGCTGCGCGCCGGCCGCCGTCGCCGTGTCGCCCGAGTCGAACGCGTCGAGGACGAACCGGAGTTGAGCGGGCACGACGTTGGCGACGGTGCTGACATAACCCGCGCCGCCCACCGCGTACAGCGCGAGATTGTGCTCGTCGCAGCCCGCGTAGTACGCCAACTCCGTGCGGGCCAGCACCTTTTGGGCGCCGAGGAAGTCGTAGGAGCAGTCCTTGACCGCCACGATCCGGGGATGCTCGGCGAGCCGCAGCATCGTCCCGGGCTCGATACGGGTGCCGGTGCGGCCCGGGATGTCGTACAGCACGACCGGCAGGCCCGAGGCGTCGGCGACCGTGCGGAAGTGTTCCTCCAGCGCGTCCTGCGGGGGTCGGCTGTAGTACGGGCTGACCACCAACACCCCGTCCGCGCCCGCCTTTTCGGCCTCCAGCGCCAGCTTCACGGTGTGCCGGGTGTCGGAGGTGCCGACCCCCGTCACGATCGACGCCCGGTCGCCCACGGCCTCCCGCACCGCCTCGACGAGCGCCGCCTTCTCGGCGTCCGAGGTGGTCGGCGACTCACCGGTCGTACCGGACAGCACCAGGCCGTCGCAGCCCCGGGAGACGAGGTGGTCGGCGAGCCGCTGGGCCCCGTCCAGGTCGAGCGCGCCGTCCGCCGAGAAGGGCGTGATCATGGCGCAGAGGGCACGGCCGAAGGGCGCGGTGGTTGTCATGCCGTACAGTCTCGGCAGAGTGATGGTGAAGCTCCACTTAATTCTTCTACGAGATATTGCTAAGCATTGCTTCAAAATATGCCATGGGTCGACCATGCCCTATGTCCTTTCCGGCCCCTGATGAGTCACCATGAACAGGACGGTCATCGGCATCGGCCCATGGAGGCGTCATGAAGCTCGGCAAGGCACTGGCCACCGGAGTCGCGCGGGAAGAGCAGCCGCGGGCTGAGGTCCTGGAACCCGAGGAGCTCGAAGTGCCCGAGGAGATCAAGGACCTGAAGGCCCCCGAAGAGGTTCCGGCGGCCCGATGAGACTGCGGCTTCCGGAGGAACGCCCGACGGAGCCGCCGACCGGATACAAGATCGCCCACCCGGTGCTGTCCCAGGACGGCACCCGGGCCGGGTTCACCGGTGTGTCGCTCGGCGGCGCGCTGCCGTACGGGGTCCTCGCGGACGCGTTCTGCGTCTACGGCCTGCGGCACCGGTCGCCGCACCGCCGCTGCGACTGCGGCTTCCACTGCGTGCACGACCGGGCGGCGGCCGAGGCGCTGCTGTGCACGGCCGAGCACCGGGCGGCCGTACTGCTCGAGGTGTCCGTCCTCGGGCGCTACATCCGCTTCGAGCGAGGCTTCCGCTACGCCCGCCAGCGGGTGCGCACCGCCACGGTCGGCCCCTGTACCTGCGGCACCGTGGCCGCCGGCCTGGCCGACGCGGGCTGGGGCCGTCCGGGGTGGCGCGCCCTGGCACCCTCCTGCGCGGGATGCGTCCGCGGTCGTACGTCCGTCTCGCTCGCCGCCTTCGCCCGGCTGGCCGGCGACGGGCTGCGGGTGATCGCCGGTGTGCAGGACGCCCGTCAGGTGGCCGGCCGCACCGCCACCGACGATCTCGGAGTGCCCGAACTGGCTGCGGAGGCCGCGCTGTTGCAGGCCCGTCTCGACTGGTTCCAGACCCAGCTGGCCCGGCTGCGCGAGCCCGGGCGGGGCGGCGGGCCCGAGGGGTAGTGGGGGCCGGTCCGGGTACCCGGGGTGTTCCGAACGTTTTCGAACCAGAGGAACACGAGAGGAGGCGACCGTGACCGGGACCACCCACTCCGGGCCGGTGCGCGACGGGCACCAGTCGGTGGGCGACCTCGTCGGCCAGGCCACCGAACAGCTCTCCCGGCTCGTACGACAGGAAGTGGCCCTCGCCAAGGAGGAGTTGGCCGAGAAGGGTCGGCGCGCCGGGCGCGGCGGCGGACTGCTCGGCGCGGCGGGCGCGTTCGGGTACGCCGGGCTGCTCGCGGCGGCGGGCACGGCCATCGCCGCCCTCTCACTGACGCTGTCCGTCTGGGCCGCGGCGCTCATCGTGACGGCGGTGCTGTTCGTGATCGCCGCCGTACTCGGCGCGACCGGCCGCGCCCAGCTGCGCAAGGCCACGCCCCCCACTCCCGAGGAGGCCCTCGGCAGTGTCAAGGCCGATGTCGAGGAGATCAAGGAGAGGGCACACCGATGACGGACAAGGCGGCGGGGGAGACGGGCGTGAAGGGCCCCGACGAGCTGCGCCGGCAGATCGAACGGACGCGCAGCGAACTCGGCGACACCGTGGAGCGGTTGGCGGGCAAGATGGATGTGAAGGGACGGGCGCAGGCCCGGGCGGCGGACCTCAGGGACAAGGCCGGCGCGATGACCGTGCAGCTGCGCAGCACGGTGGCGCTGGCCGGACACACCGTGCAGGAACGGGCCGCCCAGGCCGGACACACCGTGCAGGAGCGTGCCACGCAGGCCGGCCACAAGGTCCAGGACCGGGCGACGAACACCGGGCGGCAGATGATCCGGGCGGGCCACACCGCCCAGGACAAGGCGGCGGAGACGGGCCGCACCCTGGAGCACCGGGCGGAACGTGACATGCCGTGGCCGGCCCGCCCCGTGGTCAGGGCAGCGGTGCGGCACCCCCGCCCCGCCCTGATCATCGGCGCGACGCTTGCGGTGGTCGTGGTGGTGGGGTGGAGGTATCCCAAGAAGTGACGCGGACCCAGACGTGACGACGACCCAGACGTGACGCGGACCAAGAAGTGAGGCGAACCCCGAAACGCCGGACGGGCACTCCCAGCCCGTCCGGCGTTTGACTGAGGACGAGGCCTGTCAGGGCCGAACCGGGGGTTTGGGGGCGGCTGCCCCCAAGGCGGCCCGCCATTTCGCCGGCCACTTCCGCGTGTCCCGAGGCTCCACATACGGCTCGGTCGGCGACAGCCCCCGGCAGGCGACCCGCTCACGCGCCAGTTCCGCGTCGAACTCCAGCCCCACCAGGATCGCCAGATTCGACAGCCACAGCCACACCAGGAACACGATGGCGCCCGAGAGCGTCCCGTAAGTCTTGTTGTACGAGGCGAAATTGGCCGCGTAGACGGCGAACCCGGCGGAAGCCGCCAGCCAGATCAGCGTCGCCAGGAAGCTGCCGGGACTGACCCAACGGAAGCCGCGCCCACGGACGTTGGGGGCCGCCCAGTACAACAGCCCGATCATCATCACCACCAGCATCAGCAGCACCGGCCACTTCACCACGCCCCAGACCGCGATCGCCGCGCCCCCGAAGCCGAACGCCGTCCCGGCGCGCTCCGCCAACGGCCCCGTGAAGACCACGATCACCGCGCTCGCCGCGAGCAGCAGCATCAGCGCCACGGTCAGCGCCAGCCTGAGCGGCGTCAGCTTCCACACCGGCCGGCCCTCCGGAAGGTCGTACACCGCGTTGGACGCGCGGATGAACGCGGCCACGTACCCGGAGGCCGACCACAGCGCTGCCAGCAGGCCCACCACGGCCAGCACACTGCCCGTACCACCGCTGTCGCCCAGCTGTCTCACCGCGTCCCGCAGGATGTCCCTGGCCGGACCCGGCGCCAGGGCCCGGATGTTGTCGAGGATCTTGTCGGTGGCGCTGCGGCCCACCACCCCGAGCAGCGACACCAGCAACAGCAGCGCCGGGAACAGGGACAGGACTGCGTAGTACGTCAACGCGGCGGCACGGTCGCCGAGTTCGTCGTCCAGTAACTCCTTCGCCGTGCGCCGGGCCACCGCCCGCCAGGACCGCGCCGGCAGCCGGGTCGGACTCTCGATCTCACCCTCGTCCTTCGTCTCCTCGTCCATGACCGGTGGGTCTCCCGAATCCCCGGCCCGAATCGCGCCGGGGCTCGTCCCTGAGCGGGACTGGCCGAAAACTCGGATCGTCTGGACAATAAAAGTTTTCGGTGAGACGGTGGACGCATGCTGGACGTCACCGTGATCGAGGACCCCGAGGCCGCCGCCGTCTCCCTGGACCCCATACGGGCCCGTCTGCTCGCCGAGCTGGCCGCGGGGCCGACATCGGCGGCGATGCTGGCCGGGAAGGTGGGGCTGCCGCGCCAGAAGGTGAACTACCACCTGAAGGCGCTGGAGCGGCACGGCCTCGTCGAGCTCGCCGGGGAGCGCCGCAAGGGCAATGTCACCGAGCGGCTGATGCGGGCGACCGCCGCGTCGTACGTCATCTCACCGCTCGCGCTCGCCTCCGTGCAGCCGGACCCGGACCGCTTCCGCGACCAGCTCTCCGCGCGCTGGCTGCTCGCCCTCGGCGCCCGTCTGGTGCGGGACGTCGGCTCGCTGATCACCGGCGCGGCCAAGGCCCGTCAGCGGCTGGCCACGTACGCGCTGGACGGCGAGGTCCGCTTCGCCTCCGCCGCCGAACGGGCCGCGTTCATCGAGGAGTTGACCGCAGGGGTCAGCGCGCTGATCCGTAAGTACGACGCCCCGGACACCGAAGGTGGTCGTGACCACCGGATCGTCGTGGCCGTCCATCCCACCCTCAAGCAGACCGAGTTGGAATAGTCAGGAGCTTGCCATGTCCAAGGAGTTCGAGATCGTCCGCGAGTTCGAGGTCGACGCGTCGCCGGAGGAGGTGTGGGAGGCCATCACCAACGCCAGCGGCGCCTATCTGTGGCCGATGGACCCGCCCGAGCCCCGCGTCGGCGGCCGGGCCGCCTTCGGCTCCACCGTCACCGCCTACGACCCGCCGCACCGCCTCACCGTCCGCAGCGAGGACGTCGGCTTCTCCGTCCAGAGCGTCAACCAGCTCGACCACACCATCGAGGCGCGGGACGAGGGCCGCCGCGCCTGGGTGCGCTATGTGCACAGCGGCATCTTCACCGACGACTGGGACAACCAGTACGACGGCGCGTCGAAGCACACCGACTTCTATCTGCACACCCTGCGCGAGTACCTCACCCACTTCGCGCCGCGCCCGGTGACCTTCGCCCAGCTGCAGGGCCCCGAGGCCTCGCAGACCGCCGACGCCTTCACCGCCGTCGGACGGGCGCTCGGGCTGGCCGAGGACGCGGCAGCGGGCGCGCGGGTGCGGGCGCACGGCCCGGAGGGCCGAACCCTCGACGCCGTGCTGGACTTCCGCGACCCCTACTTCATCGGGCTGCGCACCGAGGACGCCCTGATCCGCTTCTTCGGCCGCAACCACTGGGGCGCCCCGGTCGGCATCAGCGTCCACGACTTCGCCCCGGACGCCGACGCCAAGGCGACCGAAGCCGCCTGGCAGCACTGGCTGGACGGGGTCTACGCCTGACCACGTCGACCCCGCCCAGCCGACCTGTGGCTGTTACGGGCGGAACCGCAGCACCTGGGGGTCGTGGTCGCTGATCTGGTCGTTGAACTCCGAGTTGATGTGCACGCTGTCGTACTCGAAGTCGCAGTCGCGGCGGATCGACGGGCTGATCAGGATCTGGTCCAGGACCTGCTCGTTGCCCTGGTAGTCGTAGGTGTAACGCTCGCTCTTCGGCAGCGACTTGATCGCCGACCACAGCTCGCCGTCGCCCTCGAGGATCTTCGCGGTGTCGGAGAACTCGAAGTCGTTCATGTCGCCGAGCGCGACGACGTCGGCGTTCTTCTGGACGTCCAGGATGCTCTTGACGAACGCGTTGACCAGCGTCGCCTGCGCGTGGCGCTGGGTCTCCGAGCTGCGCACCGGCGGCTGGTACTGCGCGGTCAGCCCCTGGTCGCCGCCCTTGGAGTTGAGGTGGTTGGCGATCACGAAGACCGTGCGGCCACGGAAGACGAACTCGCCGGCCAGCGGCTTGCGGCTGGACTTCCAGGCGTCGTTGGCCGGGTCGATGCGGCCCGGGGACGCCGTCAGCTGCGCCTTGCCGTGCACCTTGGTGACGCCGACGGCGGTGGTGGAGTCGCCGCCCGCACGGTCCACGAAGGACACCCGCTCGGGGTTGAAGAGGAACACCTGACGGATGTTGCCGCCGGGCTCGCCGCCGTCCTGGTCGTTGACCGGGTTGATCGAACGCCAGTCGTACTTCGGGCCGCCCGCCGCGACGATCGCGTCGATCAGCTTGTTCACCGTCGTGCTCGCGTCGACGACCCCGTCGTCCGTCGCGCCGTCGTTGTCCTGGATCTCCTCCAGGGACACGACGTCGGGCGACTGCAGGTTGTTCACGATCGCGGCGGCGTGCGCGGCGAACGTGGTGTCGGACGGGTCGAGGTTCTCGACGTTGTAGGTGGCGACCGCCAGCTCTCCGCGCGACTGCTTCTTCGTCGTCTCGCGCTGCAGCCCGCCGCTCTTCAGCGTGCCCAGCTGACCGGCGACCAGTGTGTAACCGCCGAACTGGTTGAAGTCCAGCGGGCCGGTGGTGGTGCCGGTGAGGGTGTCGCCGACGTTCGCCTTCGGGAAGTCGGCGACCGCGCCCAGCGACTGGATCTGCAGTCGGCCGGTGTTCTGCGAGGTGTAGGAGCCGTACAGCGTGCCGCCGCGACGGGTCGGGTGCTCGTGCGGCTTCACGGTGACCCACAGCTCGGCGTACGGGTCGGTCGCGGTGACCACCCGGGCATTGGCGACCTGGACGTTCATGCCCTCCAGGGACTCGTAGTAGTCCAGGGCGTACGTCGCCGGTTGCAGCGGAAGGCCGTTGACCGAACCGTTCGCGGCGGTGTCGCCGGCCGGGGCGTACAGGTCCGGCACCGACTTCGCGTTGATCACGACCGGCGCGGGGACCGCGTTGCCCGTCGACACCGTGGTGACGGTCGGCTTGGTGATCTCGGTCAGCGACTGGTTGCCGGTCGAGGCGCCGCCCGGGACGTACTCCGAGACCGTGCCGGTGACCGTGACGGAGTCACCGACGGCGACCTTCGGGGTGGAGCTGGTGAAGACGAAGACGCCCTCACTGGTGGCCGGGTTGTCGTCCGGGTTCGGATCCTGGAGCCAGAAACCTCTGGACGAGCCGTACGTGCGCGTGGCGGTGACGATTCCGGGCACGTCCGCCACCTTCTGGCCGGCGTACGGCGATATTCGGGTCGTGCCCTGGATGTCGTGGATGCGTACGGTGTCGGCGTGCGCGGGCGCCGTCAGGGCGACCGTGGAGGCCGCGGAGCACACGGCGGCGACGGTGAGCGCGGCGAGACGCGCGGAAGACTTGCTCGGCAACGGAATCCCTCCGGGGACGTACAGAAGCGCCGGGACGAGGGTGGTGCGTGGAGCGTCTGGTGACGCGCGTAGAGATGAGTGAACAGTTGTCCCCCCGTTTCTACGCGCGTCAATCTCCTGCCTGCTCCGGCCAGTTGTCAAGGTTTCGGCCATGTACGGACCCTGACCAGGAGATGAACCGGGCGGCATGGGTCGAAATCCGTCTAGGCTGAGCGATTGAGCCGTACGTCGTCCAGGTGGTCGTACGGCCGACCTGGCCCCTAGGAGAACCAGCCGATGTCAGACAGCTCCCCCCTGCCGCCGGTACGGCTGCACCCCGAAGCGGAGCTGGCGCGGGACGCGCTGTCCACACCCCTGCTGTCCCGGGCCGCCCGGCTCGCCCGCTGGGCCGGCCCCGACACCCGCGTCGACGCCGGGGGCGGGCTCGTGGACGAGCAGTTGCCGGCCGCCGCCGAGGTGCTGGGACTGACCGGGGACGACGCCGCGGCCGACGCGGGCGAGGCATGGCGGGTGGCCCTGGACACCGGGCTCGTCGAGATCGCCGACGAGGACGAGGGCACCGTGCGGGCCGGTGCGGAGCTGGCGCTGCTCACCGGCGGCTCGCCGCACGACGTGCTCGCCGTGTGGCAGGGGGCCCTGGAGACGGTGCTCGCCGACGCGAGCGTGCCCGACATCGAGGGCCTGGAGGAGGCCCTGGACGAGGGCGGCGAGATCGACTTCGACCGGCTGCAGTGGGACCCGGAGGCGGAGGCCGAGTTCCTCGACGGCGTCCTCGGCAACCTGTACCTGCTCTCCGTCACCGAGGAGGGGCCGGGCGACTCCCCGGTCCCGCTGCCCGCGCTCGCCGCGTCCATGATCGTGCCCTCCGACATGGGCGAGCCCACCAACGACGTCCTGGAGCAGGTCTCCGACGCGATGATGAAGCTGGACGACCAGTTCCGGCTGCTGGAGCCGGTCGGACTCGTCGAGTACCAGCCGGTCGACGAGGCGCTGATGGCGGACACCGACGAGGAACCCGCCGCGCCGGTCGACGACACGGACGTCTCCCGCTACGGCATGGTGCGGCTGACCCCGCTCGGCCTGTACGGCCTGCGCGCGCGGCTGCTGGAGGCCGGGTTCACCGCGCCGGCCGTCGGTGACCTCGCCGACAAGGGCGCGGACGCGCTGCTCGACGGGACGGCGACGTTCCCTCCGCAGGCCGCGCGCGCCGAGACCGAGCAGTGGCTGGCACGGCGGCAACCGCTGGAGGGCGCCCGGGAGTTGCTCGCCGCGAGCCGCGGCTCGGACGCGGGCGCGCCGCTGCGCCGACTGCGCTGCCAGCAGGCGCTGGCCCTGGTGGGGGCGGAGGCCGAGCCGGCGCTGCGGGAGGTGCTGGACGACCCCGAACTCGGCGGGCTGGCCCGGGTCTGGCTGAGCGAGCACGGGGCGGCGGACGTGCCCGCACCCTCGGAAGCGATGATCTTCTGGCTCACCATCGACACCGTCGCCGCGCAGCTCGCCGCCGAGGGGAACTCCGAGGAACTGCGCTCGCTGGTCCAGGGGTTGGCGGCCCAGCACGGCGGCTTCTTCGCTGCGGCCTGGCGCGTCGACCATCCGGCCACGGCCGACGTACTGGAGGCGATGGGCCGCCTGCACCCGGACAAGCGGATCGCGAAGGAGGCCCGGAAGGCGGCGTTCAAGGCGCGTTCGCAGCAGGGGGGTTGAGGCGGGCGGGGCCGCTTCGTTCCGAGTGCCCCACGCGCGTACGGGCCGCGGTGGCCGGGCGTGCGGCGCGCGGCGGCGGGTCCCCGATCCGGACGGCGCCGCGGCAGCGGGTACGGACGCTTCTTCGCGGCGCGGCGCTGTCGCGGGCGGGGGCGGGTATGGATGCTCCTTCGCTGCGAGGCGCTGTCGCTGCGAGGCGCTGTCGGGGCGGGCGTGGGGCGTTGGCGTCTTGGCGGACGCGGGCCTTCGCTTGGGCGTGTCGTTGTGGCAGGCGTGGGGCGTTGGCGTTGTGACGGGTGCGGGCCTTCGCCTGGGGGTGGGTGCCGTTGCGGCGGGCGCGGGGGTTGGCGTCATGGCGGGCGAGGGCGTTCGCTTCGGGTGTCGCGGGTGCTGCGCGGAATGCCGTGCGGTTCCGGGTGTCGTTGCGGGTGTCGCGGGTCTGCCCTTCGGTTCGGGATGCCGTGGCGGGTGGTGAAAAGTCCTTCGCTTCCGGGTGCCGTCGGGTTCGGTGTGGAAGCCCTTCTCCTCACGAGCCGTTGTGGTCGGCGTGGGAGCCCGTCCCCTTGCGTGTGTCGCGGCTGGCGCGAAAGCCCTTGTCCCCGCGTGCCGTTGCGGCGGATGCGAGTCTCTTTGCCCTGGGTGCCGTCCTCGTAGGGGCTTTAGCGGGAGCCGAAAGTCTTTGGCTTTCCATGGGGTGTGGTGTACGGATTCATGGAAGTGGGTCATCAGTGGTCGCCCGGTGTTCAACTCACGTTCAGGCGTGGGCGAAACCGTGACGCCGACCCGAGGTCCGCCACCCTCCACGGCACGCCCACCGTCACAGGAGACACCATGTCGCTCACCCGCAGGGACTTCGCCAGAAAATCCGCGATCACCGGTGCCGGGGTCGCGCTGGCCGGCAGCGTCGGCGCCCTCGCCACCGCCCCGAACGCCCTCGCGTCCACGGAGACCGACGAGACCGACGGCGCCGAGGAGTTGGCGCACGGACACCACGGCGTCGGCTACGGACCGCTCGTCCCCGACCCGGACGGCATCCTGGCCCTCCCCGCCGGCTTCAAGTACCGGATCATCACCTACAGCGGCAGGACCAAGCTGGAGTCCGGCGAGTTCACCCCGTCCAACCACGACGGCACGTCCACCTTCGACGGCCCCCGCGGCGCGACCCTGCTGGTCAACAACCACGAGCTCAAGGGCCCGCGTTCGAACTGGAAGTACCCCGTCCCGCTCACCGAGGGCCTGGTCTACGACCCCGCCGCGTCCGGCGGCTGCACGGTCGTCGAGGTGCGCCGCGACCATGTCGCCGAGTGGGTCGGCATCGCCGGTACCTCCACCAACTGCGCGGGCGGCAACACCCCTTGGGGCACCTGGCTGACCTGTGAGGAGACCGAGGACAAGGCCGGCCAGAACGGCATGACCAAGGACCACGGCTACGTCTTCGAGGTCGACCCCGAGGACCGCCGGGCCAACCGGAACCCCAAGCCCATCAAGGCGCTGGGCCGTTACGCCCACGAGGCTGTCGTCGTCGACCCCAAGCGCGGCCACCTCTACCTCACCGAGGACGCGTCCGGCCCCAACGGCCTGCTGTACCGCTGGACCCCGCCGGCCGGCTTCCACCACGGGCGCGGCAGGCTGCGCACGCTCGCCGACGACGCGGGTGTCCTGCAGGCCTTCAAGTGCTTCGACTCCGGCGGCAAGTTCGTCGACGACCTCTCCCGCGCCACGAAGATCGGCACCGTCTACGGCGTGGACTGGGTGGACGTCCCGGACCGGGACGCGAAGACGGTCTCGACGCGCAAGCAGTTCACCGACGGCCAGATCACCCGCGCCCGCAAGCTGGAGGGCATGTGGTGGGGTGACGGAGGCGCCTACATCGTCTCCTCGTACGCCCGTGCCGAGAGCCCCGTCCAGCACGACGGCGCCGTGTGGTTCTACGACCCCAAGCGCCGCACCCTGACCCTGAAGGTCCTGATCGGCGTCAACCCCGACCCGTCCGTCGAGGGCAACTTCGACGGCCCCGACAACATCACCGTCTCGCCGTACGGCGGCCTCGTCATCGCCGAGGACGGCGAGGGCCTGCAGCACCTGTTCGGCGCGACCGACAGCGGCCGTACCTACCCGATCGCCCGCAACGAACTGAACCTCGGCACCGAGGAGGACCCCGAGTACAGCGAGTTCACCGGCGTCACCTTCTCCCCGGACGGCAGGACCCTGTACGCCAACATCCAGGAGCCGGGGATCATGCTGGCGATCACGGGGCCGTGGAAGCGCCAGAAGCGATAAAGCCCGCGGAGCGCAGGCGCACTGCAGTAATCGGTGCAGTCGATACCTGTGCCAATCTGACCCGTCGGCAAAAAGCAGAGGCACGGCGTGGACACCCTGCGCCGTGTCTCCGCTGCCCGAACTGCCATGCGCTGACACCGAACTACCGGCAACTGAATAATCCTCGCGGGGAGCCGATCCGACAGTTGCGGAGTCGGAGATACCAGGAAGTCTGGCTCACCAGACGTGAGTGAAGCCCACCCCCTGAGCGCCCGCGCTTAATTCGCTCGCCAGCTCCACCGGTTGCCTTCTACAGTGATGAACGTCCAGGTGCGAAGGCAGGACCTACTTCCACTGATAATGGGGCGGTCGCGGGTTCGAGTCCCGCCGCCGGTACAACGCGCCGGTGTAGCTCAGGGGTTAGAGCACCTTTGTCGGTTCCGCCGACCTTGTTCTCTGGACACCACAACTTCATGCACCTCCCGGTGCGCAGGCTGCGGTTACTTCCCTTTCTCAGAGAATCAGTGCCGCCGCCGACCTTGATCTCGGGAGGCGCAGTTCATGGTGGGTGCCCGGTGCGCAGGCAGCGGATACTTCAGGGACTTGGTGCTCCAGGTGAGCGTGCGGGTTCGAATCCCGTCGCCGGCCGAAGGGCCGGTGTGGCGGAAATGGAAGACGCGCCAGGTGATAAGGCCGTCGCCGACCCCTGATCTCGGGCCCCTCCTTCTGCCGCGCCTCCCTCCGAAACCCATTCAGAATTCGGGGGAATTCACCATGGCGCGATTCAACACCAAGGGCGCGAAGGCGCAGCCCACTTCTCGCGTCACCTCCACGGGCCGTGTGCTCCGCACATACGAGGGCGGACGCGGCCGGGAGCGGGACGCGCGCTCCGAGCTCTTCCTGCTCGCGGTCGCCAACTTCGTGTCGCAGAAGACCTTTTACGAGAGCGGCGCCGACCGCGACGACCGCTTCGCGCGGCTCGTGCGGCAGCTCGCCGTCGAGGATCCGGCGTGGACGGCCGGTCTGCTCGGCTGGCTGCGCGGCGAGGGAAACCTCCGTACCGCTTCCCTCGTCGGCGCCGCCGAGTACGTGAAGGCGCGCCTCGACGCGGGCGCCACCGACGGCCCGGCCAACCGGCAGGTCGTCGCCTCCGTACTGCGGCGCCCGGACGAGCCCGGCGAACTGCTCGCGTACTGGACGGCGACGTACGGCCGTAACGTCCCCAAGCCGGTCAAGCGCGGGATCGCCGACGCCGTACGCCGTCTCTACAGCGGCAAGTCGCTGCTGAAGTACGACACAGCGTCCAAGGGCTACCGGTTCGGCGACATCCTCAACCTGGTGCATGCGACGCCGGACCCGGACAAGCCGTGGCAGGGTGAGTTGTTCCGGTACGCCCTCGACCGCCGGCACCACCCGGACGCCGCGGTACCGCCCGTCGCGGACGGCGTCCTGACCGCGCACCGTGAGCTGATGGCGCTGCCGGTGCGGGAGCGCCGTGCGGTGGTGACCTCCGCGGGCGGTGCCGAGCGGCTCGCGGCGGCCGGGATCACCTGGGAGGCGCTGGCCGGCTGGCTCCAGGGCCCCATGGACAAGGCGGCCTGGGAGGCCGTGATCCCGTCCATGGGGGCGATGGCGCTCGTCCGTAACCTGCGCAATTTCGATCAGGCGGGGGTCTCGGACGAGGTCGCGGCCCGGGTGGCGGCGAAGATCAGTGACGCGGCCGAGGTCGCGCGCTCGCGGCAGTTCCCCTTCCGGTATCTCGCCGCGTACCGGCACGCGCCCTCGCTGCGCTGGTCGTACCCGCTGGAGCAGGCGCTCGGGCACTCGCTGGCCAACGTGCCCGCGCTGCCGGGCCGCACGCTGATCCTGGTCGACCGCTCCGGCTCGATGTGGGCGCGGCTGTCGGACCGCTCCGAGCTCAACCGGGCCGACGCGGCGGCGATCTTCGGCACGGCGCTCGCGCTGCGGGCGGCCGACGCGGATCTCGTCGAGTTCGGCACCACGAGCCGGCGCCTGGCGTTCCGCAGCGGCGAGTCGGTGCTGGGGATCCTGGACCGCTTCGGCGACCTGGGCGGCACCGACACCACCAGCGCGGTGCGCGCGCACTACCGGGGTCAGGACCGGGTGCTGATCGTCACCGACGAGCAGTACGCCTTCAACCACCACGGCGACCCGACGGAGCAGGTCCCGGCCCATGTGCCGGTCTACACCTGGAACCTCGCCGGGTACCGCGCGGGCCACGGCCCCTCGGGCAAGGCGAACCGGCACACCTTCGGCGGTCTGAGCGACGCGGCTTTCCGGATGGTCCCGCTGCTCGAGGCCACCCGGGACGCCGACTGGCCCTGGGTTGCCTGAGCCCATGATCGTGGCCCGCACTTCTACGGGGGGTGCGGGCCACACCCTTGCCCGCGCTGCTGGCTGACATCTAACATTTCAGTCGTGGAGGCCATACGACCCATCCGGCGCACCCTTCTCCGGGACCGCGCCTACACATCCATCCGGGACGCCATCGTGGCCGGGGAACTGGAGCCCGGTGCGGTGGTGCGGGACGCCGAGCTCGCCGAGCGGATGGGGCTGTCCCGGGCGCCGGTGCGGGAGGCCTTCGCGCGGCTCGTGGACGAGGGGCTGCTGGAGAGCAAGCCGCAGAGCTACACCCGGGTGACCCCGGTGGTCGCCGCCGATGTGCGGGACGCGGCCGCCGTGGTCGGTGCCATGCACGAGCTGGCGACCCGGGTCGCCGTACCGCGTCTCTTCGCCGCCGACGTGCAGACCATGCGCGCGGCCAACGAGCGGTTCGCGGCGGCCGTCGGCGCGGGTGACGTGGACGGTGCGCTGCGGGCCGACGACGCCCTGCACGACGTCCTCGTCCGCGTCGCCGGCAACCACGCGGCCGCCGCCACCATCGCCCGCTACACCCCGCTCATCCGCCGCCTGGAGCGCCGTCGCTTCGGCGAGGGCGGCACCTGCCGTTCCGCGGGCCTGCACGAGCGGCTGATCGAGGCGTGCGCGGCCGGTGACGCCGAGACGGCGGTGCGGGTCACCGCGGAGATCTGGCGCAGCCTCGCCGACCTGGTCGAGCTGACCGACACCGACCCCGCCGACACCGACACCGACCCCACCGGCGGCGACCGGGCCGACGGCGACTGATCCCGACCGGGAGGACCCATGTCTCTTGCCTCGTACGAGCGTTACCCCCTCCTCTTCGGCCCGTCCCCGGTGCACCCCCTGGAGCGGCTGACCGCCGAGCTCGGTGGCGCCTCCCTCTGGGCCAAGCGGGAGGACTGCAACTCCGGCGTCGCCTACGGCGGGAACAAGACGCGCAAGCTGGAGTACCTGGTCGCCGACGCGCTGGCCCAGGGCTGCGACACGCTGGTCTCGATCGGCGGGGTGCAGTCCAACCACACCCGTCAGGTCGCCGCCGTGGCCGCGCGTGCCGGGCTCAAGTGCGTGCTGGTGCAGGAGAGTTGGGTGGACTGGCCGGACTCCGTGTACGACAAGGTCGGCAACATCCTGCTCAGCCGACTCGCCGGAGCCGACGTACGGCTGGTGAAGGCCGGGTTCGGTATCGGGTTCAAGGAGAGCTGGGAGCAGGCCCTCCGGGAGGTCGAGGAGCGGGGCGGGAAGCCGTACGCCATTCCGGCGGGCGCCTCCGACCATCCGCTCGGCGGCCTCGGGTTCGCCGGCTGGGCCTATGAAGTCGCCGAGCAGGAGCGGGAGTTGGGCGTTTTCTTCGACACCGTCGTCGTGTGTTCGGTGACCGGCTCGACCCAGGCCGGCATGGTCGCCGGGTTCGCCGCGCTGGAGGAGGCGGGCGGACGGCGGCGCCGGGTGCTCGGCGTCGACGCCTCGGCCAAGCCCGCCGCGACCAGGGAGCAGATCGCCCGGATCGCCGCGCATACCGGTCGGCTGATCGGCGTGCGGCGCGAGTTGACCGAGGACGACGTCGAACTGGACGAGCGGTACCACGCGGGGACGTACGGCGTCCCCGACGAGACGACCCTGGAGGCGATGCGCCTCGCCGCCCGCACGGAGGGGATGATCACCGACCCCGTCTACGAGGGCAAGTCGATGGCCGGCATGATCGATCTCGTGCGGCGCGGGGAGATCGGCGCCGAGTCGACGGTGCTCTACGCCCACCTCGGCGGACAGCCCGCACTGAACGCCTACAGCGCGTTGTTCTAGGGCTGTTGCGAAAGTCCCGTCGTCCGGCCGGAGGGCGGGCCCTGAGGCGTCATGGGGGAGCGTGCCGGGCGTCGCGGGGCAGGCGGGGCTTTCGCAACAGGCCTTGGTCGTACGCCCCGATCACGTCCTTCCCGGGCGGTCGGCCCTGATCACCGTCGCGCAGACCGCCAGGGCCGTGGCGGCGATCAGGGCGGCCGCGCCGAACGCGCGTGCCGAGCCCGCCGTGAGGATCTCGGCCGGGGTGCCGGACGCGTGCCGGGTCGCCGTGCCGAACACCGTGACCAGGACCGACAGTCCGAGGGTGCCGCCGAGCCACTGAAGGGTCTGGAGCAGTCCGGAGGCAGCGCCCGCCTCGTGCGGCTGGACGCGGGCGAGGATGGTCGCGTTGAGCGGCATGAAGCTGAGGCCCACGCCGACGCCGATGAGCAGCAGCGGGCCGAGCAGGCCGGCCGCGTAGCCCTCGCCGGGCCGCAGCCGCCACAGCCATCCGGCGGCGGTGGTCAGCAGGGCCATGCCGGTGAGCAGGATCGGCCTGGCGCCGAGCCGGCCGACCAGCCGCGGCACGAAGCGGACGGTCGTGAACATCGCCAGCGTCATCGGCAGGAACGCGAACCCGGCGCGCAACGGGCTGTAGTTCAGCACCTGTTGGCTGATCAGCGTCAGGAAGTAGAAGGCGCCGAACATGCCTGCCGGAAGCAGCAGAACGCCCGCGTAGCCGCCCGCGCGGTTGCGGTCCGAGAACAGCCGCAGCGGCATGATCGGCTGAGCGGCCCGGGACTCCACCAGGGTGAAACCGGCGAGCAGGGCGGCCGCCGTGGTGAACGCGAGCAGGGCGAGGGTGTCGCTCCACCCCGACGCCGAGACCCGGATGAAGGCGTACACCAGCGAGGTCATGCCCGCCGTGCCGGTCAGGGCGCCCGCCGCGTCGAACCGGCCCGCGTGGCGCGGGGTCTCGGCGACGAAGCGGGGCAGGGCGAGGGCCACGCCGAGCCCGATCGGCACGTTGATCAGCAGGGCCCAGCGCCAGGAGGCCCAGGAGGTGAGCATCCCGCCGACCACCAGGCCGATGGAGGCGCCGATGCCGGCCATGGAGGCGTAGACGCCGAGCGCGTGGTGGCGGCGCGGGCCTTCGGGGAAGTTGGTGGTGATCAGGGCGAGGGTGCTCGGCGCGATGAGGGCGGCGCCGACGCCCTGCAGCGCTCGGGCCGCGAGCAGCCAGACGCTGTCGGTCGCGAGGCCGCCGAGCAGGGAGGAGCCGGCGAAGAGCAGGACACCGGTGGCGAGGGTGCGGCGGCGGCCGACGATGTCGCCGACGCGGCCGCCGAGCAGCAGCAGCCCGCCGAAGGCGAGGGTGTAGGCGTTGAGGACCCAGGACAGGCCGGTGCGGCTGAAGTGGAGGTCCTGTTGGATGTCGGGCAGCGCGACGTTGACGACCGTGGAGTCGACGCCGACCATCAGGTAGGCGGTGACGATGACGAAGAGGACGGTGCCGAGGCGGGCGGGGTGCTGGAGTGCGGGGCGTGTTTCGGTGGTCGTGGACGGGCCGGACATGGGGTTCTCCCGTTTCGAATGTCCTCGGTGGATGCGCGCGGGCAGCACGAAGCAACGGAGTGTGGGCAGGTGGAAGGGCCCGCGGAGATAACCGGGGACTGTCTCCGTTTAACTCTCGCTAAGATACGGAGAGGGTCCCCGGTTCGCAAGGAGTATCTGGATGGCGCAGGTCAAACCCATGCGGGCGGACGCCCGGCGGAACTATGAGCGGCTGCTGAAGAGCGCGGCGGACGCCTTCGCCGAGCACGGGGAGAACGCGTCCCTCGACGACATCGCCAAGCGGGCGGGGGTGGGTTCCGGGACGCTGTACCGGCACTTCCCGACGCGGCAGGCGCTGCTGGAGGCGGTGTACGTCGACGCCATCGAGGCGCTCGGCAACCGTGCCGACGACATCGCGAAGGAACTGCCGCCCGGCGAGGCCCTTCAGGAGTGGCTCTACGAGGTCTGCGTCCGCACGATCGAAGTGCGGGGTCTGAAGGCGCTGCTGGGGTCGGCCGTCACCGACGGCAGCAACGCGGCCCTCACCGCCTGCGGCACGCACATGAAGGGCGCGGCCGCGCGGCTGGTCGAGGCGGCCCAGAGGGAGGGGACGCTGCGGCGGGACCTCGAGCCGATCGACGTGCTGCGGCTGGCCCACGGGGTGTCCTCCGCCGCGGAGTTGGCGAACGGCGGGCGGCCGCGCATCCGCCGCTATCTGTCCCTGCTGACCGAAGGGCTGCGGTCGGCGGAGACCGCGGAGACCTGAGACGTCGGGTGCCCCCGCCCGAGGGGGCACCCGTGGACGTCGTACGACCGCCTACAGCGCTTGGGCGGCCGGCTTCACCATGTTCCGGACCGTGCGGGCCTTCACGAACTGGCCCATCGCCGTCATGTCCCACTCGCCGGAGAACTGGCGGATCAGCTTGGCCATCATGACGCCCGTCTGTGCCTCTGCGTTGGTCAGGTCGAAGCGGACCAACTCCTCGCCGGTCGCGGCGTCCAGGAGGCGGCAGTAGGCCTTGGCCACGTCGGTGAACTTCTGGCCGGAGAAGGAGTTGACCGTGAAGACCAGGCCGGTCACCTCCTGCGGGATGCGGCCGAGGTCGACCACGATGACCTCGTCGTCGCCCGCGCCCTCGCCCGTGAGGTTGTCGCCGGAGTGCTTGATCGCGCCGTTGAGGATGGACAGCTTGCCGAAGTAGCAGCTGTCGATGTGGTTGCGCTGCGGGCCGTAGGCGATGACCGACGCGTCCAGGTCGATGTCGGAGCCCCGGTAGGCCGGCTCCCAGCCGAGGCCCATCTTGACCTGGGCGAGCAGCGGACGGCCGCCCTTGACCAGGGAGACGGTCTGGTTCTTCTGCAGGCTCACCCGGCCCTTGTCGAGGTTGATCTTCCCGGCACCGGGAGCGGGCGCGGCGGGAGCCGGAGCGGCGGGCGGGGGAGGCGGCGTGGTGGACAGCGGCGGTGCGGGCGGCGCCACCGGGGGCTGCGCCGCGGGCTGGGGCGGGGCGACGGGCGCCGAGGCGGGCTCCTCGACCGTCACCCCGAAGTCGGTCGCGATGCCCGCCAGCCCGTTGGCGTACCCCTGGCCGACCGCGCGTGCCTTCCAGGCGCCGTTGCGCAGGTAGATCTCGACGATCACCAGCGCCGTCTCCGTCCCCAGCTGCGGGGGTGTGAACGTGGCGAGGACGCTGTTGTCGTCCGCGCCGCGGATCGTGGCCGTCGGCTCGATGCCCTGGAAGGTCTGCCCGGCCGCGTCCGGACTCGCCGTGACGACGACCTTCTCGATGCCGGGGGGCAGGGCGGCGGTGTCGACGGTGATCGCGTCGGGCGCCGTACCGCCGCCGGAGCGGTACGTGACGCCCGGCCCCGCCGGCTGGTTGTAGAAGATGAAGTCGTCGTCGGAGCGCACCTTGCCGTCGCCCGTGAGCAGCAGGCCCGCAGGCCCGATACGTCGAGCCGCACCGGGGCGGCGACGTCCACCGTCACGCGGGTGACGGGGAGAGGGATGTTCGAGCCAGGGGTCATAGCTGTCATGCAGGGACAACGAACGAGACCACTTTGCCGTTCCCTTACCCGGCGGCCGATCGAGTGGATCGGTTCAGCGGCGGCCGCGGGCGCCGTTGCGCGGGTGGTCTCGGGCGGTCCGCTCGTTGCCGCGCTTGTAGTTCCCGGTCCAGCGGGCCATGACGAGCTGCGGGTCGCCGGCCGCCACCTCCGCGAGAAACCGGGTGGAGCGCGGTGCGCGCAGCGTGGTCGCGGGACGGCCGTGGTGGGTGATGCGCACGGTGCCGTCGGCGTGTTCCTCGTACGAGAATCCCTGGGGGTGCGGCATGACGGGATGGTACGGCTCCGGTCCGCCGCGCCCCCACCGGATTTTCCCGCGGTCCGGGCGACGGGCTAGGCGCTCTGGGGGAGCACCACGATCTTCCGTCCCACCCCCGCGGCGAACTGCTCCAGTGCCTGCGGGTAGCGCTCCAGCGGGATCCGGTCGCTGATGAATACCTCCGGGTCGAGGACGCCGTTCGCGAACAGCTCGGCCGCGCGTTCGAAGCTGTGCAGCACCGCCATCGACCCCGTAACGGTGATCTCCTGGTTGTAGATCCGGTACGGGTCGATCGTCACCCGCGTCGCGTAGTCCGCCACCCCGAACTGCAGGAACGTCCCCGCCTTGGCCACGCGCCCCAGGCCGTCCTGGATGGCCGCCGCGTTGCCGGTCGCGTCGATCACGACGTCCCAGCCCTGCGGGCGCTCCAGTTCGTCTGCGTTCGGCGCGGAGGACGAGACGCCGAGGCGTACGGCCGTCTCCAGGCGGGCCGGGTTCAGATCCACGACGTCCACGCTCGCCGCCCCGGTCCGCTTGGCCAGCTCCAGCATCATCAGGCCCATCGTCCCGGAGCCGTAGATCAGCACGTTCGCGCCGAGGCGGGAGCGCAGCACGTCGTAGCCGCGCACGGCGCAGGACAGGGGCTCCACCAGGGCCGCGTCCTGGGTGCGGACGTGCTCGGGGAGCTTCACGCAGTTGGCCACCGGAGCGACGGCGAACTGTGCCGCGCCGCCCGCCGTGGTCACGCCGATCGCGGCCCACCGCTCGCAGAGGTTGTTGTGGCCGTCACGGCAGTAGCGGCACTCGTAGCAGTACAGGGACGGGTCGACCGCCACCCGGTCGCCGACCGCGACCTCGGTGACCTGGGTGCCGACCCCGACCACCTCGCCCGCGAACTCGTGACCCGGCACGATCGGCAGCTTCGGCGCGAACTCGCCCTGCAGGATGTGCAGATCGGTGCCGCACAGGCCGCAGGCGGCGACCTCGACGACGACCTCGCGGGGGCCCGGCGCCGGGTCGGGGACCTCGGCGACGACGGCACGGCCCACGGACTCGATGACGGCGGCCTTCATTTCACGGCTCCCAGCGACAGGCCCTGGACCAGCTTGTCCTGGGCGGCGAACCCCGCGGCGAGCACCGGCAGGGAGATGACGAGCGACGCGGCGCACACCTTCGCCAGGAACAGGCCCTGGCTGGTGATGAAGCCGGTCAGGAAGACGGGGGCGGTCTCCGCGACCACGCCGGTCAGCACCCGGGCGAACAGCAGCTCGTTCCAGCTGAAGATGAAGCAGATCAGGGCGGTGGCGGCGATGCCGGGCAGGGCGATCGGGGCCACCACACGGGCGAGGATCGTCGGCAGCCGGGCGCCGTCGATCTGGGCCGCCTCGATCACCGCGACCGGCACCTCGGCCAGGAAGGACTGCATCATCCACACGGCGATCGGCAGGTTCATCGAGGTGTAGAGGATGACCAGCAGCCAGATGTTGTCCAGCATGTCCGTGTTCTTGGCGAACAGGTAGATGGGCAGGAGACCCGCGACCACCGGGAGCATCTTGGTGGACAGGAAGAAGAACAGGACGTCCGTCCACTTCTTCACCGGGCGCACCGACAGCGCGTACGCCGCCGGCAGAGCCAGCAGCAGCACCAGCAGCGTCGACGCCACCGACGCCACGGCCGAGTTGATGAGGGCCGGCCAGGGGCTCGCCCCGCCGCCCGTACCGAAGAACTCGCGGTAGCCGTCCAGGGTGAGGGCGGCCCCGAAGGAGGGCGGGTTGGTGGCGGCGTCCGCCTCCGAGTGGAAGGACGTCAGGGCCATCCAGGCGATGGGCAGGAAGAACACGATCCCCAACAGCCAGGCCACCAGGCCGAGTCCGGCGCCCTTGCGGCGGCCGCCTCGCAGTCGTACGGCGACGGTGCTCATCCTCGAGCCACCTCCTCGCGGAACAGGGACGACACCACGCGCAGGGCGAAGGTCGCGATGACGATCGAGCCGATGACCACCAGGACGCCCGCGGCCGAGGCGAGGCCGTTCTCATGGGCCTGGTAGAAGCTCTGGTAGACGGTGTACGGGAGGTTGGCGGTGCCCAGCCCGCCGGACGTGATGGTGAAGACGGCGTCGAAGTTCTGGACGATGTAGATCGAGCCCAGCAGGGCGCCGAGTTCGAGGTAGCGGCGCAGGTGCGGGAGCGTGAGGTGGCGGAAGATCTGCCAGTCGCTCGCGCCGTCCACCCGCGCGGCCTCGATCTGCTGGTGGTCACGGCTCTGCAGGCCCGCCAGCAGGATCAGCATCATGAACGGCGTCCACTGCCACACCAGGGAGGCCTCGACCGCCAGCAGCGGGGTGTTCGAGATCCAGTCCGGCTGCGGACCGCCCACATAGTGCAACAGACCGTTCAGCAGGCCGTATTCGGGGTTGTAGAGGACGTGCTTCCACAGCAGGGCGGCCGCCACGGGGACCACCAGGAAGGGCGCGATCAGCAGTGTGCGGACCACGCCCCGGCCGCGGAACCTCCGGTCCAGGAGCAGCGCGAGCGCCAGGCCCAGGACCAGGCTGACCACGACCACGGCGGCCGTGAGCAGGATCGTCGTCCACACCGAGTGGCGCAGGTCGGCGTCGGTGAGGACCTGTCGGTAGTTGTCGAGTCCGGTGAAGTGACGGGCCTTCGGGTAGAGGGCGTTCCAGTCGAAGAACGAGATCACCAGCGTGGCCACGAACGGCAGCTGGGTCACCACGATCATGAAGACCAGGGCGGGCAGCAGCGGCGCGCGGGTCGCCCAGGCCTTCAGCCGGGCGGAGGGAACGCCCTTGGTGCGTGCGGGAGTCGCGGCTATCGGAGCCGTCGTTGTCGCGGTCATCGTCCCTCGTACTCCTTGGAGATCTTCTCGGCGAGTTTCTGGGACTTCCTCAGGGCCGAATCGACGGACTGGCGTCCGGCGATGGCCGCGCTGATCTCCTGGGAGACCTTGGTGCCGAGATCGGTGAACTCGGGGATGCCGACGAACTGGATGCCGGGCGCGGGGCGCGGCTGCACCCCCGGGTCATTGGGCCTCGCGCCTTCGATGGCGGCCTTGGTCATCTCCTGGAAGGAGGCCGCGGATTTGACGTACTCGGCGTTGGTGTAGGTCGAAGCGCGTTTGCCCGCCGGTACGTTGGGCCAGCCACTGGTCTCGCCGACCAGCTGCTCGTACTGCTTGCTGGACGCCCAGGAGACGAACTTCCAGGCCTTGTCGGGGTTGCGGGAGGCCTTCTGGATGCCCCACGCCCAGGTGTAGAGCCAGCCGGAGTTGTCGGTCTTCTCCACGGGGGCCGGCGCGTAGCCGAGCTTGCCCTTGACCGGGGAGCCCGCGGCCTCCAGGGAACCGGCGGCCGATGTGGCGTCGTACCACATGGCGACCTTGCCCTGGGTCATGTTGTTGAGGCACTCGGCGAAGCCGGACTGGGCGGCGCCGGACTCACCGTGCCTGCGGACGAGGTCGACGTAGAACTTCGTCGCCTTCTCGAAGGCGGGGGAGTCCAGTCGGGCCTTCCAGTCCTTGGTGAACCAGGTGCCGCCGAAGGTGTTCACGACCGTGGTCAGGGGCGCCATCAGCTCGCCCCAGCCGGGCAGTCCGCGCAGGCAGATGCCCCGCATGCCGGACTCGGCGCCGTCCACCTTCGCGGCGAGGTCGGCCACCTGGTCCCAGGTCGGGTGCGCGGGCATGGTGAGGTGCTTCGCCGCGAACACGTCCTTGCGGTACATCAGGAAGGACGACTCGCCGTAGAAGGGCTGCCCGTAGAGCCTGCCGTCGTCGGCGGTCAGGGACTGCCGCATCGGCTTCAGCACGTCCTGTTCGTCGTACGCCGGGTCCTTGGCCACGTACGAGTTCATCTCGTGCAGCCAGCCGTTCTTGGCGTAGATCGGTATCTCGTAGTTGGACAACGTCGCCACGTCGTACTGGCCGGCCTGGTTGGCGAAGTCCTGGCTGATCTTGTCGCGGACGTCGTTCTCCGGCAGGACGGTGAAGTTCACCTTGATGCCGGTCTCCTTGGTGAAGTGGGCCTTGGTCAGCTTCTGCAGCTCCACCATCTGCGGGTTGTTGACCATCAGGACGTTGACGGAGTCGCCGCCGGAACCGGACCCGCCCGCCCCGACCCAACAGCCGGAGAGCAGCGGGGTGAGCAGCGTCCCTGCGGCGGCCAGCGCGAGCGTGGCTCGCGACGGCCGTCGTCGGCTCTGGGTGCGCATGGATCGCTCCTGGACATAGTTGGATATAAAGGGCACCGTTCCGTGCGGAGAACCCCTGTGGTGCTTGGCGGTTCGCAAGCCGGCCCGCTGAATCAGACCCGCACGACCTGTGGTCCCAGCAGCGAGTACCGATGGGCCTCCGCCGACGGCAGCAGCGTGCTGGTGACGATGGCCTCCAGTGCGCCGATCTCCGCGAACCGGCAGAAGCTGACCGCCCCGAACTTGGTGTGCACACCCGCGAACACGGTGCGCCGCGCGGCCCGGATCGCCTGTGCCTTGACCTCGCTGACGGCGGGGTCGGGCGTGGTCAGACCGTGCTCGCGGGAGATGCCGTTGGCGCCGATGTAGGCGAGGTCGAGGACGAAACCGGCCAGCATCTTCGTCGTCCAGTGGTCGACGGTGGCCAGGGTGCCGGGACGGACGCGGCCGCCGAGCAGCAGCACGGAGATGTTGTCCGCCTCGGCGAGGGTGCCCGCGACGGGCAGGGACGCGGTGACCACGGTCAGCGGTCGGTCCCCGGGCAGGGCCTCGGCGATGAGCTGCGGGGTGAAGCCCTCGTCGACGAACACTGTCTCGGCGTCCCCGAGCAACTCGGCCGCTGCGGTGGCGATGCGGCGCTTCTCCGGGACGTGGCTGGTGGCGCGGAAGGCGAGGGTCGTCTCGAAGCCGGCGCTCTCCACGGGGTAGGCGCCGCCGTGGGTGCGGCGGACCAGGCCGTGGTCCTCCAGGGCGCGGAGGTCTCGGCGGACGGTCTCCTTGGCCACGCCCAGCGCGGCGGCGAGTTCGGTGACGTCCACCGAGCCTTTGGCTCGCGCTGTTTTCACGATGTGCCGCTGGCGGTCCTCCGCGGTGCCGGTCATTTGTCACCCGCCTTTGCTGCGCCGTTGCCCGTTCGGGCCGATGGGGGAAGTTCTACAGCGGGTGGGCGGGGGTGACCAGGTCTGTTACTGGAGGGATCGTGCCTGTGTGTGCCCGTTCGGGCGGCCGTCGCCTACGAACTCGGGTGCGGCGGTGGTGTGCGGGTGCGGGCTCGTTGTGGCTGGTCGCGCAGTTCCCCGCGCCCTGGGGGTGGGCGCTCGCGCGTCACCCCCAGGGGTCACCGCATGCCCGAATATGGCGGCGGGCGGGCCCGTTCGGTGCCCGCCCGGTGTGCAAGTCGGTCAGTACGGCCAGATCGGTGGGTCGCTGACGAAGGCGCCGCCCAGGTAGTCGTGCGCGATGTTGCCCGGTTCCAGTTCGCCCTGTTCGGCGATCAGCTTCTCCGCGTACTGCTCGGAGTCGTCCTGCGGTTCGTAGCCGAGGGCCCGGGCGGTGGACAGGTCCCACCACAGGCGGGTGTTGGCGGAGGAGCCGTAGACGACCGTGTGGCCCACGTTCTCGGCGGTGAGGGCCGCGTGGAAGAGGCGGGCGCCGTCCGGCGGGCTCATCCAGACCGACAGCATGCGCACGCTGGTCGGCTCCGGGAAGCAGGAGCCGATGCGCACCGACACGGTCTCCAGGCCGTGCCTGTCCCAGTAGAGCTGGGCGAGGTCCTCGCCGAAGGACTTGGACAGGCCGTAGAAGGTGTCGGGACGGCGCGGCGTGTCGATCGGGATCAGGGGGTCGTCGCCCTGGGGCCGCGGAGTGAAGCCGACCGCGTGGTTGGAGGAGGCGAAGACGATCCGGCCCACTCCCTCCTCGCGCGCGGCCTCGTACAGGTTGTACGTGCCCTCGATGTTCGCCTTGAGGATCTTCTCGAAGGGGGCTTCCAGCGAGATGCCCGCGAGGTGGAGGATCGCGTCGACGCCCCGTACGGCCTCACGCAGGGCCTTCCGGTCGGCGAGGTCGGCGGTGATCGCGTCCGGGTCGCCCTCGATCGGACGGATGTCGAGGAGGCGCAGCTCGTAGTCGAAGGCGGGCAGCAGGTTCCGCATCAGGGTGCCGAGCCCGCCGGCGGCGCCGGTGAGCAGAACGGTGCGGGGGGCTGGCATCCTCGCTTCTCCTTCGGTCGGCGGGGTCGCGTGTATGCACGATATTCACATGCGTGGACACGCTAGGGATCCGGGGCAGGACCCGTCAAGTGTCCCACGGAGGCCGGAAATCTGCTGGTACGAGGCCGTAGGCGCGCTTGACCGGCCAGGATGGGGCACTTTAGCGTGGTGTCGTTCAGAGATGTAGACGCCGATCATAAACATGTAACCGGGAGAGTCCGTGACGCCTGCCCCCCTCGCCGCTCGGCTCAGTAACCCCAGCGGGCCGCTGTTCTTCCCCGTCACCGCCTACGGACCGGACGGCTCGGTCGACCTCGAGGTCTACCGAGCCCATGTCCGCCGCGGGGTGGAGAACGGGGCCGCCGCGGTCTTCGCGTGCTGCGGCACCGGCGAGTTCCACGCGCTCACCCCCGAGGAGTTCGAGGCGTGCGTCCGGGCGGCCGTCGAGGCGACCGGGGGACGGGTGCCGGTCGTCGCCGGCGCGGGCTATGGCACCGCGCTCGCCGTGCGGTACGCGCGCGTGGCCGAGGCCGCCGGCGCGGACGGGCTGCTCGCCATGCCGCCCTACCTCGTGGTCGCCGGGCAGGAGGGGCTGCTGCGGCACTACCGGGAGGTGGCCGCCGCGACCGCGCTGCCCGTGATCGTCTACCAGCGCGACAACGCCGTGTTCACCCCGGAGACCGTCGTCGCGCTCGCCCGTACGGACGGGATCATCGGCTTCAAGGACGGCCTCGGCGACCTCGACCTCATGCAGCGCATCGTCAGCGCCGTCCGCACCGAGGTCCCCGGCGACTTCCTCTACTTCAACGGCCTGCCCACCGCCGAGCAGACCCAGCTCGCCTACCGCGCCATCGGCGTCCCGCTCTACTCCTCGGCCGTCTTCTGCTTCGTCCCGGAGATCGCCCTCGCCTTCCACGAGGCGCTCAGGACCGGCGACGAGAGCACCGCGAACCGTCTCCTGGACGGCTTCTACCGGCCGTTCGTCGAACTCCGGGCCCAGGGCCGCGGCTACGCCGTCTCCCTGGTCAAGGCGGGCGTACGGCTGCGCGGGCTGGACGTGGGGGAGGTCCGCTCCCCGCTGCACGAACCCACCGAGGACCATGTGAAGCAGCTCGCCGAGCTGATCGACCGCGGGTACGCGCTGCTGGAGGACGGCAAGTGAAGGCGTCGACATTCGTCTACCCCTGGGACGTCAACGGGGACCCGGAGGCCGCCGGCCGAATCGCCGCGCTCGGCGTGGAACAGGTGACGCTGGCCGCCGCCTACCACTCCACGCGCGCGCTCACCCCCCGCCACCCGCGCCACCGCATCGTCACCGCCGGGCACGCGGCGGTGCTGTACCCGGCCGGCGACCGCTGGGAGGGGCGGGAGCTGCGCCCGTACGCGGCCGGCGACTGGGCGCCCGGTGACGCCTACGGCGAGGCCGCGAAGTCCCTCGCGGAGGCCGGCCTGGAGGTGCACACCTGGGTCGTCCTCGCGCACAACTCCCGCCTGGGCGCCGAGCATCCGGACACCTCCGTCGTCAACGCCTACGGCGACCGCTACCCCTGGGCCCCGTGCATCGCCCAGCCCGCCACGCGCGCGTACCTCGTGGACCTCGCCGCCGAGGCGGCCGCCCGGCCCGGCGCGCGCGGCACCGAGCTGGAGTCGCTGGGCTGGTACGGCCTGCAGCACCTGCACGCCCACGACAAGACCGGCGGCGTCGGCCTCGGGGACGCCGGCCACTACCTGATGGCGCTCTGCTTCTGTCCCGTCTGCCGGGAGGGGTACGGCGAACAGGGCCTGGACGCCGACGAGTTGGCGGCCGCCGTACGGGACGTGCTGGAGCCGCTGTGGCAGGGGGCGCCCGACGACGGAGGCTGGGCCGGGGTCGAGAAGCTGCTCGGCGAGACGAAGGCGGCCGCCACGCGCGCGTGGCGCGACGACACCGCCCGCACCCTCCAGGAGACGGCGGTCCGCGCGGTGCGCGAGGCGGCCCCCGACGGCTTCCAGGTGCTGCTGCACGCCGACCCGGTCACCTATCACGTGGGCGCCAACGCGGGCGTGGACCCCGAGCACATCCTGTCCGTCGCCGACGGCGTGGTCGTACCCTGCGCGGGCGGTACGGCCCTGCTCGCGCCGTTCGCCGAGCAGGGCCGGGAGGGAGCCGTGGTCGCGGCCAACTTCCCCGTGGTCGCCGGGATGGGCGGCAGCCCCGGCACCCTGGCCGCCGACATGGCGAAGGCCCGTGACCGGGGAGCCACCGAAGTACGGCTGTACCACGCCGGATTGGCGTCGGACGGTGACCTGGAGACGATGCGGTCGGCGCTGGCACGGCGCTGAGGGGGGCGGTGCCGTCGGCGGCGTGAACGGGCGCTGCAGCCGGGCTCTCGCAGCGGTCGAGCCGGCTCACGGACGCGGCACGCCGGTGTGACCAGCCTGACTTTCAACTGGCCCTGTATCGATTCGGGTTGCTCTCGGACGGGGGCTCGGCGGTGGTGCGGTCGGCGTTTGCCGGAGGGCGCTGGAGGGGGTGGGGCCGCCGGGTCGTGAGTGGCGTTGTAGCCGGGTGGTGTGGCGGCGCGGTGGCCGTGCTGCCGGGCGGGTTCGGCGCGTCGGTGTGGGTGACCGGCCTGACTGACAAGGGGCCCGAGTCCAACCGGGTTGGCGTCGGACGGGGGCGCTGAGGGGGTGGGGCCGCCGGACCGTTATTGGCGTTGTCGCCGCGTGGTGTGGCCGCGCGGTGGCCGAGCTGCCGGGCGGATTCGGCGCGTCGGTGTGGGTGACCGGCCTGACTGACAACGGGCCTGCATCAGACCGGGTTGGCGTCGGACTGGGACTCGGCGATGGTGCGGTCGGTGCTCGTCGGGTGCTGGAGCAGCGGGGCCGCCGTCAGCAGCAGAGCGGCGCCGAGGGCGGCCGACACCAGTCGGTAGTCGGCGAGTTCCACCAGCGCCGCGCCGAGGGCCAGGCCGAGCACGTTCGGCGTGAACATCAGCGTGCCCGCCGTGGCGGCCGTACGGCCGAGCAGTGCGTCCGGCGTCTCGCGCTGCACGGCGGTCGTCGCGGCGATCAGTACACAGGGCAGGCCCGCGCCGATCCCCGCGCCGCACACCAGGGTCAGCGGGTCCGAGGGCAGGGCCCGCAGCGCCACGGCGACCGCCGTGAGGCCGATGCCGCACGCCGCGAACCGGCGGCCGCCGAGCAGCCGCAGCCCGGTGCCCGACAGCAGCCCTACCGCCACCGAGCCGGTGCCCTGGACGGCGTACAGGACACCGGCGTAGGCGGGGGAGTGGCCGAGGCCGGCGATCACGGCGTAGATCAGCGCTCCGTTGAGTCCCGCGAAGAGCATCGTGGTGCCGCCGGCGACGACCAGGGGGCGCAGCCGCGGGTGCCCCCACAGGAAACGGGTGCCCTCCGCGGCCCGCGCCCACCAGCCGTGCGTGGGCGGGCCGGGTTTCTCCTCGCGGACGCGCAGCAATGCGTAGACCCCCGCGGCCAGCACGAACGTCCCTGCGTCCAACAGGGCCACGCTCGCGCCGCCGTACGCCGCGTACAGACCGGCGCCCGCGAGCGGCGCCACCAGCTTCATGCCCTCGGTGGCGGTCATGCGCAGTCCGTTGAAGTCGCCGAGCAGGGCGGGGTCGACGGCGGCGGCGACCAGGGCGGACTCGGCCGCGTCATGGACGACGCCGGCGGCGCCGTACACGAACAGGACCGCGTACACCGGCCAGGGTCCGCTCGTGGAGTCGACGGTGAGCAGGACCGGCAACAGGGCCGCCATCAGCAGGTTCACGCCGATCAGCAGGGGTTTGCGGCGGACGCGGTCGGCGAGTGTGCCGAGCGCCGGGCCGGCCAGGGTCGGCGCCCACATGGCGAGCAGGCACAGCGCGGCCAGCCCGTCCGATCCGGTGAGATCCCTGACCCACACCCCGGCCGCCAGCCACAGCGCCGAGGTCCCGAACCCGGAGACCACGACCCCGGTCAGATACAGCCGCGCGTCATGGTCGCCGAGGACCCGTGTCACCGCCCATGTCGATGTCGTCATGACTGGCCATCGTGGGTCTAAGGCCCCGGGAGAGGCATGGGGCAAGTGCCTTATCGCGCGGCGGCGGAAACCCGTCGGAACCTGTCGGCAATGCCCATGGGACCCGTCTCGCTCCGCCCCTACCGTCGAGGTCCATGAGTTATGTCGCCCCGATCTTCATCGGCATCGTCTACGTCCTGTTGATGTGCCTGGTCCGCGAACCGCACCGGCGCCGGCTCAACGCGCTCATGGTCGCCGGGGCGGGTGCCGCCTATCTCAGCGGCGGAGGGCTCGGTGGCTGGGAGTTCGCGTTCACGGCGCTCAGCACCTCTGTCGCCTACCGCGGACTCGACTCCTGGACGTTCGTCGGCGTCGGCTGGCTGCTGCACACCGTCTGGGACGTCGTGCACCACCTCAAGGGCCACCCGATCATCCCGTTCGCCCACAGCTCCTCGCTGGGCTGCGCGATCTGCGATCCCGTGATCGCTGTGTGGTGCCTGGGCGGGGGCCGGACGCCCGCCGAGTGGATCCGTACGACGAAGACGGCGCCCGGCGTGCGATGAGTTTCCGCGGGACGGGCGGTCCACCCCTCAGGACCCGGAAACCGTGAGGAGCAGGTGGATGACTGACACGACCCTCGACCTCGGACCGCAGACGCGGGTGATCGGGCGGCTGGCGGACGGTGTGCGCGAGGAGCAGCTGGCGGCGCGGACGCCCTGTCCCGACTGCTCGGTACGCACCCTGCTGGGCCATGTGCTCGGCCTGTCCGTGGCCTTCCGGGACGCCGCCCGCAAGGACCTGGGCGCCCTGACCGACAGCGCCCCGGACGTCACCGCCTCGGACCCGGGCCCCGACTGGCGCGGGGAGCTGCCGAAGGCCCTCGACGAACTCGCCGAGGCCTGGCGCGACCCGGCCGCCTGGACCGGCATGACCCGGGCCGGCGGCGTGGACCTCCCCGGAGCGGTCGCCGCCGCCGTCGCCGTCGACGAACTGGTCATCCACGGCTGGGACCTGGCCCGTGCCACCGGCCTGCCCTACGCCCCGGACCCCGCCGCGCTCCAGGTCTCCCACGACTTCCTGTACGCGGCGGCCGCCGACCCCAGCCGGGGCGGCGGCATCTTCGGCCCCGTCGTGCCCGTCCCGGACGACGCGCCGCTGCTCGACCGGGCGGTGGGGCTCAGCGGACGGAACCCGGGCTGGACGCCGTAGCCCGCCCTCTGTCAGAGGCATTTCTGTCCGAAGCATTGACGAACCCGGCGCCTCCTCCTACCTTCAACGCGTCGTACTTCGTACGTCATATATGAGACGCGATACGCGAGATCAGATACCCGAGATCTGATACGCGACTTCCGAGAGGCGCGCATGACCTCTGTGCCCACGCCGATCCCCTCCCGCACGCAGTTCGTGCTGGAGGAGATCAAACGCCGCATCCTCACCGGGCGTCTGACGCCGGGTCAGGCCCTGGTGGAGACCGAACTCGCCGCACAGTTCGGGGTGTCCAAGACCCCGGTGCGGGAGGCGCTCAAGACTCTGGCCGGGACCGGACTGGTCGTGATGAGCCAGTACAAGGGCGTCACGGTGCGCATGGTGGACGCGGACATGGCGCGCGAGGTCTACGACGTACGACTGCTCCTCGAACCCGAGGCGCTCAAACGGGCCGTGCGCCGGGGAGCCTCCCTCGACGCCGCGCGGGACGCGCTGACACGCGCCGACGACGCCACCGACACCGCCGAACGGTCCCTGGCCAACCGGGAGTTCCACCGCGCCCTGTATCTGCCGTGCGGCAACCCGCTGCTCGGCCGGATGCTCGACGAGGTCCGCGACCAGGCCGCCCTCGTCTCGGCCGTGGCCTGGGCCGCCTCGCCCTCCTGGGAGCGGGAGGCCGGCGAGCACCGGGAGATCCTTCGGCTCGCCCTCGCCGGTGACGCGGACGGTGCCGCGCGGGCCCTCCACGAGCACATCGCGTCCTTCGTGCGGCGAGCGTTCCCCCAGGCGACGGAAGAGGAAGGGCAGGCATGAGCAGCGTGACGTTCGAGACCGAGCGGGCGGCCCTGGCCGACGTGGTGGCGATCCCGGTGACCCCGTTCGCCGAGGACGACTCCGTCGACCAGGAGGCCCACCGGGCCCTGCTGCGTCGGCTGCTGGAGGGCGGGGTGCGGATCCTCACCCCGAACGGCAACACCGGCGAGTTCTACACCCTCACCCCCGAAGAGCGCCGCCTGGTCACCGAGTTGACCGTCGAGGAGGGCGGTGACCGGGCCGCGATCCTCGTCGGCGTCGGCCACGACGTCCCCACCGCCGTCGCCTCCGCCCGCCACGCCCGGGAGCTGGGCGCCCGGATGGTCATGGTCCACCAGCCCGTCCACCCGTACGTCTCCCAGGCCGGCTGGGTCGACTACCACCGCGCCATCGCCGCGGCCGTCCCCGAGCTGGGCGTCGTCCCCTACATCCGCAACGCGCAGCTGTCCGGCTTCCGCCTCGCCGAGCTCGCCGACGACTGCCCGAACGTCATCGGCGTCAAGTACGCCGTGCCGGACGCCGCCAGGTTCGCCGCCTTCGCGCGGGACGCGGGGCTCGACCGGTTCGTGTGGGTGGCGGGGCTCGCGGAGCCGTACGCGCCCTCGTACTTCTCGGCGGGCGCCACCGGCTTCACCTCCGGCCTGGTGAACGTCGCCCCGTCCGTTTCGCTGAACATGATTGAAGCGCTTCGATCCGGTGACTACCCGGCCGCCATGAAGGTCTGGGAGCAGATCCGCCGCTTCGAGGAACTGCGCGCGGCCCACGGTTCCGCCAACAACGTCACCGTCGTCAAGGAGGCCCTGGCCGCCCTCGGTCTGTGCCGTCGGAACGTCCGCCCGCCGAGCCGCACGCTCCCGGAGGACGAGCGCGCCGAGGTCGCCGCGATCGCCGCGGGGTGGTCGATATGACCGGCAGAGCGCGCCTGAGCCCGGAGGACCTGCGCAGCCACCAGTGGTACGGAACCGAGGGCCAGTTGCGCACCTGGTCGCACAACGCCCGAATGCGCCAGCTCGGTTACGAGGCGGAGGAGTACCGGGGCCGCCCGGTGATCGCCGTCCTCAACACCTGGTCGGACATCAACCCCTGCCATGTCCATCTGCGCGAGCGGGCCGAGGCGGTCAAGCGGGGCGTGTGGCAGGCCGGCGGGTTCCCGCTGGAGTTCCCGGTGGCCACGCTCTCCGAGACGTACCAGAAGCCGACGCCGATGCTCTACCGCAACCTGCTCGCGATGGAGACGGAGGAGCTGCTCCGCTCCTACCCGATCGACGCGGCGGTCCTGCTCGGCGGCTGCGACAAGTCGACACCCGCGCTGCTCATGGGCGCCGCCTCCGCCGACGTGCCGTCGCTCTTCGTGCCCGCGGGTCCGATGCTGCCCGGGCACTGGCGCGGCGAGACCCTCGGCTCCGGCACCGACATGTGGAAGTACTGGGACGAGCACCGCGCCGGCAATCTGAGCGACTGCGAACTGCGGGAGCTGCAGGGCGGGTTGGCGCGTTCGCCCGGTCACTGCATGACCATGGGGACCGCGTCGACGATGACCGCGGCGGCGGAGGCCCTCGGCATGACGCTGCCGGGCGCCTCCTCCATCCCGGCCGTCGACTCCGGGCACGAGCGGATGGCCGCAGCGTCCGGACGCCGGGCCGTGGAGCTCGCCTGGACGGGGCTGAAGCCGTCGGAGATCCTCACCCGCGACGCCTTCGAGGACGCCGTCACCACGGTGCTCGGACTCGGCGGCTCCACCAACGCCGTCATCCACCTGATCGCGATGGCCGGACGCTGCCAAGTGCCGCTCACCCTGGACGACTTCGACCGCATCGCCCGGACCGTGCCGGTGCTGGCGAACGTCCGGCCCGGCGGACGGACATACCTCATGGAGGACTTCTACTTCGCCGGCGGTCTGCCCGCCTTCCTCTCCCGGATCACCGACCTGCTGCACCTGGACCGGCCGACGGTCAACGGCACCCTGGGGGAGCAGATCGAGGGCGCCGCCGTCCACGACGACGACGTCATCCGCCCCCGCGAGAACCCGGTCGCCGCCGAGGGCGGGGTCGCCGTCCTGCGCGGCAACCTCTGCCCCGACGGCGCCGTCATCAAGCACATCGCCGCCGAGCCGCACCTGCTCAAGCACACCGGCCCCGCGGTCGTCTTCGACGACTACAAGGCCATGCAACGCACCATCAACGACCCCGGGCTGCACATCACCGCCGACAGCGTGCTGGTGCTGCGGGGCGCCGGACCCAAGGGCGGCCCCGGCATGCCCGAGTACGGCATGCTGCCGATCCCGGACCACCTGCTGAAGCAGGGCGTGCGGGACATGGTCCGGATCTCCGACGCCCGGATGAGCGGCACGAGTTACGGCGCGTGCGCCCTGCACATCGCCCCCGAGTCGTACGTCGGCGGACCGCTGGCCCTGGTCCGCACCGGCGACTCGATCACCCTCGACGTCGAGGCACGTACCCTCCAGCTCAACGTGGACGACGAGGAGCTGGAGCGCCGGAGGGCGGAGTGGACGCCGCCGCCCACCCGGTACGAGCGCGGCTACGGCGCGCTCTACAACGACCAGATCACCCAGGCGAACACGGGCTGCGACTTCGAGTTCCTGGCAAGGCCGGGCAAGGCGCCGGATCCCTACGCCGGTTGACGTCCCCACCCAAGGGGCGCGGGGCCGATCGATGTGCGGCTCCGCCGCGTGGGCGCGACGAGCCCCGTCACACCCGCACCCGCCGTACAACCCCACGAGGCACCCCGAACCGCGAACAGGGGCAGACCTCCGCCTATCGAGAAAGCGCTTCCTACGTCACGCCGCAATAGCAAACCCGCACCGAGAACGGAGACCTGTCATGGCCCAAGCCGCAGCCGTGGCGAAACCGCCCGCGCCACCCCGGCGGCGCCGTGCCTCCGCCACTCCGCGCAGGCTCCCGTACCTGCTGATCGCTCCGGCCGCCCTGCTGATGCTGGGCTTCATCGCCTACCCGGTCCTCAGCGTCTTCTACTACAGCCTGCAGAACTACAACCCCACCAAGCCATGGCGGAACGGCTACGCGGGCTTCGACAACTTCGTCCAGATCTTCACCAAGGACACCCAGTTCTGGGACACGCTGACCTTCAGCGCCAAGTGGGTCGTCGTCGAGGTCGGCCTGCAGCTGCTGTTCGGTCTCGCGCTCGCGCTGATCGTCAACCAGACCTTCGTCGGGCGGGCGTTGGGCCGCGCGCTGGTCTTCTCCCCGTGGGCCGTCTCCGGCGTGCTGACCTCCGCGATCTGGGTGCTGCTCTACAACTCCCAGACCGGCATCACCCGTTACCTCGCCGACGCCGGCATCGGCTCCTACGGCACGAGCTGGCTCTCCGACACCTCGACCGTCTTCCCCGCGGCGGTGGTCGCCGACCTCTGGCGAGGCGTCCCCTTCTTCGCGATCCTCATCCTCGCCGACCTCCAGTCCGTCTCCAAGGACCTCTACGAGGCCGCCGAGGTCGACGGCGCCGGCCGCCTCAAGCAGTTCTGGCACATCACCCTGCCCCACCTGAAGGACGCCATCGTCCTGTCGACGCTGCTGCGCGCGGTGTGGGAGTTCAACAACGTCGACCTGCTCTACACCCTCACCGGCGGCGGGCCGGCGGGCGAGACGACCACCCTCCCGCTCTACATCGCCAACACCAGCGTGGACGCCCACAACTTCGGCTACGCGTCGGCACTGACCACGGTCGCGTTCGTGATTCTGCTCTTCTGCTCGATCGTCTATCTGCGGCTGAGCAAGTTCGGAGGTGGAGAGAAGTGATCACCGAGATCGCGCCCGCGCCCGAGCGGGTCGAGGCCCGGCCGACCCGTCCCCGCGGCAGGCGCCGCGCCTGGGACGAGGTGCCCCGCCGGCACATCTACCTGCCCCTGTCGATCTACCTCCTCTTCACGCTGATCCCCTTCTACTGGATCCTCCTCTTCGCCCTCCGCCCGGCCGGCTCGACCTCTCTCGTGCCCTGGCCCATGACCTTCGACCACTTCGGCAAGGTCTGGAACGAACGGGCGTTCGGCACCTACTTCCAGAACAGCGTCCTCGTCGGCATCTCGACCCTCGTGATGACCACGCTGGTCGCCCTGGCCGGCGGCTACGCACTCGCGCGGTTCGACTTCCGGATCAAGAAGGCGTTCATGCTGGCCCTGCTCTGCACCCAGTTCGTGCCGGGTGCCCTGCTGCTGGTCCCGCTCTTCGAGATCTTCGCCAACCTGCGGATGATCAACTCCCTCGGCAGCGTCATCATCGCCGAGACCGTCTTCCAGCTGCCCCTGTCGATGATCCTCATCAGCGGCTTCATCCGGAACGTGCCCTACTCCCTGGAGGAGGCCGCCTGGGTCGACGGCTGCAACCGCTTCACCGCGTTCCGGATCGTCGTCCTCCCGCTGCTGCGGCCCGGGTTGATCGCCGTCGGCTCCTTCGCCTTCGTGCACGCCTGGAACCACTTCCTGTTCGCCCTGATGTTCCTCTCCGACCAGAGCAAGCAGACCATCCCGGTCGGCCTCAACACCCTGATGAGCGCGGACAGCGTCGACCTCGGCGCGCTCGCCGCCGGCGGCATCATCGCCGCCGTGCCCGTGGTGATCGTCTTCGCGTTCATCCAGAAGTGGCTGATCACGGGGTTCAGTGCCGGGGCGGTGAAGGGATGAGGTCCCGTCCGGCGCCCCCTACCTCCGGCATGGGGAGGCTTCCATGAGCACGGACATCGTCCTCGTGGGCGCGCGCGGCCACGGCCGCCGGCACCTGGACAACATCCGCCGGCTCCAGGACAAGGGGATCGTCCGGCTCGCGGGCATCTGCGAGCTGACCCCGCTGGCCGCCGACGAGATCCCCGAGGGCCTCGGCACGCCCGAGCAGTCGTCGGACCTCGGCGCCCTCCTGGACTCGACCGGCCTGGACTCGACCGGCGCCCGGATCGCGGTGATCTGCACGCCCATCCCCACCCACACCGACCTGGCGCTGACGGCCGCGCGCCGGGGCGTGCACCTGCTCCTCGAGAAGCCGCCCGCGCCCTCGTACGCCGAGTTCCGGCGGATGGCGGACGGGATCGCCGAGGCCGGGGTCGTCTGTCAGATCGGGTTCCAGTCGCTGGGCTCGCACGCCGTGCCGGCGATCCGGGAGATGGTCGCCGAGGGGAGGATCGGCGAACTGGTCGGGGTCGGCGGAGCCGGGGCGTGGGCGCGGGCGGAGGCGTACTACCGGCGGGCGCCCTGGGCCGGCAGGCGGCGCCTGAACGGCGTGGACGTCGTCGACGGCGTGCTGACCAACCCCCTCGCCCACGTGGTCGCCACCGCCCTCGCCCTGAGCGGTTCCTCCCGCGCCGGGGACGTCACCGACATCGAGCTCGAACTGCTGCGCGCCAACGACATCGAGTCCGACGACACCTCCTGCGTCCGGATCGGCACGGCCCAGGGCCGCCCGGTCACCGTCGCCGCGACCCTGTGCGCCGAGCACCCCGACGAGCCGTACGTCCTGGTGCACGGCACCAGCGGGCGGATCACCTTCTGGTACAAGCAGGACCGCGTCCTGCTCCAGCGCGCCGACCACGGCCCCGAGGAGTACGAGTACGGCCGCACCGACCTGCTGGAGAACCTGGTCGACCATCTCACCGACGGCGTCGAGCTGCTGGTCACTCCCGAGTCGACGGGCGCTTTCATGCGGGTCGTTGAAGCGATTCGACAGTCTCCGGACCCGGCCCCGCTGCCGCCGGAGGCCTGGTACCGGATCCCCGACGAGGACCGCAGGGCCGTGACCGGCGTCGACGGCCTGGTCGCCGCGTGCGCCGACACCCTTGCCCTCTACTCCGAGCTCGGCGCCGCCTGGGCGCCGGCGAAAGAGGTGAGCAGATGACGACCAACGACTCCCTGGTCCTGAGCGTCGCGGGCCGCCCGGTCGGCCGGTACGTCACCCGGCCCGAACTGCCCGCCCGGCTCTCCCCGCGCCCCTGTCTGCACCCCGTCACCACCCTGGCCGGCACGGCCGTCACGGAGCTGAGCCCGGCCGACCACACACACCACCTCGGCGTCGGTGTCGCCGTTCCCGACGTCGAGGGGCACAACTTCTGGGGCGGGCGGACGTACGTCCGCGACCGGGGGCCGACCGAGCTGGACAACCACGGCGCCCAGCGCCACACCTCCTTCCAGCTCCGCGACCCCGACGGCTTCGTCGAGGAACTGCGCTGGGTGGCCTCCGGCAGCGAACTGCTGCGTGAGCGCCGGACCGTCGCCGCCAACGTACTCACGGACTCGGCCTGGGCGTTGGACTTCACCTTCTCCCTCACCAACGTGACCTCCGGCCTGCTCTCCATCGGCAGCCCCGCCACCAACGGCCGCCCCGGCGCCGCGTACGGCGGCTTCTTCTGGCGCGCCCGCAAGGAGCGGGACGCCCCGCACGTCTTCACCCCCGACCGCGAGGGAGAGCCGGAGGTCCACGGCACCCGCGCCGACTGGCTGGCCCTCCGCGGCACCGGCTGGACGCTGGTCTTCGCCGGCGCCACGGACGCCGCTCGCCGTGACCCGTGGTTCGTGCGCACCGCCGAATACCCGGGCGTGGGCTCGTCGTTGGCGTCCGAGAAGCGGCTGCCGATCGAGCCGGGTGACACGGTCGTACGGCGGGTGGTGACCGTCGTCGCCGACGGCCGCCTGGGCCGGGGCGAGGCTGCGGCGCTGGTCAGCAAGGCGGTGAGCCAGTGACGACGTACACCATCGGGCCGCAGTGGGGTGCCGACGGGACGGTCCATCTCGTGCACCGGTTCGCCGAGGCGGTCGCCGAGCACGAACGGGACACCGATCACCACAACGTCAGGATCGACCCTCTGTAGCCCACTCCCGCACGCCTGTTGGAGGCCCGATGACGCACCTCCGTAGCAAGCGCTTACTCGCATCGAGGACGACCCCCCGCAACGTCACAACTCCGTTGGATCCAGAAGAAGAGAGCCGACCGATGAAGAGCAGCATCCGCAACCGCAGAAGCAGGCGCGCCGCCGTCGCCGTCGCCCTGGGCTCCGTGCTCGCGCTGACCGCCACCGCCTGCGGCGACAACGGCAGCGGCAGCGCGGGGGACAAGGGCAACGAGGGCTCCGGCAAGGGCGAGATCACCTTCTGGGACAACAACGGCGGTGTCCGCACCGACATCTGGAAGCAGATCATCGCCGACTTCGAGAAAAAGAACCCGGATATCAAGGTCAACTACGTCGGCATTCCCGCCGCCAGCGCCCAGTCCAAGTACGACACCGCCATCCAGGGCGGCGGACTGCCCGACGTCGGAGGTGTGGGCACCGCGATGCTCGCCGAGGTCGCGGCCCAGGGCGCGCTGGAACCGCTGGACAGTCGGCTGGCGAAGAGCTCGCTGCACGGCAAGCTGAGCGAGAAGCTGCTGGACAGCAGCCGGGCCGCCGGGGGCGGCAAGGCGCTCTACCAGATCCCGACCTCCTCCAACAACGGCGTGCTCTGGTACCGCACCGACCTGTTCCAGAAGGCCGGGCTGGACGCGCCGACGACCTGGTCGAAGTTCTACGCGGCCGCCGACAAGCTCACGAACAAGGGCAAGAACCAGTTCGGGTTCACCATCCGGGGCGGCGAGGGGTCCATCGCGCCGGCCCTGGACGCGGCGTACAGCCAGAGCGGTGTCACCTCGTTCTGGAACGGCGACAGGACCACGGTCAACGACCCGAAGGTCGTGGCCGCGCTGGAGAAGTACATCGCGCTGTACAAGAAGGACACACCGTCCGCCGACGTCAACAACGACTTCACCAAGATGGTCGCGCAGTGGGACAGCGGCACGATCGGGATGCTGAGCCACAACCTCGGCTCGTACCAGGACCATCTCAAGGCGCTGGGGGCGGACAAGTTCCGGGGGCTGCCGAACCCGACGCTGGACGACGGCAAGCGGGTGCAGATCTCCAATCCCGTCGACGGGATGAGCGTCTTCAAGTCCAGCAAGAACAAGGCGGCCGCGTGGAAGTTCGTGGAGTTCGCCGTCTCGCACGAGGAGAACTCGAAGTTCAACCAGTCGGCCGGGCAGATTCCGGCGAACACGGAGGCCGCGCAGGACGCGTGGATCCAGAAGGCCGAGCCGACGAAGCTGGCGGCGGAGGCGTTGAACGGCAGTGACACGACGATCGTGCAGTTGCCGTACTACCTGCCGGACTGGAACACCATTTCCAAGGCCGACAACGAGCCGAACTTCCAGAAGGTGCTGCTGGGGAAGATGACGGCGAAGGCGTTTCTGGACTCCTTGGCCGATCAGTTGAACAAGGCTCAGGCGGACTGGAAGAAGAACCACTGAGCTCGGGTGATTTCGGTTGTGGGGGGCTGCGGGTCCGTTGTGGCTGGTCGCGCAGTTCCCCGCGCCCCTGAAGGACGACGCCGACGCCGCCCCGGAGACGGGGTGGGGACCCGGCGATCCCCATCACTTGGCCAACCGCAAGCTGAGGAGAGCCGCACAGTGCGTACACGGATATGTCATGGACGCGTCATTGCGTCGGTCGTGGGCTGCACCGCCCTGGTCCTCGGGGTCACCGGGACCGCCGCCGCCCAGCCCCAGGGACGGGACCTCGGGCGGCAGACGCTCGCCGCCAAGGACGGCTGGGCCTCCTACGGGACCGGCACCACCGGCGGTTCGGCGGCCGACGCCGCACAGGTCCACACCGTCACCGACTGGGCCGGCTTCAAGGCCGCGCTCGCGGCCGGTGGCAGCGCGCCGAAGATCATCAAGGTGAAGGGCACCATCGACGCCGACGGGCCGGGCTGTGCCTCGTTCGAGGCGCCGGGCTACGACTTCGCCACCTATCTGAAGACCTACGACCCGGCCGTCTGGGGCCGCGACAAGAACCTGGACGGCGAGCCCGACGACAGCCCCGAGGGTCTGCGCCGGGCCTCGCAGGCCAACCAGACCGCCTACGTCGAGGCGTTCGTCCCGGCCAACACCACGATCATCGGCATCGGCAAGGACGCCGGCTTCAAGGGCGCCAGCCTGCAGATCAAGGGCGTCGACAACGTGATCATGCGTAATCTGCACCTGGAGAGCCCGCTCGACTGCTTTCCGCAGTGGGACCCCACCGACACCGCCGACGGCAACTGGAACTCCGAGTACGACAGCGCGGTGATCTACGGCTCCACGCATGTCTGGATGGACCACGACACGTTCACCGACGGCGACCACCCGGACAGCACGCTGCCGTACTACTACGGGCGCATCTACGAGCAGCACGACGGCGAACTCGACATCGTCAAGGGCGCCGACTACGTCACCGCCTCCTGGAACGTCTTCGAGGACCACGACAAGACGATCCTGATCGGCAACAGCGACAGCGCGGCGACGGCCGCCGTGGACCGGGGGCACCTGAAGGTCACCTTCCACCACAACCTGTTCGCCGACCTGGTGGAGCGGGCTCCGCGGGTGCGCTTCGGGCAGGTCGACTCGTACAACAACCACTTCGTCGCGGGCGACGGCTACGGCTACAGCTACGGCATCGGCATGGAGTCCCAACTCGTCGCCGAGCACAACGCGTTCTCGCTGCCGGAGGGCGTGCGGGCCGGCTCGATCCTGAAGAAGTGGAAGGAGGCGCCGCTCACCGCCGACGACAACTACGTCAACGGGCGGCCGACCGACCTGATCGCCGTGCACAACGCCCAGGTGCCCGGCGAGATCCTCCAGTCGGGCGCGGGCTGGACGCCGACCCTGCGCACCGAGGTCGATCCGGCCAGGGCGATCCCGGCGATCGTCGACCACTGCGCGGGCGCGGGCGAACTGCGCTGACGCACCCGGCCGGGGTGCCTCGGCGCCCCGGCCACCCCTCCCCAGAGCCGCACAGCGAAGGAGCACCCGCATGCCCTCGCCCCAACTCCCCCTGTCCAGAAGGGGATTCCTCGTCGCCGGTGCCGGGGTCGCCGCCGGTCTCGGCCTCGCCGCCGCGCCCGCGCGAGCCGCCGAGCGAGCGCGCCCCTTCGGCCGGTACGGTTCGCCGCACCGCCGTCTCACCCCGGGGACCCTGTACGTCGACCCGCACGGCCGCGGCGACTTCACCTCCGTCCAGGCCGCCGCTGGGGGTACCTCCCGGGCTTTCGGCACTGGGGGAGGGAGCGGCCGGACGCTGGTCATCGCTCCCGGGACCTACCGGGAGACGGTCCTCCTCGACGTCACCCGCACCGAGGCCACCTGGATCGGCGCCTCCGAGGACCCCCGTGACGTCGTGATCGTCCACGACAACGCCAACGGCACCCCCAAGCCCGGCGGCGGCACCTACGGCACCTCCGGATCGGCCACGACGACCGTGCAGGCCGACGGGTTCACCGCCCGCTGGATCACCTTCGCCAACGACTGGCTGCGCGCCGACCACCCGGACATCACCGGCACCCAGGCGGTCGCCATCAAGGTGCAGGGCGACCGGAGTTCGTTCATCGGCTGCCGTTTCCTCGGCCACCAGGACACCCTGTACGCCGACTCGACGGCGCTCGGCGCCTTCGCCCGTCAGTACTTCGCGCACTGCTACGTCGAGGGCGACGTCGACTTCGTCTTCGGACGGGCGACCGCGGTGTTCGAGCACTGCCACTTCCGCACCCTGAACCGCACCGACCTCGCCGCCGCGCCCTACGGCTTCGTCTTCGCGCCCTCCACGGCGGTCGCCAACCCGCGCGGTTACCTGGTGACCAGGAGCCGGGTGAGCAGTGAGGCCCCGGACGGCTCCTACAAGCTGGCCCGTCCCTGGGTGCCGGGGTCCGACCCCACCGCCCGTCCGATGCTCACCGTCCGCGAGACCTGGCTCGGCCCCGGTATCGACGCGGTGGCCCCCTACACCAACATGTCGGACACCCATCCCTGGCAGGACCAGAGGTTCGCCGAGTACCGGAACACCGGGCCGGGCTCCGTGATCAGCGTCCCCGCGAACCGGCCCCAACTCAGCGCCTCGGAAGCGGAGTCGGCGACCCGGGAGGCCTACCTGGGCGACTGGGCGCCCTGGAAGGAGGGCTGCTGAGATGCGCCGACGCACCCTCCTGGCGGGCATCACCGGCGGCCTGCTCCCCGCAGCCGCCGGACCCGCCCTCGCCGGAGGCCGCCGTATCTTGCACGTCCGCCCCGGGGAGTCGGTCCAGGCGGCCGTCGACCGGGTGGACGGACCCGGCTGGACGATCGTCGTGCACCCGGGGACGTATCGCGAGGTCGTCAACGTCCCTGCGCGGGCAGCCGAGTTGACCGTGCGCGGTGCCGTCCGTGATCCGCGCGCCGCGGTCATCGTCTTCGACCACGCGAACGGCACGAAGAAGCCGGACGGGACCACTTACGGCACCGCGGGCTCGGCCACCTTCACCTCGGCGGCCCCCGGACTGACCGTCCGCGACCTGACCCTGGCCAACGACTGGCTGCGCGCCGACCATCCCGACATCACCGGCACCCAGGCGGTCGCCGCGTACACCCACGGCGACCGCACGCTCTTCGAGAACGTCCGGGTGCTGGCCCACCAGGACACCCTCTTCGTCGACACGACCGCGCTGGACGCCTTCGACCGGCAGTGCTTCCGGCGCTGCTACATCGAGGGCGACGTCGACTTCGTCTTCGGGCGCGCCACCGCGGTGTTCGACCGCTGCCACTTCCACACGCTGGCACGGGACGTCGACTTCACTCCCAAGGGCATGGTCTTCGCCCCCTCCACGGCCCGCGCCAACCCGCACGGCATCCTCGCCGTCCGCTCCCGGATCACCTCCGGTGCCGAGGACGGCGCGTACAAGCTGGCGCGGCCCTGGGTGCCGTCGTACGAGACCACCGCCTGGCCCTCGCTCGTTGTCCGGGACACCTGGATCGGGCCCGGCGTCGACCCGGTCGCCCCTTACACCAACATGCGCGACGCCTACCCCTGGCAGTCCATGCGCTTCAACGAGTACCGGAACACCGGTCCGGGCGCCGTGATCTCCGTTCCCGAGAACCGGCCCCAACTCACCGACTCCGAGGCCCGGTCGCACACCCCGGCGGCCTACCTCGGCGACTGGCGTCCCTGAGACGCCGACCCCGTCCCCCGACAGCACGACGAAAGGACCGCACTCCATGTCTCGTCGTACCGCCCTCACCCTCACCGCCGCTCTCGCGCTCGGCACCGGACTCGGCGTGCTCCCCGGCCAGGCGCAGGCCGCGACCGTGGTCGTCAGCAACTCGACCGATCTGACCAACGCCATCAAGAACGCCAACGCCGGCACCGTCATCCAGGTCCGCGGCGGCACCTACTACCCGACGGCCACCCTGCAGTCCACGGCCAACGGCACCTCCTCGTCGCCGATCACGCTCACCGCGTACGGCTCGGAGACCGTGAGGATCGACGGGTCCTCGCTGCCGTCCGGTTCGTGGATCTTCAAGCTGACCGCCGACTACTGGAACGTCTCCAACCTCACCTTCCAGAACTCCCCGGACAGCGCGGTGGTCTGCCAGTCCTGCACCGGCACCAACTGGAACAACGTCAAGACCATCAACGGCGGCGACTCCGGCTTCACGCTCACCGGGGACGGCACGGTCGGCAACACCGTGAAGAACCTGGACAGTTACGGCAACTACGACGCCGCCGAGCACGGCCAGAACGCCGACGGCGTCGCCATCAAGTTCGGCTCCGGCAGCGGCAACCTGGTCACCGGGGCGCGCCTCTACAACAACTCGGACGACGGGATCGACCTGTGGTCCTTCTCCTCGCCGGTCACCATCGAGCACACCTGGTCCTTCGGCAACGGCGTCAACCGCTGGGGCGACTCCGCCTTCGAGGGCAACGGCAACGGCTTCAAGCTGGGGGGCAACGGGGTGACCGTCGCCCATGTCGTCAACAACTCGGCCGCCTGGGGCAACGCGGGCAACGGGTTCACCGAGAACTCCAACACCGGGGCGATCGTCATCAACCGCACCACCGCCTACGCCAACGGCAAGTGGGGCTACTACTTCGCCACCGGCGGGGCGAAACTCGGCAAGAACCTGGCGGTGAGCAACGGCGGCGGCTCGGTGAGCAAGGGCTCCGCGGTGACCTCGGCCGGCAACAACTGGGACTCGGGGATCTCGACGCCGGCCTTCAAGTCGACGGACGCGTCGAGTTGTTACAACGCCCGCACGTCGGGCGGCTCCCTGCCGGCCACCACGTTCCTGACCACCGGCAGTACGACGATCGGAGCCACGATGAACTGAACGTTGACGGAAGGTCGGTGACGCGCGTAGAAACCTGTCATGCATAAGTCACTGCGTTTCGTGGCCGTCGCCGCCACCTGTGCCCTCGCCGGTGCCGCCCTCTACGGCGCCGGCGCGGCCACGGCCGGTCAGTCCACCGCGAACTCCACGCACGAGCCCTACAACATCGGGCTCCTGGTGAAGGACATCGACACCTACTACGGCACCACGGCGGACGCGGGGGGCGTGTACCAGGCGTCCCCGACCAGCCCGTACGCCACGGACCTGGCGCACATCGACGCCGCCGCCCGCAAGTACATCGACCAGGCGGCCCGCAAGGCGCACCACCGGGGCGAGAAGCCCGCCGTCGTCTTCGACATCGACGACACGCTGCTGCTCAGCCTCGACTACGAGAAGCGCTACAACTACACGTACAACGGCACCACCTGGGCCGACTACGTGAACAAGGCGGACCGCCCGGGCGTGTTCGGCAGCGCCGAGCTGGTCCAGTACGCGGCGAAGAAGGGGGTCGAGGTCTTCTACAACTCCGGTCTCAGCGAGGCGCAGCGTGCGGCCGCCGTCGAGAACCTGAAGAAGATCGGCGCCGACGTGAACCTCGACGCCGCGCACATGTTCCTCAAGGACAAGGCCAACCCGCCGTCCTACCTGAACTCCTGCGCCACCCCCGGCACCTGGACCTGCACGACCGTGCAGTACAAGTCCGGCACGCGCAAGCACATCGAGGACGACCTCGGGTACGAGATCGTCGCCAACTTCGGCGACCAGTACTCCGACCTGGACGGCGGCTACGCCGACCGCACGTACAAGCTGCCGAACCCGACGTACTTCGTCAGCTGAGGCCCTCCAGGGTCGGCACGACCGGCTGAAGGGTACCGTCCGCGGCGAACCACAGCCGGTCGATGGTCGTCTCCCGGTGCATGCCGTCCCCGCCGGGTCTTCCGGGGCCGTTCAGGGCGAACCGGTGGTAGATGACGTACCACTCGTCGGCGCCGGGCACCTTCACCACGGAGTGGTGGCCGGTGCCGAGGATGCCGTACTCGGGGCGCTTGGACAGGATCGTCCCCCGCTCGGTCCACGGGCCGAGCGGGGACGGTCCCGTCGCGTAGGCCACGTGGTAGTCCTCGCTGCGGGTGTCGTCCTCGGACCACATGAAGTAGTACGTGCCCTCGCGCTTGACGACGAAGGAACCCTCACGGAAGTCGCGCGGGGTGATCTCCTCGACTTTCGACGGGTCGTACGAGGTCATGTCGTCGTTCAGCGGCACGACGTACGCGTGCCCGTTGCCCCAGTAGAGATACGACGTCCCGTCGTCGTCGGTGAAGACGGCCGGGTCGATCATCTGGCCGCTGAACCGCCCCTTGGCGACCAGCGGTTCACCGAGTACGTCCGTGAAAGGGCCGGCCGGAGAGTCGGCCACCGCGACGCCGATCTGCTGCTCGGCGCAGAAGTAGAAGTAGTACCTGCCGTCGTGCTCGGCGATCGTGGGCGCCCACGCGTACGAGTCCGCCCAGGAGACGTCCGTCCCCAGTTCGAGAACGACCCCGTGGTCCTCCCAGTGGACCAGGTCCGGCGAGGAGTACGCCCGGAAACTCGTGCTGCCCCAGCCCGGGTTGCCGTCCGTCGTCGGGAAGATCCAGTACCGGCCGTCCAGATGGTGCGCGTCCGGATCGGCGGTCAGACCGGGCAGGACCGGACCGCCGGTGCGGACGGCTTCGACGGTCCAGGTGCGGGTGCTGCCGTCGGCGGCGGTCAGGGTGTACGTCCGCGGGGTGCGGAAGTCGCGGGCCGTACCGGACGCGGGGGTCAGGGCCGCACCCTCGGCCACCGCCAACTCCGGTGCGAGACGGGAGAGATCGGCGTCCGGCTCCATCGGCAGCACGACCTTCGAGGACGCCTCCGTGACGACGGCGTACGCCCGCTGACCCGCCGCCGTCGCGTCCACCACCGACGAGGGAGTGGCGGGGTACGCGGCCAGCAGCCGGTCGTACTCCTCGCGTGTCACCGGAAGTACCGTGCCGTGACGGGGACGTGTGGGCAGCTGGTGGTTGACGGACATCGTCCAGGTGCCGGAGTCGAGGTCGGTGGTCTCGAAGGGGACGTAACCGCGCCCGCCGTACTCGTCGATGAACAGGTACCACTTCTCCTCGGTGTTGGACCGGAAGACCGTGGGCCCCTCACCGTGCTCGATCGACCCGCCGCCGATGCGGTCGCCGACGAAGTCGTACGTGGTCGCGGTCAGGCTCGTCGACTTCTCCGCGGTGATGAACTTCGAGCCGGGTGAGCCGGAGGACGGGTCGCGCTCGTCCTTGGTGAAGCGGTAGTAGGTGTCCCCGTGCCCGATCACCGTCGAGTCGATCACCGAATGGCCGGGGTCGAACCAGATCCGGGGCGCGCCGAAGGTGCGGAAGTCCTTCGTGGTCGCGTACATCATGCGGTTGTGGGTGTCGGCCGTGTGGGCCGGATCGTCGTCGGCGTACAGCTTCGACGCCCAGAAGACGACGTACTCGCCGAGGGAGTCGTCCCAACAGGCCTCCGGTGCCCAGACGTTGCCCGCATGGTCGGGGGCGACCCGCACCAGGCGCCGGTCGGTCCAGTGGACCAGGTCGGTGGACTCCCAGACCATGACCGACGTGCTGCCGTGCCGCTGGACCTCGTCCCAGCTCCCGCTGCTGTCGCCGTACATGCGCAGGTCGGTCGCGATCAGGTAGAACCTGTCGCCCTCGGGGGAGCGGATCACGAACGGATCGCGCAGACCCTTCTCGCCGACGTCGGAGGCGAGAACGGGCCTGCCCTGGTTCAGTTCCCGCCAGTGCAGCGGGTCGTCGCCGCGGCTGAGGGCGTAGCGGATCTGTTCGCCGTCGGCGGTGTCCTCGCCGGTGAAGTAGACGAAGAGGTAGCCGGCGTACTTGGGGTGGTTCACAGGCAATCCTGTCGGAATGTGATTGTTTCTGTTGGGTGCGGTGTGGCTCGATGAGAGTTTCAAGGGATTTCCTGCCCCACGGCAACCTCGGCGTCAGCACACCGGCCTTGAGGTCGACGGACGCGACGAGCGCGTACGGCGCCCGCGAGGCCGACGGCTCCCTCCCCGCGACCACCTTCCTCACCACGGGGCCCACCGCCATCGGCGCGAGCATGAACTGACGCGCCTGGAGACACGGACGCCCCGCCGGTCGTCACCGGCGGGGCGTCCCTTCGCCGACGAGGGGGGCTCTGTCGGCGGCTGCCGGCCGAGGGGGGCTCAGGCCAGCAGGTCAATGCAGTCGAACGAGGTCCCGGCGCTCAGAAACCCTGTGCCGCCCGAACCGCTCACCACGTCGAGCTTCAGTACGTTGTACCGACGTACGTCCGTCTTCCACCCACTGGAAGGGACGCTGAAAGTGAAGGTGTGGTTGTTTCCCCGGTACGAACCCGTGGTGAGAGAGCGCGTCGAGGGCCGTGAGGGCGCTGTGGGAATGGCCGAAACCCAGTCGTTGACGGTGACCCGGGGCCGCCCGCGACGGCGGCGCCGGTGGCGGCCACGCCGGTCGCGGAGGCCCCGAGCACCCGTCTGCGGGTGAGGTGCTTCTTGTCTGCGCTCAAGGGTCGGGATCCCGTCGTGCTCGAATGTCGCTCAGCTGGGTGGAGGGAGCCTTGCGCTTCCTGGTTGCCGCAGCGGAGGAAAAGGGTTGCCGCCCGTCGCAGGTTTTCTTACGAGTCGCCATCGCCGGAGGTGTGCGCCGCGAAGTCGCCGCCCACGGCCCGCCGATCGCCGTCCGCCATCGCGTTGATCGTGTACGAGTCGCCCCTGGCGTCCCGGCCGCCGCGCTGGTGGTTGTACTGCCCGGCGAACACCCACTCGCCCTTGGGGACCGTACGGCCCTCCTTGAGTACCCAGGTGTAGACCAGGAACCCGTCCTGCTCGCCGACCGTGAAGGTGAAGTCCTGTTCCGGCAGCGAGCGCCAGGCCCCGGTCGAACTCACCCCGCCGCTCTGCGCGACCTTCAGCTGGACGGTCAGGGCGGTGAGCTGTGCCTGGGTCTTGAGCATGACGTCGCTCTGCGCCCAGAAGTCGTTGCTGTGCGGGTTGACCGAACCGTCCGACCACAGCGGGCCGTCGCTCTCCCCGCCGGCGGACGGCAGGACGGAGACCGGGGCCGAGGGCCGCACGGTGGACGGGGTGCCGCTGGGCCGGTGCGTCGTCCCGGAGGCCCGGCTGGGGTCCGGGTCCACCGGCGGCAGCGGCGCCCGGCTGGTCGCGTCCGGTGACGGCGTGGGCGTCGGCGAGGTCTCGACCGTCTGCTGCCGGGCGGGCGGGTCGTCCTTCACCGCCGAGGCCACCGCGTACCCGCCGACCGCGAGCATGCCGGCCACCGCCGCCGTGGCACCCGCGACCCGGGCCCAGCCCCACACCGGGGGACGGGTCGCCCGGTGGTCGCGGCGGTCCTGGCGGGTCATGCCCCGCTCGACGCGGGCCAGGATGCGGGCCCGGTCCGGCTCGTGCGCCTTGGCCGCCTCTTTCAGCCGGGCGCGCAGCTCGTCGTGCACGTCCTGCTGCCTCATCGGTCCGTTCCTCCGGTCTCGCCGCCGCGCGCCATCGCCGCGTGCACCTTCTGTGGAGCGCCCTGGGAACCGAGGATCTTCTGCAGCTCGGCCATCCCCTTGGACGTCTGGGACTTAACCGTACCCACGGAAACACCCAGGGCGAGCGCGGTGTCCTTCTCCGACAGATCGAAGGCGTGCCGCAGCACCACACAGGCCCGCTTGCGGAACGGCAGCCTGCGCAGGGCCTCCTGTACATCGACCACGCCCGCTATGTCCGGATTCTCGGTCTTCTCCTCACGCTGCGACCAGAAAAGCGAGATCCGCCGGCGCTCGCGCACCGCGCTGCGGACCCGGGTACGGGCCAGATTGGCGACGACGCCACGGGCGTAGGCGACCGGGTGATCGGCCGCACGCACGCGGTCCCAGCGGTGCCACAGGGCGAGCAGCGCGTCCGCGGCCAGATCGTCGGCCGCGTCCGCGTCGCCGGTCAACAGATGGGCGAGCCGTGACAGTTCGGCGTAGTGCTGCTCGAAGAAGGCATGGAACTCCATGGAGGCCGCGTCGTCGACGACAGTGCCCATGGGCACCCTTCCTGTGTGTGTCATGCGAATGACTTGTGATCTTCCGGGGCGCGCCCGGGCGAGATCCGGAAGCGTAGCAGTGATCGTTGTCCGGTTTCGTACGGGGCTTCGAACGCGGTGTGACGGGGCGATCGATTCCGTAACCCGAAAGGGACCTGAAAGAGGTTCAACGCGGGAACACTCCAGCCAGCATCCGCACACGATCAATCAGCCCATAGGAGCACCATCCATGTCCGACACGAAGAAAGCGGCCGACCGGCCAAGTGCCGCGCCGCCAGGGGCGAACGGTGTCGACCGGTTCTTCCGGATCTCCGAGCGGGGATCCAGCTTCGGCCGGGAGATACGCGGCGGCTTCGCCACCTTCTTCACGATGGCCTACATCCTTGTCCTGAACCCCATCATCCTGGGCAGCGCGAAGGACAAGTTCGGCCACCAGCTCGACACCGGCCAACTCGTCACCGCCACCGCGCTGGTGGCCTGTGTGATGACGATCATCATGGGCGTCGGCGGCAACCTCCCGCTCGCCATCGCCGCGGGCCTCGGCCTCAACGCCGTCGTCGCCTTCCAGCTGGCCCCGCTGATGAGCTGGCCCGACGCGATGGGCCTCGTCGTCCTCGAGGGCATCCTGATCTGCGTGCTGGTCGTCACCGGGCTCCGCAAGGCGATCATGGACGCCATCCCGCAGCAGCTGAAACAGGCCATCGGGGTCGGCATCGGGCTCTTCATCGCGTTCATCGGGTTCGTCGACGCTGGGTTCGTCAGCCGTATCCCGGACTCTGCCCAGACCACCGTGCCGGTGCAGTTGGGCGCGGTCGGCCGGCTGACGGGGTGGCCGGTGCTGGTGTTCTGCCTCGGCGTGCTGCTCACCATCGCGCTGCTCGCGCGCAAGGTGAAGGGTGCGATCCTGATCAGCATCGTGACCATGACGATCGTCGCGATCATCATCGACGCGGTGGCCGACATCAAGAGCTGGGGTCTGACCACCCCGCACGTGCCCGACAAGATCGTCTCCACGCCCGACTTCGGGCTCATCGGTCACTTCAGCCTGTTCGGCGGGTTCGCGAAGGCGGGCATCCTCACGGCCGTCCTGCTGGTGTTCACGCTGATCCTGTCCGACTTCTTCGACGCCATGGGCACGATCGTGGGCATCAGCGCGGAGGCCGGGCTGCTGGACGAGCAGGGGCAGGTGCCGGGGATCGGTCGCGTGCTGTTCATCGACGGCGCGGCGGCGGTCGCCGGCGGCCTCGGGTCGGCCTCCTCCAACACCGCGTACATCGAGTCCGCGGCGGGTGTGGGGGAGGGGGCGCGGACCGGGTTCGCGAACCTGATCACGGGCGGCCTGTTCGGGCTCGCGCTCTTCCTCACGCCGCTGCTGACGATCGTGCCGCTCCAGGCTGCCGCGCCCGCGCTGATCGCCGTGGGCTTCCTGATGATGACCCACGTCAAGCACATCGACTGGGACCGGTACGAGATCGCCATCCCGGCGTTCCTGACCATCGCCGCGATGCCGTTCACCTACTCGATCACGGACGGCATCGGAGCGGGATTCATCGCGTATGTGCTGATCAAGGCGGTGCTCGGGAAGGCGCGGGAGGTGCACTGGTTGCTGTGGGGGGTTACGGCGCTGTTCGTCTTGTACTTCGCGATTGACCCTGTGGAGCAGGTGCTGGGTGTGAAGTGAGGGTCGCTGCGCGGCGGGTGCGGGTTCGTTGTGGCTGGTCGCGCAGTTCCCCGCGCCCCTTTGGGGCGCGCTTCAGTTGAGGGCTGCTTTCATCATCGCCTTGGCCACCGGGGCTGCCAGGCCGTTGCCGCTCACCTCCGAGCGGGCCGCGTCGGACTGTTCGACGACCACCGCCACGGCGACCTGTTTGCCGCCCGCCTTGGCGTAGGAGGTGAACCAGGCGTACGGGGTCTGGCTGTTGTTCTCGCCGTGCTGGGCGGTGCCGGTCTTGCCGCCCACTGTCACGCCCGGTATCTGCGCGTTCGTACCCGTGCCCTTGTCCACCACCGTCTGCATGGCGGACTGGAGTTGGGCGGCGGTGGAGGAACTGATGATCCGCTTCGTGCCGGCGTCGTCGTCGTCGTAGTTCTTCAGGACGTCGCCGCCGCTGTCGGTGATCTGCGAGACCATGTGCGGCGAGACCAGCTTGCCGCCGTCGGCTATGGCGGCGGACACCATGGCCATCTGGAGCGGGGTCGCGGTGACGTCGTACTGACCGATGCCCGTCAGGGCCGTGGACGACTTGTCCATGTCGGACGGGTAGACGCTGGTGTATGCCCGCACCGGTACGTCCTGCTTCGTGTCGTTGAAGCCGAACTTCTCCGCCATCGCCCGCACCTTGTCCTGGCCCAGGTCGAAGGCCATCTTCGCGAAGACGTTGTTGCAGGAGAACTCCAGCGCCGTGCGGATCGAGGCGTTCGTACAGGGCGCGGACGGGTTCTCGTTGGACAGGTCGCGTGTGGTGCCCGGCAGCGTGTACGGGTCCGGGCTGTCCGTGCTCACGTCCACCGACGAGTACAGGCCGTCCTCCAGCGCGGCCGCCGCCACGACCAGCTTGAACGTCGAGCCCGGCGGCAGCGGCTGGCGCAGCGCACGGTTGGTGAGCGGCTTGTCCGGGTCCGCGTTCAGCTTCTTCCAGGCGGTTCCCGCGGTGTTGGCGTCCGTGAGCGACGTCGGGTCGTACGACGGCGTCGAGACGACCGCGAGGATCCTGCCGGTGGACGGGTCGATCGCGACGGCCCCGCCCTTCTTGTCGCCGAGCGCGTCGTAGGCGGCCTTCTGCACGTCCGGGTCGATCGTCGTGACCACGTTGCCGGGTGCGGCCCGCTGGTCGGTGACCGTGTCCATCACGGTCTTGAGCCGGCTGTCCGTGCCATTGAGGAGGTCCTGGTAGATGCCCTCCAGCTGGGTCGGCGCGTAGGCCTGCGAGGCGTACCCGGTCACCGCCGCGTACAGCGGGCCGTGTCTGTACGTGCGCTTGTACGCGAGGTCGCCGCCCGTAGTGCGCGCGGAGCCGGTGATCGAGTCGCCGGCCACGATGATGTTCCCGAGCGGGTCCGCGTACGTCTCGATCGCGTTGCGCCGGTTGTCCTTGTCGTCCGCGAGGGCCTTGCCGTCGTAGAACTGCACCCAGGTCGCCCTGATCAGCAGAGCGCACACCAGGAGCAGTACGAAGACGGAGGTCCGCCTGATCGTCTTGTTCATCATGCCGATCAAGAAGACGAACAGGACGGGGCGGACGTTCCCTCCGCCCCGGATTCTCATCGGACGCTCAGGAAGCCCGCCCGGCGGTCAGCCGCGCAGCGTCATCACGACCTCGTCGATCTCCTCGCCCCGCGCGTTCGCGAAGCCCGTCGCCGTCGCCGTGAGCCGGAAGCCGCACTTCTCCAGCACGCGCCGCGACCCGGTGTTGTCCGCCGCCGCGCGGGCGTACAGCGGCCGCTCCGGCACCTCGGCCAGCAGCCCTCTCAGCGCCGCCGTGGCCACCCCGCGCCCCCAGTACGCCCGGTCCACCCAGTAGGTGACCTCACGCTCGCCCGGCTCCCCGTACACCGCCGCGCTGCCCACCACGTCACCGTCGACCAGGATGGTCCGCAGCACGTCCGCGGAGTCCCGCACCCGTTTCCAGTGGGCGTCGAACGCCTCCCGGTCGGCGGGATCCTTCGGCGTGAACGCGGCCGTCCACAGAGCCTCAGGATCGTTCATCTGGCGGAAGAAGACCGGCAGATCACTGTCGTGCACGTCCCGCAGTACGACATCCATGGGCCCAGAGCCTAGGAGTCAGAGCCTCCTGGTCGCCAGGGTGAGTCGGTCGCGGGCGTCGAACAGGGCGTCCTTGACCATCTGTTCGTGGGCGGGAGTGAGGCGGGCCACCGGTACCGAGCAGCTGATCGCGTCGCGGGCCGGGGTGCGGTAGGGGATCGCCACACCGAAGCAGCGCAGCCCCAGCGTGTTCTCCTCGCGGTCGACGGCGAAGCCCTGCTCGCGCACCTGGTGCAGCTCCTCGATGAGCTTCTCCCGGTCGGTGATGGTGTTCTCGGTGAGCGCCGGCAGCGTCTCCGGGAGCATCTTGCGGACCTGCTCGTCGGAGTAGGTGCTCAGCAGCGCCTTGCCGAGGGAGGTCGAGTGCGCCGGGAGGCGGCGGCCCACGCGCGTGAAGGGGCGCAGGTAGTGCTGGGACTGGCGGGTGGCCAGGTAGACGACGTTGGTGCCGTCCAGCCGCGCCAGGTGGATGGTCTCCGTGGTGTCGTCCGAGAGCCGGTCCAGCGTGGGCCGGGCCGCCGCGACCACCTCGTCGCCGTCGATGTACGACGTGCCGACCAGCAGCGCCCGCACCCCGATGCCGTACCGCGTACCCGTCGCGTCCGTCTCCACCCAGCCCAGCTCCACCAGCGTGCGCAGAAGCATGTAGAGGCTGGACTTGGGATACCCGACGGCCTCCTGGACCGACGCGAGGGAGTGCATGCCGGGGCGACCGGCGAAGTATTCGAGCAGTTCCACGGTCCGCACCGCGGACTTGACCTGCGCCCCGCCGTTTGTCTCGGCTGCCGACATCGCCCTTGACCCCTTCGTTGGACGAGAAACCGAAGATATAGTCTCCAACAGCATATTCATCATCAGAGACAGCGTTCAGTATATCGAACGACCCTGGTGAATGACCCGGATATACCTGGAGGGACCCGCGGTGGCAGCAGCACCAGTCTGGAGTGTCGACCCCCGAACCGGGAAGCAGCGTGAACAGGTTGCGGTGGAGGCCACAGCACAGGAGGTCGACGCCACCGTCCGCGCCGCCCACGCGGCACGCGCCTCCCTCGCCGACCGCGCCGTCCGCTCGGCGTTCCTGCGCACCGCCGCGGAGCAGCTCGAGGCGGCCAAGGACGGACTCGTGGAGACCGCCGACGCGGAGACCGCGCTCGGCCCGGTCCGGCTCACCGGTGAACTCGCCCGCACCTGCTTCCAGCTGCGGGCCTTCGCGGACATCGTCGACGAGGGCGCCTTCCTCGACGTGATCATCAACCACCCCGACGACACCGCGACCCCGCCCATCCCGGACCTGCGCCGCTACAAGGTGCCCCTGGGCGTCGTCGCCGTCTACTCGGCCTCCAACTTCCCCTTCGCCTTCTCCGTCGCCGGCGGCGACACCGCGAGCGCGCTGGCCGCCGGCTGCCCGGTCGTCGTCAAGGCGCACCCCGACCACCCGGCCCTGTCCGAGCTGGTCGCCAAGGTGCTGCGCCGGGCCGCCGCCGCGCACGGCATCCCCGCGGGCGTCGTCGGCCTGGTCCACGGCTTCGAGGCGGGCGTCGAACTGGTCAAGCACCCCCTGGTCGCCGCGGCCGGCTTCACCGGTTCCGTACGCGGCGGCCGTGCCCTCTTCGACGCGGCCGCGGCCCGTCCCAACCCGATCCCCTTCCACGGTGAACTCGGCTCCCTCAACCCGGTCGTCGTCACCGAGGCGGCGGCGGCCGAGCGGGCCGAGACGATCGGCACCGGACTCGCCGGCTCCATGACGCTCGGGGTCGGCCAGTTCTGTGTGAAGCCCGGCCTGGTGCTGGCGCCGAACGGCGCGGCCGGGGACCGGCTGCTGAAGTCGCTCACGGACGCGGTCAGCGACACCGACGCGGGCGTGCTGCTCGACCACCGGATGCGGGACAACTTCATCGCCGGTGTGGCCGAGCGGGCGGAGCTGCCCGAGGTCGAGTCGCCGGTGACCCCGGGCGCGGGCGGCGAGCACACGGTGAGCGCGGGCTTCCTGACGGTGTCGGCGGACAAGCTGGCCGAGGAGGGGGCCTACGACCTGCTCCTGGAGGAGTGCTTCGGCCCGGTGACGGTCGTGGCCCGCTACGAGGACGAGGCCGAGGTCCGGTCCGTGCTGTCCCGGCTGCCCGGCAACCTCACGGCGACGGTCCACCTCTCGAGCGAGGAGGCGGCCGGGGAGGGCCGCGGCGCGGAGCTGCTGGCCGAGCTGACGCCGCTCGCCGGGCGCGTGCTGGTCAACGGCTGGCCGACGGGCGTCGCCGTCGCTCCGGCCCAGCACCACGGCGGCCCGTACCCGGCGACCACCTCGACGTCGACTTCGGTCGGCGGTACGGCGATCGAGCGCTGGATGCGGCCGGTGGTGTACCAGGGCGCGCCGGAGGCGCTGCTCCCGCCCGAGCTGCGGGACGACAACCCGCTCGGTCTCCCGCGCCGCTACGACGGCCGCCTCGAACGGTGAGCGACCCCACCTGACACAATCGCCGGATGGACGTCGAACTTCCCGAACTCCCCTTCGCCCTGCGCACATACGGTCCCGAGGGCAACTGGTCCTACGAGGACGGAGTGCTCACCGGATGGGCCGGGCCCCGGCAGGACCGGTTCGTCCCGCCCACCGGGGAGGCGCTGGAGCCGGCCTCCGACGCGCCCCGGCTGCTCGGCTGGCCGGAGGGGGACTTCCAGCTGATAGCCCGGGTCACCGTCGGCTTCGCCGGGGCGTTCGACGCGGGAGTGCTCTACGTCCATGTCGGCGAGCGGGCCTGGGCCAAGCTGTGCCTGGAGTACTCCCCGGACGTGCCCACCGTCTGCACGGTGGTCACCCGGGGCCACTCCGACGACGCCAACTCCTTCACCGTCGAGGGCAGTTCGGTGTGGCTCCGGGTGAGCCGCACCGGACGCGCCTTCGCCTTCCACGCCTCCCGCGACGGGAAGCGCTGGACCTTCGTCCGTCTGTTCACCCTGGGCGGTGAGAAGGAGACGGACGCGGCCCTGGTCGGCTTCATGACCCAGTCGCCGATGGGGGAGGGGTGCGTGGTGACCTACGACCACCTCGAGTTCAGGCCGAACTGGCCGCGCGACCTGCGAGACGGAAGCTGAGTCCGAAGGTCAGCAGGAGCAGGCTCGCGCCGATCACCAGGCTCAGCCGCATACCGCCCGTGAAGTCGCCGGCCACCAGCGCCCCGAACACCGCGATCCCGAGGCCGCCGGCCACCTGACGCGCCGAGTTGAGCACCCCGGCCGCCAGCCCAGCCCGTTCGGCGGGCACGGCGTCCATCATGGCGGCGGTCAGCGGCGGAACCGTCAGCGCGCAGCCCAGCGCCAGCGGTACGAGGAGCACGGCCACCAGGGACGCGGGCGTGCCCTCGTCGACGTACAGCAGAAGCAGCGAGCCCGCCGTCGCCAGTCCCTGGCCCACCAGCATCGGCAGCCGGGGGCCGTACCGGCCCGCCAGCTTGCCCGACAGGAGGTTGGTCACCCCGATCAGGCCCGTCATCGGCAGGAACATCAGCCCGGCGGAGAGCGGGGAACGGTGCTGCACCTGCTGGAAGAAGAGCGAGAAGACGAACACCATGCTGTAGAAGGCCACACTGACCGCGGCCCCCGCCGCCACGGTCACGGCCACGGTCCGGTTGCGGAACAGACCGAGCGGCACGACCGGATGCGCCGTGCGGGCCTCGATCCGCGGGAACGCGACGGCGGCGGCGACGGCCACCCCCAGCGCCGCCCACCCGGCAGGACCACCCTCGATCACGGCGAACGTCAGGGCGGTGAGACCCACCACCGCGGTCGCCTGTCCGGGCAGGTCCAGCGGGGCCGGACGGCGCGGTGAACGCGGAGCCTTCAGGAGCAGCAGCAGAATGGCCGCGCCGACCGGCAGATTGACGAAGAAGATCCCCCGCCAGTCCCACGCCGTGGTCAGCGCACCGCCCGCCAGCGGGCCGAGCGCCAGCGCCGCCGAACCACCGGCTCCCCAGGCCGCGACCGCCCGGGTCCGCCGCGCCGGGTCCGCGTACGCCTGCCGCACCAGCGCCAGCGACGCCGGCAGGACGACCGCGGCCGCCGCGCCCTGCACCACCCGCGCCCCGATCAGCGTCGGCAGGCCCGGCGCCAGTCCGCAGGCCACCGAGGCCACGGTGAACACCGAGGTGCCGAGCGCGTACGCGCGGCTCGCGCCGGCCCGGTCCGCGAAGGCGCCGGTGGAGAGCATCAGGGCGGCGAAGGCGAGGGTGTACGCGTCCACCACCCACTGCAGTCCGGACATCCCGCCGCCGAAGTCCGAACCGATCGCGGGCAGGGCCACGTTCACCACGGACGCGTCGAGGGTGATCAGCGCGAAGCCGAGGAGCGCGGCGGTGAGGGTGAGGGCGGGGGAGGGCCTCTTGGGCGCCAACTCGCCTTCGATACGGGTGATTTGCTCACCACTGAGGGTCTGGTCGGTCGACATGCGTCCATGCTGCGGGGGTGTGCCGTCGTACAGTAGTGGCCCGAATGCCAGGTGTCCGGAGGTTCTGGCCATGACCGAGCGACTCGCCCCGCACCGCATCGCCGTGATCGCGCCCTCGCCCGTCTCGCTGTTCAACCTGGCCATCCCGGAGATGCTCTTCGGCAAGGTCGAGGTGGCCGGGCGGCCGGGGTACGACGTGGTCATCTGCGCCGCCGAGCCGGGGCCCGTCCCCACCGGCGGAGGGCTCGACCTGTACGTGCCCCACGGGCTGGAGGCGGTGCGTGAGGCGGACACCGTGGTCGTCGCCGGCACCGGCGCGCCCTACGAGCCGGACGCGCGGATCGTCGCCGCCGTCCGCGAGGCGGCCGACGCCGGCAAGCGGATCGCGTCCCTGTGCACCGGCGCCTTCCAGCTCGCCGAGGCGGGCCTGCTGCACGGCCGCAGGGCCACGACGTACTGGGCGCACGCCGAGGAACTGCGCAGGCGGTACCCGCAGGTCGACCTGCAGCCGGACGTGCTGTACGTCCAGGACGGTCCGTATGTCACGGCGTCCGGGTACGCGGCCGGCATCGACCTGTGCCTGCACGTCATCCGCACCGACTACGGCGCCGCCGTCGCCAACGAGGTGGCCCGCCGCGCCCTGGTCGCCCCTGTACGGCCCGGCGGCCAGACCCAGTTCACGCAGACCCCGCTGCCGCCGGAACGCGGCACGGCCTGCGCCGACACCCGGGGCTGGGCCATGCGGAACCTCGACAAGCCCCTCACCCTCACCGACCTGGCGCGCCACGCCGGCGTCAGCGTCCGCACCCTCACCCGGCGCTTCCACGCGGAGAGCGGCGTGAGCCCCCTCCAGTGGCTCCTCCACCAACGCATCGAACGGGCCAAGGAACTCCTGGAGACCACCACCCTCCCCATGGACAGCCTGGCCCGCTCCTGCGGCCTCGGCACCGCCGACTCCCTCCGCACCCACATAACCCGCCGCACAGGCCTGACCCCCACCGCCTACCGGGCGCAGTTCAGCCGCCTGGGAACCACGGCGGCCGGGAGCACGTCCCCCGCCGCATGATCAGTAACCGAGTCGTGGGCGGCCGGATGATCCGCACGGCGCTGCCCGCCGAGGCCGAGGCGATCACGTCGCTGCACGCGCGGGCCCGTGCGACGTACTACCCGGACGGGATCCCCGAGGACGGCACGGACTGGCTCGCCGCCTGGCGAGGAGCCGTCGAGCGGGAGCACGGGCAGGTGCTGTGCTGCGTCGAGCAGGGCCGCATCCTCGCCGTCGCGTCCTTCCGCACTCCGCGCGACACCCCGGCGGAAACGGTCAAGCTGTACCAGTTCCACGTCGACCCCGACACCTGGCGCCGCGGCATCGGCACGGCCCTGCACACCGCCTGCGTCGCACAGTGGCGCGCCGACGGCAGACGTACGGCCGTCCTCGACGTGCACGTCGACAACCATCGCGCCCTGGCCTTCTACGCCCGCCAGGGCTGGGTGCCCGACCCCGAGAATCCGCCGGCCGAAGGCGATCACCATCTGTTCCTGCGGTACACGGTGACCGGGGAATGATCCCCGCTGCTTGAATGTTCAGCGATCAGGCGGAGGCGGCCTCCGTACACACCCGTAGCTGCTGGAGAGAACATGAAGGTCGAGATCTGGTCGGACATAGCGTGCCCCTGGTGCTATGTCGGCAAGGCCCGTTTCGAGAAGGCGCTCGAGGCCTTCCCGTACCGTGACCAGGTCGAGGTGGTGCACCGCTCCTTCGAGCTGGACCCGGGCCGCGCCAAGGGCGACGTGCAGACCGTGACCTCCATGCTCTCCAAGAAGTACGGCATGAGCGAGGCACAGGCCGAGGCCGGCGAGGACAACCTCGGTGCCCAGGCCGCCGCCGAGGGCCTGGCGTACCGCACCCGCGGCCGAGACCACGGCAACACCTTCGACATGCACCGCCTGCTCCACTTCGCCAAGGAGCAGGGCCGGCAGGACGAGCTGATCCAGATCCTCTACAAGGCGAACTTCGCCGAGGAGCGCAGCCTGTTCACCGAGGGCGACGAGCGGCTCGTCGAGCTGGCCGTCGAGGCCGGCCTGGACGCCGGCGACGCCCGCAAGGTCCTCGCCGACCCCACCGCCTACGCCGACGACGTCCGCGCCGACGAACGCGAGGCCGCCCAGCTCGGCGCGAACGGCGTCCCCTTCTTCGTCCTCGACCGCAAGTACGGCGTCTCCGGCGCCCAGCCCGCCGAGGTCTTCGCCCAGGCGCTGACCCAGGCCTGGGGGGAGCGCTCACCGCTGAAGCTGATCGACCAGGGTGACGCGGACGCCTGCGGCCCCGACGGCTGCGCGGTGCCTCAGCACTGAAACACCAGGTCAGCGCCGATCCATAAGGGTTCCTTAGCGAAACCACACACAATTCGGCAATGGACCAGGACCTCTCCCGGGCCCACAGTGGACGCATGGAGACCTTCGAGAGCCTCGTCCGAGCCGAGTTCGCCCCGAAGAACATCTATCTGAACACCGCCAGCACCGGCCTGGTACCCGCCCGCACCGTCGCCGCCCTGCGCACCGCCGTGGCGGCCTCGGCCGCGGGCGAGCCGACCGACATGTTCGGGGACGTGGAGGCGAGCCGCGCCTGCTTCGCGCGGCTCGTCGGCGTACCGGCGCACCGCGTCGCGGCCGGCGCCTCGGTCGCCGTCTACAGCGGACTGATCGCCGCCTCCCTCCCCGAGGGCGCCGAAGTCCTCACCGCGGAGGGCGACTTCAGCTCTGTGGTGAACCCCTTCCACGTCCGCCCCGACCTCAAGGTCCGCGCCGTGCCGCTGGAGCGCGTCGCCGAGTCCGTCCGCCCCGGCACCGCCCTGGTGGCCGTCAGCGCGGCCCAGTCCGCCGACGGCCGGATCGCCGACCTGCCCGCGATCCGGCAGGCGGCCCGCGAGCACGGCGCACGCACCTATGTCGACGCCTCCCAGGCCGTCGGCTGGCTGGACCTCGACGCGGACACATACGACTACTGCGCCTGCGTCGCCTTCAAGTGGCTCGTGTGCCCGCGAGGTGTGGCCTTCCTGGTCGTGCCGGAGGACCTCGGCGGACTCACTCCGGTGTTCGCCGGCTGGGTGGCGGGCGAGCGCCCCTGGGACGCGTGCTACGGCCCCATCGACGAACTCGCCCATTCCGCCCGTCGGTTCGACGAGAGCCCCGCTCTCTTCTCCTACGCCGGCGCCCGCCGCTCCCTCGAACTCCTCGAGGAACTCGGTGTGGACACCATCCGCGCCCACGACCTCGCCCTCGCCGACCGCTTCCGCACCGGCCTCGCCGCCCTCGGCCACGAACCCGTCCCCGCACCGGGCTCACCCATCGTCTCCGTGCCCGGACTCGGCCACCGACAGCCGGAGTTGAGCGCCGCCGGAGTCGAGGTCTCCGACCGCGCCGGACATCTGCGCGCCGCGTTCCACCTCTACAACACCCCCGCCGACGTGGACCGTCTGCTGGACACCCTGTGCGGCTGACGACTCTTTGGCCGACCCGCCGGACCCGGCGCTCGCAAGGGGCGCATGATGGCGGCAGACTGCTTGCCGGTGAGAGGAGGCGCAGGGTGACCGACGACGACCACGAGAGGGTCCGCGACCTGCTCGCGGCCTGGGCCTTCGGCACCCTCCCGCCCGAGGAGCGGCAGACGGTCGCCGACCACCTGGCCGAGTGCGCGAGCTGCGCGGCCGAGGCGGAACGGCTGCGGGAGACGGTACGGCTCCTGGACGGGCCCGCGGGCAACGGCGCGGACGGGCAGCCGGACGCCGCGCCCACCGCCGACCTGTACGCCGAGTCCGCGCAGGACCTCTCCGGTGTGCTGTCCGCAGCCCTGCGCGCCCGCCCCGCACTGCCCCGGGTGGCGGGGCACGCCGTCCCCTACGCCGCCGCGGTCGCCGGGCTGAAGGCGCTGCTGCCCGAGGCGGAGGGCCGCTGGCCGACGCCGGTCGTGCACGACTGGGACGTGCACGCGCCCCTCGCCCATCTCCTCGCCGCCGACGAGCCCCTCGCCGGGCGCCTGGGCATCGGTCCGCGCGTCCCGGGCACGCCCGTCGAAGGCGAAAGCGAAGGCGAAGGCGAAGGCGAGGGCGAGGGCGAGGCGGACTGGGCAGGCGCCTGGAACCGCCGTACCGCCGAGGTCATCGCGCACGAGCACGGCCGTACACCCGCCGAGACGGTCGCCGACTGGTCCGCGCAGGCCGCCGCGCTGCTCGCCGCACCGGAGGCCCACGACCCCGAACTGGCGGCGCGGGCAACGACGTTGATGGGAGTCCGGCTGCCGGTCGCCGAGCACTTCCTGGTGCGGGCCTTCGAGACGTGGATCCACACCGACGACATCGGACGCGCCCTGGGCCTGGCCGTGCCGCCCCCGCCCGCCGACCACCTGGGGCAACTGGTGCGGCTGGCCGTCCGCATCCTCGGCCTCGCCCTCGGACCCACCGCGCCCCCGGTACTGTTCGCGGTGACCGGCGGCGAACAGTGGGTGCTGGGCTCCGAGGACGAGCCCGTGGGAGCCGAACTCACCCTGGATCCGGTCGACTTCTGCCTCCTGGTGGGCGGCCGGTACGCACCGGAGGAGGTCCCGCGCGGCACCACGGGCGACGAGGCGGCCGTACGGAACGTGCTGGAGCGGGCCGCGTCGCTGTCCTGGCTGTAGCGGGCGCGGTGTGACGCGGATCGGCCCGGCCCCCTCTCAGGGGCCGGGCCGACTCGTTGCGTCAAACGAAGCGTCAGCGCACCGGGGTGAAGTCCCGTGCTCCGATGAACTCCGGTCGCCGTACGGGCGCCGCGAACGGCTCCACGGCCGCGTTCTCCACGCTGTTGAACACGATGAACACGTTGCTGCGCGGGAACGGCGTGATGTTGTCGCCGGAGCCGTGCATGCAGTTGCAGTCGAACCAGGTCGCCGAACCGGCCTTGCCCGTGAAGAGCTTGATGCCGTACTCGCTCGCCATCTTGGTCAGCGCCTCGTCCGAGGGCGTGCCCGCGTCCTGCATCTGCAGCGACTTCTTGTAGTTGTCCTTGGGCGTGGCGCCGGCGCAGCCCAGGAACGTCCGGTGCGAGCCGGGCATGATCATCAGCCCGCCGTTGGTGTCGTAGTTCTCGGTCAGCGCGATCGAGACGGACACCGTGCGCATGTTGGGCAGGCCGTCCTCGGCGTGCCAGGTCTCGAAGTCCGAGTGCCAGTAGAAGCCGCTGGCCCCGAAACCAGGCTTGACGTTGATCCGTGACTGGTGGACGTACACGTCCGAGCCGAGGATCTGCCGGGCCCGGCCGACGACCCGCTCGTCGCGGACCAGGTTCGCGAACACCTCGCTGATCCGGTGCACTTCGAAGACCGAGCGGATCTCCTTGGACTTCGGCTCGATGATCGAGCGCTCGTCCGCGCGGATCTCCGGGTCGGAGGTCAGCCGCTCCAACTCACGCTGGTAGACGCCGACTTCGTCCGGACCGATCAGCTCGTCGATGGCCAGGAAGCCGTCCCGCTCGAAGGACTGCAGGTCGGTCTCGGGGATCGGGCCCGGGGTGTCGGGGGACCCCCAGACGACGGGGTCCTGACGCGGAATCGACACTTCGGCGGGGCCGCGGCTGGGGTAGAGATCGGTGACGGTGGTCATGGGGTTCTCACACCTCCTCGGGCTCGGTGAGCAGGGGGTAGACGCCGTTCTCGTCGTGGTCCTCCCGGCCGGTCACGGGCGGGTTGAACACGCAGATGCAGTGGAAGTCCTCCTTGACCTTGAGGGTGTGCCGCTCATGGCCGTTGAGGAGGTACATGGTGCCGGGCGTGATGTGGTACGTCCGCCCGGTCTCGCGGTCGGTCAGCTCGGCGTCGCCCTGGGTGCAGACGACGGCCTCGATGTGGTTGGCGTACCACATGTGCGTCTCCGTACCCGCGTACAGGATCGTCTCGTGCACCGAGAATCCGACCCTCTCCTTGGCCAGGACGATGCGCTTGCTCTCCCAGGTGCCGGACGCGGATTTCACATGCCGGTCGGTGCCCTCGATCTCCTTGAACGAACGGACGATCACAGTGCTGCACTTCTCCTTTGTCTCAGTGGGTTGTCAGCGGGTTCTCAGTGGGTTCTCAGTGGGTTTCGCGCACGGCGCGGGCGACGATGCTGAGGCCCTCGTCGAGCTCGTCGGCGGTGACGGTGAGCGCCGGGAGGAGTTTGACGACCTCGCTCTCCGGGCCCGACGTCTCGATGAGCAGGCCGAGTTCGAAGGCGCGCCGGGCGACCCGGCCTGCGCGCTCCTTGTCGTGGAACTCCATGCCCCACACCAGCCCGCGGCCCCGGTACTCCTTGACGTCGGCGCGGTTCTCGTCGCTGATCGCGGCGAGCGCCCGCTCGACCTGTTCGCCGCGCGTCCGGGTCTGCTTCTCCATCGCGGACCCGTCCGCCCAGTACGACTCCAGGGCGGCCGTGGCCGTGACGAAGGCGGGGTTGTTGCCGCGGAAGGTTCCGTTGTGCTCGCCCGGCTCCCAGATGTCCAGCTCGGGCTTGAACAGGCAGAGCGACATGGGCAGGCCGTAGCCGCTGATGGACTTGGAGACGGTGACGATGTCCGGGGTGATGCCCGCCTCCTCGAAGGAGAAGAAGGCACCGGTCCGCCCGCACCCCATCTGGATGTCGTCGACGATCAGCAGCATGTCCTGCCGCTCGCACAGCTCGGCCAGCGCGCGCAGCCACTCCGGCCGCGCCACGTTGATGCCGCCCTCGCCCTGCACGGTCTCCACGATCACGGCGGCGGGCTTGTTGAGCCCGGAGCCCTGGTCCTCCAGCAGCCTCTCGAACCACAGGAAGTCCGGGACCGTGCCCTCGAAGTAGTTGTCGAAGGGCATGGGCGTGCCGTGCACCAGCGGGATGCCCGCCCCGGCCCGCTTGAAGGCGTTGCCGGTGACGGCCAGCGACCCCAGCGACATCCCGTGGAAGGCGTTGGTGAACGACACGATCGCCTCGCGCCCCTTCACCTTCCGCGCCAGCTTCAGCGCGGACTCCACGGCGTTGGTGCCCGTCGGCCCCGGGAACATGACCTTGTACGGCAGATCGCGCGGCCGCAGCACCAGGTCCTGGAAGGTCTGCAGGAAGGTCCGCTTGGCGGTGGTCGACATGTCGAGCCCGTGCGTGACGCCGTCCCGCTCCAGGTAGTCGATCAACGCCCGTTTCAGCACCGGGTTGTTGTGGCCGTAGTTGAGTGAGCCGGCGCCGGCGAAGAAGTCCAGGTACTCGTGGCCGTCCTCGTCGTACATGCGGCTGCCCTGCGCACGGTCGAAGACGGTGGGCCAGCCGCGGCAGTAGCTGCGCACCTCGGACTCGAGGGTCTCGAAGACACTGAGGTCGGGCTGGGTGATGGTCACGACGAATCGCTCCTCGTTGCGTGGGGGGAGTGTGTGGGGTCGTCCGTGGGCGGCTGGTGAGGGGGGCGGTCAGAGGGAGAGGGGACCGATGCGGTACAGGACCTCGGGGTCGTGCGGCCCGTCCGGGAACGCCTCGGAGGCGAACAGCACCTCGCGCTCGACCCCGGCGCCGTGCCGCTCGGCGAACGAGGTGAACAGCCGCTCCGAGGCGGTGTTGCCGGGGGTGATGGTGGTCTCGACGGCGGTGATCCGGTGGGTGGCCGAACTCCGCGCGACGAGCCCGTCCAGCAACTGGGCGGCGAGTCCGCGGCCCCGGTACGGCCCGTCGACCGCCACCTGCCACACCAGCAGGGTGCGGGGGCGGTCCGGCCGTACGTAGCCGGTGACGAAGCCGACCGGTTCGCCGCGGCCGTCGCGGGCCACGGCGGAGGTGGCGGCGAAGTCGCGGCACCACAGCAGATAGCTGTACGACGAGTTCAGGTCGAGCGTCTTCGAGTCCCGCGCGATTCGCCACAGCGCGGCACCGTCCGCCACCGTCGGACGGTCGATTTTCAGTTCTGCTCGGGGTTCTGCTCGGTCTGCTTGTGCGGCAGTCATGCGAAATGAACTTACCGAGCGGAAATGAAAAATGCATGGCCGGACGGGGTTACGTACGGGCGCTCGGTGTGTTATCGCGCGGGCGCGAGTTCATGGGTGGGCCCGGCGGCGAATCACCTGATTTGCGCGGCACATACGGTGCAAAACAACCAGCATGTGTAACGCGTCACAACCCGGTAACCCTCACGAGATCTGCCCGAATTAACCCCGCTGGCGTTCGCGAAATCTTTGCGTTTAGGGAGATGAAAAGCGGGCAGAAGAATACGGGAAGCTGCCCGGAAAAGTACCAAGAAAAGAATGCCACTAATCACGCAGAATTCAGGCCCCGGTCACCCCGTCGATACACTCCGAAGAATATCCGCGTGCCCGTCGTGCCGCGCGTACTCCTCGACCAGATGAACGAACATCCACCCCAGACTGACGTTGCGTCAGCGTCGGTGGGCCAGGTGCGCAGCAATTCAGCCCCTCCGGCGTTTGAGGAGCGGGGGTCCGGGGGCCGGCCCCCGGGGACGGGGTCGAAGGGGGCGGCGCCTCCTGGAGATGGGACGGGTAGGGGTGGCGGGGGCGAAGAACGCGGACCTCAGCCCCAGTTGGCCTCCACCGCCCGTCGCGCTCCCGCCACGTCCACCCTCAGGCCCTTCTCCTCCAGTGCCGTGCCCAGGGCCGTCAGGGCGGCGCGTACCGCCTCATCCGTCGCGTCCGGGCCGTAGTGGTTGACCCGGATCATCTCCTTGGCCAGGGCGCCGCCGCCCGCGGCCAGCGGGAGGGTGGGGTCCGTGGTCAGGGCCCGGGTCACCAGTTCCGACGCCACCACCCCGGCCGGCACCCGCAGCGTCGTCGCCACCGGGGCCGCCTCGCGCGCCTCGTACACGTACGGCTCCAGGCCGCCGCCCAGCGCGAGCGCCCCCGCCCGTGTCGCGGCGGCAGCCGACGCGTGCCGGGCCATCACCGTCTCCAGCCCGACCGTCTCGATCCGCTCGACACACGCCTCCAGCGCCAGCATCTCCAGCTGCGCCGGAGCGTGCGGCAGCGTGGTGCGGCCGCCGTCGGTCCAGCGCTCCTTCCAGTCCAGGAGGGAGAGGTACGACCGTCGCGGCGCCCCCGGGTTCGCCGCCATCCGCGCCCACGCCCGCTCGCTCACCGACACCGCCGACACTCCGGCCGGCCCGCCCATCGCCTTCTGCGCCCCGATGACGCACAGGTCCACACCCCAGGGGTCGGGGAGGACCGGCTCGGCCCCGATCGATGCCACCGCGTCCAGGTAGAACAGCGCCCCCCGCTCCCGTACGACCTCGCCGATCTCCGCGATCGGATTGGTGTTGCCGGTCGCCGCCTCCGCGTGCACCAGGGACACGAAGTCGATCTCCGGGTGCTCGGCGAAGGCGTCCCGGACCTGGTCGGCGGTCACCGCCGTGTGGAAGGGCACCGCCAGATCGACCACCGTCGCACCGCAGTCCCGCAGCCAGTTCCCGAAGGTCTGCCCGTACGGCCCGGTGATCACGTTCAGCGCGGTCGTCCCGGGGCCCGCCGCACCCCGGATTGCCCCCTCCAGCGGCAGCAGCGCCTCACCCTGCATGATCACGACGTCCTGCCCGGTGTCCAGCAAACGGGCGACCCGATCCTCGATCGCGGCGAAGCGCGTGGCGCTCAGCGGGGCCAGGTCAAGGAACGGGTGTGTCACGGCGGTGCCTTCTCCTCGGTCATGGGGTACAGGTGTCGAGAGTAACCGGCACCCCACTTCCATCCCTGCCGGTCACTCCGCACTCCCGCCCCACCGGAGGTTCCCGTGTACACCGTCCCCGGCCGCAGAAGCCACGCCCGGTCCCGCGCCCTGGCCGCCACCACCGTCACCGCCTCGCTGGTGCTCGTGGCCGCCTGCACCTCCACCGGCAGCGGCGGCAGCGGAAGCAAGACCGCCGCCGGCGGCGTCGAGCTGGTGAAGGCGGGACAGCTCACCACCTGCACCCATCTGCCGTACCCGCCCTTCCAGTCCGAGATCAACGGCACCGTGCAGGGCTTCGACGTGTCGATGATCGACCTCGTCGCCAAGGACCTCGGCGTGAAGCAGAAGATCCTCGACACGCCCTTCGAGAACTTCAAGACCGGCGCCTTCCTCAACTCCGGCGAGTGCGACCTGGCCGCCGCCGGCATGACCATCACCGCCGAGCGCAAGAAGAACGTCGACTTCTCCGACCCGTACTTCGACGCCACCCAGGCCCTCCTCGTCGCCAAGAGCAGCGGCATCACCTCCCTCGCCGACGCCAAGGCCAAGAAGGCCAAGCTCGGCGCGCAGGCGCAGACCACGGGTGAGGACTTCGCCAAGAAGCAGGGCTTCGACCCCGTTTCCTTCGAGTCCTCCGACGCCGTCCTCAACGGGCTGCGCACCGGCCAGGTCAAGGCCGTCATCATCGACTACCCGGTCGTCCAGGGCTGGTTGAAGACCAAGGCCAACGCGGACGCCTTCAAGCTTGCCGACAACATCAACACCGGTGAGCAGTACGGCTTCACGGTCAAGAAGGGCAACACCAAGCTCCTGGCCGCCATCAACAAGGCGATCAAGGACGCGAAGGTCGACGGCACGTACAAGAAGCTGTACGAGAAGTGGATCGGCCCCTACGACCAGTCCGCGGCGTCCCCGTCGGCCTCATGACCGCCACGGACGTACGACTCCCGCCGAAGAAGAAGGGCCTGACGCGGCGTCAGAAGCGCAGTCTGTCGCGCGGTGCGCAGTACGTCGTGTTCGTCGCCGCCGTCATCGTCTTCGCGGTCTCGGCGGACTGGGGCCGGCTGAAGAACCAGTTCGCCCAGGGCAGCATCGCCAAGCAGATGTTCCCCGACGTCATCACGCTGGCGCTGAAGAACACCGTGCTCTACACGCTGTCCGGCTTCGTGGTCGGACTCGCCCTCGGCATGGTCATCGCGCTGATGCGACTGTCGTCCGTCGGCCCCTACCGCTGGGTCGCCGGCATCTACATCGAGATTTTCCGCGGACTCCCCGCCCTGCTGATCTTCATCTTCATCGGCGTCGCGGTCCCGCTCGCCTTCCCGGGCACGGAGATCGTCGGCGGTACGTACGGGAAGGTCGCCCTCGCCCTCGGCCTGGTCGCCGCCGCGTACATGGCCGAGACGATCCGCGCCGGCATCCAGGCGGTGCCCAAGGGGCAGATGGAGGCGGCCCGTTCCCTGGGCTTCTCCCCGGCCCGCGCGATGATCTCCATCATCATCCCGCAGGCGTTCCGCATCATCCTCCCGCCGCTGACCAACGAACTCGTCCTGCTCTTCAAGGACTCCTCGCTGGTCCTCTTCCTCGGCGTCACCCTGGAGGAGCGCGAACTGTCCAAGTACGGCCGGGACCTGGCCAGTACGACCGCCAACTCCACGCCGATCCTGGTCGCCGGCCTGTGCTACCTGCTGGTGACCATCCCGCTCGGCTTCGTCGTGCGCCGGATGGAGGCCAAGGCCCAGGAGGCCGTCAAATGAGCGAGCAGCAGTCCGCGGCGGGCCCGGAGATCGAGGTCCGGGGCCTGCACAAGTCGTTCGGCGACAACGAGGTCCTGCGCGGCATCGACCTGGAGATCCGCCAGGGCGAGGTCGTGTGCGTCATCGGCCCCTCCGGCTCCGGCAAGTCGACTCTGCTGCGGTGCGTGAACCTCCTGGAGGAGCCGACCAAGGGCCAGGTCTTCGTCGGCGGTACCGAACTCACCGATCCCGACGTCGACATCGACGCCATGCGCCGCCGTATCGGCATGGTCTTCCAGCAGTTCAACCTCTTCCCGCACCTCACGGTCACCGAGAACCTCACGCTGCCGCAGCGGCGGGTGCTGCGCCGGGACAAGGCGACGGCGGCGAAGGTGGCCGCCGAGAACCTGGAGCGGGTGGGCCTGTCGGAGAAGGCGGACGCCTACCCCGCCTCCCTCTCCGGCGGCCAGCAGCAGCGCGTCGCCATCGCCCGCTCGCTGTCGATGGGCCCCGAGGTGATGCTCTTCGACGAGCCCACCTCGGCCCTGGACCCGGAGCTGGTGGGGGACGTCCTCGCGGTCATGCGGATGCTCGCGCAGGAGGGCATGACCATGATGGTCGTCACCCATGAGATGACCTTCGCGAGGGAGGTCGCCGACCGCGTTGTCTTCATGGACGGCGGGGTGATCGTCGAGGACGGCACCCCCGACCAGGTCATCGGCGCCCCCACTCACGACCGCACCCGCCACTTCCTCTCCCGGCTGCTCGACCCCGCCATGGCCCAGGTGGAGGAGGAGACCTCGGACCAGGTCGGCGGGGCCGGCTGACGGCCCTCCCGGGCCGTCCGCACCGGGGACCGGCGGTCGTCCTAGGCTGAGCCCCATGAGCGATCAGGCGGTACTGCACGTGAAGGGGCGGGTCCTTGTGGGGCCCGAGGACGTCCGCGACGAACTGTGGGTGGTCGGCGGTCGTGTCTCCTACGACCGTCCGTCCGGCGTCCGCGACGTGCGGACCGTCGACGGCTGGGCCCTGCCCGGCCTCGTCGACGCCCACTGCCACGTCGGCCTCGGCCCGCACGGGCCGGTCGAGCAGGACGTCGCCGAGAAGCAGGCGCTGACCGACCGGGACGCGGGCACCCTGCTGATCCGCGACGCCGGCTCGCCCTCGGACACCCGCTGGGTCGACGACCGCGAGGACCTGCCGGAGATCATCAGGGCCGGCCGGCACATCGCCCGCACCCGCCGCTACATGCGCGGCTACGCCCACGAGATCGAGCCCGAGGACCTCGTCGAGTACGTCGCCCGGGAGGCGCGGCGAGGCGACGGCTGGGTCAAGCTGGTCGGCGACTGGATCGACCGCGACCTCGGCGACCTCGCTCCCAGCTGGCCGCGCGACGCGGTGGAGGCGGCCATCGCCGAGGCCCACCGGCTCGGCGCCCGGGTCACCGCGCACTGCTTCGCAGAGAACTCCCTGAAGGACCTGGTCGAGGCCGGCATCGACTGCATCGAGCACGCCACCGGCCTGACCGACGACCTGATCCCGCTCTTCGCCGAGCGCGGGGTCGCCATCGTCCCGACCCTCGTCAACATCGCGACCTTCCCGCAGCTCGCGGCCGGGGGCGAGGCCAGGTTCCCGCAGTGGGCGGCCCATATGCGGAGCCTGTACGAGCGCCGCTACGACACGGTGCGCGGCGCCCACGACGCCGGTGTCCCGGTCTTCGTCGGCACCGACGCCGGGGGACACCTCGCGCACGGCCTGGTCGCGGGCGAGGTCGCCGAGCTGGTCACCGCCGGCATCCCGGCCGTCGAGGCACTGTCGGCGACGACGTGGGGCGCGCGGCGGTGGCTCGGCCGACCGGGCCTGGAGGAGGGGGCACCGGCCGACCTGGTCGTCTATGACGAGGACCCACGCGCCGACGTACGCGTCCTGGCGGCCCCACGACGGATCGTGCTGAACGGGGCGGTCGTCGGCTAGTTGACGCGACGCGCGCCGTCTCGCGCGCCCCTGCGCCCACCTCCGGGCCCGGACCCAAGGGGGTATGGCGGTGAAAAGGTGGAACGTCAGTGCCGGAGAATTCGAAAACGTTCACGCAGAACCCACGATGGGGTGAACTGGCGCCGGAACGCCGCCAGTTCACTCGTCGTGGGTAATTCTTGGCGGGTCCCGAGCACGTCTCCTCCGAGGGGTCCCCACCTTGAACGGCAAGAACTTCCGCATGCCCGCACGCCGTCTGGCCACCGTCGCGACGGCCACCGCCCTGGCCGCCGGTCCCGCGGCCCTGGCCGGCGCGGGCACCGCGCACGCGACCGGTGACCAGGGCCGGGCGAGCGCCGTCGTGCTGCGCACCGGGCTCGACGTGGCCCTGGCCGACAAGACCGTGAACGTCCCGCTCGCGGTCGCCCTCAACCAGGTCGAGGCGCCGCGCAGTGCCGAACGGACCGCGCTGAGCGCGAAGTTGGACGGGGTGGACGGCGGAAGGCCGTTCAGTGTGCTGGACGCGCGGACGGCGACCGCGAAGGCCACGGTCACCGGCACCGGGGCCGAGGCCTACACCAATCTCGCCGACGCCAAGGTGCATGTCCCGGGCCTGCCCCTGCTGTCCCTCGTGGAGATCGAGCAGGTCACCTCCAGGGCGACCTGCGCGGCGGGCCGGGCGCCGGTCGCCGAGACGACCCTGCCCGGCGCGGTCACCGTGCTCGGCAGGAAGGTCACCGTGACGGCCGGCGGCACGACCGACGTCAAGGTCCCGGGCGTCGGCGAGGTCCGCCTCGACCTGTCGAAGCGGGAGACGGCGTCCCGCACGGCCGCCGCCACCGCCCTCGTCCTCAACGTCTCCGTCAACCCGTTGAAGCTCAACGTCGCCGACGTCAAGGGCACCCTCATCCTCGCCAAGGCCACCTGCGAGACCCCGGCAGCCCCCGCGGCGGCGGATCCGAGCACGGAGCCCGCCGGAGACGTCGAGCCGCAGGGCGCCCCCGCCAAGAAGGCGGTCGAGCCCCAGGGCGCCCCCGCCAAGAAGGCGGACCTGGCCGAGACCGGCGGCAGCTCCCTGACCCCCTACCTCGCGGGCGGCGCGATCGCCCTGGTGCTGGCGGGCGGGGGAGCGGTGGCGGTGGCCCGGCGCAACCGCAGCTGACCCCATCCGCAGTTCAGGCCCTGGCCAGCGTCATCGCCTGGTCCAGGGCCTGCAGGAACGTGTTCACCGTCGCCCGGTCCCGTACCGCCAGCCGCAGCCACTCCTCGCCCAGCCCCGGGAAGGTGTCACCTCGCCGCACCGCGAACCCCAGGTCGCGCAGGTGCCGGCGCACGGCGGCGGCCCGGGGCAGCCGGACGAGGACGAAGGGGCCTTCGGCGGGCTCGACGACCCGTAGCCCGTCCGGGGCGAACTCGCCGAGCCCGGCGACCAGATGGGCCCGGTCGGCGGCGCCGCGGTGTGCCGCGTGGGCCGCCTCCGCCAGCGCCCGCGGCGCCACACAGGCCTCGGCGGCGGCCAGCGCCGGCGTGGACACCGGCCACAGCGGCTGGGCGCGCTCCAGTTCGGCGATGGTCTCCGGGGCGGCGAGGACGTATCCGACGCGCAGCCCGGCCAGACCCCAGGTCTTGGTCAGGCTGCGCAGAACGACGAGTCCGGGTACGTCGGTCCGCCCGGCCAGCGCCTCGCGCTCACCCGGCACCGCGTCCATGAAGGCCTCGTCGACCACCAACGTCCGCCCGGGGCGGGCGAGTCGGGCGATCGTGTCGGCCGGATGCAGCACGGACGTCGGATTGGTCGGGTTGCCGATCACCACCAGGTCCGCGTCCTCGGGAACCGCTCCCGGACCGAGCCGGAAGCCGTCCTCCTCCCGCAGCAGCACCCGGTCCACGGTGTGCCCGGCGTCCCGCAGCGCCGCCTCCGGCTCGGTGAACTGCGGGTGCACCACGACCGGTTGACGGACCTTCAGCGCACGGGCGAGCAGGACGAAGGCCTCCGCTGCCCCCGCCGTCAGCAGCACCCGCTCCACCGGCACCCCGTGCCGCGCCGCCACCGCCGCCCGGGCCGCCCGCCCGTCCGGATAGGCGGCCAGCGACCCCAGCGAGCCCGCGATCAGCTCCCGGAGCCACACCGGGGGCGTGTCCGCGCGGACGTTCACGGCCAGGTCGACGAGTGCGGCGCCGTCGTCACGCACCTCGGCGTCGCCGTGGTGCCGCAGGTCGTGTTCAGTGCGCATGCGCGTGTCCGCCGTGGTGGTGATGCCCGTGGTGGTGATGGTGGCCGTCGTCGTCGGGGTGGAAGTGCGGCTGCTGCGCCAGCCCAACCTTGTCCTCGAAGCCCGGCAGCGCGATGCGGTACACGCACGAGTCGCAGTTCATCCGCAGATCGCCCTTCACCGCCTCCTGGTACCGCTCCATCACCAGGTCGAGCAACTCCGGCTCCGGCCCGATGACCTCGGCGGACCGCACCTCGATCTCCGGGTGCGCGCCCGCCCACTCCTCGGTCTGCCGCCTCACCCGGTCCGGCAGGATGCCGGTGAACAGGAAGTACGGCAGGACGACGATCCGGCGCGCCCCGAGCTTCCGGCACCGCTCGAGCCCGCTCGGCACGTCCGGCGCCGCGAGCGACACGAACGCCGTCTCCACCCCGGCGTACCCGCGCCCCTCCCACAGCAGCCGCGCCGCCTTGTGCACCTCGGCGTTGGCGTCCGGGTCCGTCGAGCCGCGCCCGACCAGCAGCACGGTCACCTCGGCCCGGTCCTCGGGGCCGTCGGCGCCGAGCGCCTCGTCGAGCCGGCGCTCCAGCACCGCCAGCAGCGAGGGGTGCGGGCCCAACGGGCGGCCGTAGGTGTACGAGATCCCCGGGTGCCGTTCCTTCTCGCGGGACAGCGCGGCCGGGATGTCGCCCTTGGCGTGTCCGGCGGACACCAGCATCAGGGGTACGGCCGCGAACCGCCGTACCCCCCGCTCCACCAGTTCGGCCACCGCCTCGCCCAGCGGCGGTGGGGACAGCTCGATGAAGCCGCCCGCGACGGGCAGCTCGGGGTGACGGCGGCCGAGCTCCCGCACGAAGTCGCGGAACGCCTCGGCTCCGGCCTCGTCCCGGGTGCCGTGACCGGCGATGAGCAGGGCGGGCGGCGGGGTGGTCACGATGTCTCCTCGGACGGTGAAGTGGGGTGGTACAGCAGGGCGTTGAGGGCGGCGGAGGCCACCGCGGAACCGCCCTTCTCGGACACGTTGCTCACGGCGGGCAGCCCGCTCTCGCGCAACGCGGCCTTGGACTCGACCGCGCCGACGAAGCCGACGGGCAGGCCGATGACGAGCACCGGGTCCGCGTCCAGGGTCAGCAACTCCTCCAGAGCGGTGGGGGCGTTGCCGATCACCCAGAGGGCGCCCGGGCCCACCTGCTCGTACGCGAGCCGGATCGCGTGCGCCGAACGGGTCAGCCCGGGACCGGCCTTGGCGTCCCGGAGCCGGCAGACGGTCTCGCGCCGGGTGATCCCGGCGGCCACCATCTCGACGTCGACCACGACCGGCGCCCCGGCGTGCAGCGCCGCGTGCGCCCTCACCAACTCGCCCTCGTCCATGACGAGATCGGTCGCGTAGTCGAGGTCGGCGGCCGAGTGGACGACCCGCTCCACCACGGCCCGGGTCAGCGGCGGGAAGTGGGAGGTGTCCAGCCGGGCGCGCATCCGACGGTAGGACTCCACCTCGATGGGGTGAACGACGCGGTCCACTCGCCCCGCGACGGAGTCGCTCATGACGCGGCCTCCTGCCAGCGGTAGCCGCGCGGCGTGACCATGCGCCCCGCGATGTCGCGGGTCGCGGTGTTGCCCACGGTCACGACCGTCATCATGTCGACCGTCGCCGGATCCAGCGCGGCCAGCGTCGTCAGCCGACTGGACTCGTCGGGCCGTGAGGCGTTGCGTACGACACCGACCGGAGTCGTCGGCTCACGGTGTCCGGCGAGGATCGCGAGCGCCTTGGGCAGCTGCCAGTCCCGGCCCCGGGAGCGGGGGTTGTAGAAGGTGACCACGAGATCCGCCTCGGCGGCGGCCCGCACCCGGCGTTCGATGACCTCCCACGGGGTGTGCAGGTCGGAGAGGCTGATCGACACGTGGTCGTGCCCGAGCGGCGCCCCGAGGATCGCCCCGGCCGCCAGCGCCGCCGTCACGCCCGGCACGCCGATCACGTCGATGTCGTCGGAGGCCTCGGCGAGGGCGGGCGAGGCCATGGCGTAGACGCCCGCGTCACCACTGCCGATCAGGGCGACGGCCTGTCCCCTGCGCGCCTCGGCCACCGCGGTCCGCGCCCGCTCCTCCTCGGCCCCGAGCCCCGACTCCAGGATCCGGGTGCCGGGACGCAGCAGGTCGCGGATCTGGTCGACGTACTGGTCGAGCCCAACGAGCACGGAGGCCCGCCGCAGCTCCGCCCTGGCGCGCGGGGTGAGCAGGTCGCGGGCGCCGGGACCGAGCCCGACCACCGCGAGCCGGCCGCGCGCGGGACGTCGTACGACGGCGCAGGTCGCCATGGAGGCGTGTCCATCCCCACGTGCCGACTTCCGCTTGGGCACCAGGAGTTCACCGCCTTCCGCGAGCGCGGCGGCCTCGGCGACGGACGGGGTGCCGACGGCAACGAGGGGCGCGTCGGAGGGGTTGGGAACCTCGACCGCCGCCAGCTCCGCGGCGCTGTGGGTCACCAGGGGTACCCCCAGCCGTCGCGCCGCCTCCACGATGCCCGGTTCGTCGGACTTGGCGTCGACGGTGGCGAGTTCGGCGAGGGACCGCACGGACAGTCCCGCGTCCCGCAACGCGTCCTCGATCAGTCCCAGCACCTCCTCGGCGGGCGCGCCCTTCGAGGCGCCGACGCCGACGACGAGGGACGGTGGGCGCAACAGCACCTCGCGCTCGGAGGGTTGGGCCGCGCGGTCGGTGACCCGGATGACGTGGGACCCCTCGGCGGCCACCGGCAGGGGCGGCAGCGGCCAGCTCACCTCGGTGTCCAGGACGACCGGTTCGCCGTCGAGGAGCGCCCGGGAGACAGCCGCGACGGCGCCCTCCACCGGCAGCCCCAGGGTGTCCAGGCCCGCCACGCCGGTGGCGTCGGTCGCCGTCGTCACCACGGGCTGGGCGTCCAGCAACTCGCCCACTGCGACGGCGAGTTCGTTGGCCCCGCCGCCGTGCCCGCCGACCAGCGACACGGCGAACCGCCCTCCCTCGTCGACGCACACCACACCCGGGTCGGTCGTCTTGTCACCCAGCAGCGGCGCCAGGAGCCGTACCACCGCCCCCGTGGCGAGGAAGCACACGAGCTGCTCGCACTCCGCGAACGCGGCCCGCACGGCGTCCCCGACGGGACCCTCGTACACGCGCGTACGGTCCGGCCACGCGGCGGCCAGCCGGTCCCGCGCAGCCGTCCCCGCCGCGGTGGCGGAAATGAGGCCGATCACTGAGCGACTCCTTCACGACAGACGGGAGTTCTGACTCCCCACAGCAGGAAAACGGGATTGGTCGCCGCCAGCCGGGTCACGTCACCGGGCAGCGGTGTGAGCCGGGAGGACTGCAGCAGCACGCCGTCGCAGTCGAACCCGGCGCCGGTGAGGGCCTCGCGGGCGGCCGGTACGCGGTCCAGGGCCGCCATGGCGACCACGACCGTCCGCCGGGCGCGGCGCGCGCAGGCGGTGACGATGGCGGGCAGCTCGCGCCCACCGCCGCCGACGAACACGGCGTCGGGGTCGTCGAGTCCGTCCAGCGCGGCGGGCGCCGAGCCGTGCACGACCCGTACGTCCACGCCGTGCGCGGCGGCGTTGGCGCGGATCCGTCCGACGCCGTCCGGGGACTTCTCGATCGCGGTGACGGCGGCGCCGAACCGGGCGCACTCGACGGCCACGGAGCCGGAGCCCGCGCCGACGTCCCAGACCAGCTCGCCGAGCCGGGGCCCCAACCGGGCCAGGGCGAGGGCCCGCACCTCGAACTTGGTGATCATCGAGTCCCGGTGCGCGAACTCGTCCTCGTCCAGCGCCCAGCGCGCGGGACCGACGTCGGCCCCCGCGACCGTCCGCACACCGCCGAGCACCCGAGCCTCGTCGAGACACAGCACGACACTGACGTCCGCCCCCCAGTCCCGGCCGGCGGCCGCGGCGGGCGTGACCCGCTCGACCCGCTCACCGGCGGCACCGAGCGCGGAGGCGACGACCAGGACCCGGGCGTCCGACCTCAGAGCGGCTCCGAGTTCGGCGGGCCCACTGCCCGGGCCCGTCAGCACCGCCACCTTCGGATGGGCCCGGCACGCGTTGACCGCGGTGCGCAGGTCCCGGCCGTGGGCGCTGACCACCACCGCGTCGTCCCAGGGCAGCCCGGCACGGGCGAAGGCGGCGGCGACGGAGGACACCCCCGGCCGTACGTCCAGCCGGTCCGCTCCGAACCGTTCCGCCAGCACCCGCACGATCCCGAAGAACCCGGGATCCCCGGAGGCCAACACGACGACGTGGCCCTCCTTCTCCAGGTGCCGCTCGATGACGTCCAGGGCCGGCGCCAGCGGGCCCAGGACGACCTGCTCGGCGTCGTGCGGCACCGGGGCCGCTTCGAGATGCCGCCTGCCGCCCACGACCAGCCGGGCACCGTCCAGCACGTCGGCGGGAAGCGGCGCCCCCGTCCCCGTACCGACGACCGTGATCGGGCCGCTCACGTACTCGCCCCTCGCTCGCGCAGCGCCCTGCGGGCCTCCGGGTCGGCCTTGCGGTAGCCGTGGAAGTGGCCGGGGTGGTACAGGTGCGAGCGCGTGCCCTCGGCGTCCAGGGCCGGGCCGACCAGGAAGAGGGTGTGCTTCCAGAGCTTGTGCTCCTTGACCGTCTCCTCCAGCGTGCCGATCGTGCACCGCACCAGCAGCTCCTCCGGCCATGTCGCCTGGTAGGCGACCACGACCGGCGTGGAGGTCGGATAGCCGCCCTCCAGCAGCTCCCGCACCAGCTGACCGCTGCGGGCCGCCGACAGGAAGACCGCCATGGTCGTGCCGTGCCGCGCGAACTCCCGCACCTCCTCACCGGGCGGCATCGGCGTCTTGCCGCCGCCGAGCCGGGTGAGGATCACGGACTGCGCGACCTCGGGGATGGTCAGCTCGCGCCGGGCGAGCGCGGCGACGGCGGAGAACGCGGAGACGCCCGGGACGACCTCGGTCGCGATGCCGATGCCCGCGCACCGGTCGAGCTGCTCCTGCGTGCCGCCCCACAGGGCCGGGTCGCCGGAGTGGATCCGGGCGACGCGCAGCCCCTCGGCGTGCGCGCGCTCGTAGACGGCCACCACGTCCTCCAGGGACATGGTCGCCGAGTCGAGGATCTCCGCATCCTCGCGCGCGTGGTCGAGGACCTCCGCCTGGACCAGGCTCGCCGCCCAGATCACGACGTCGGCCTCGGCGATGGCGCGGGCGGCACGGAACGTCAGCAGATCGGCGGCGCCGGGGCCGGCACCGACGAAGGTCACCTTGCCGGTGGGGGCATCGGCCATGGAAATCGGGTCCTCTCTGTACAAAAGTGTCACGGGTGCCGTCGCCTCGGCCGTCCGATGTGCGCGAACGGCCGTTGATCGGATAACAAGTCCCCATGGCGGTCTTCGTCGCGCTCGGCGCGTTCCTGATGACGCTGGCCGGCGGCTGGACGGCACAGCGGGTGACCGACCGTCGCCACCTGGTCCTCGGCCTGGCCGGCGGACTGATGCTGGGGGTGGTCGGCCTCGATCTGCTGCCGGAGGCGCTGGAGGCGGCCGGCGACGAGATCTTCGGCGTGCCCGCGGCCCTGCTGCTCTTCGTGGGCGGCTTCCTCCTCGCCCACCTCGTGGAGCGCACCCTCGCCGCCCGCCAGGCCTCGCACGGCGGTGAGGAGCACTCCCACCGGGCTCCCGAGGTGGGGCTGACGGCGGCCGCGGCGATGGTCGGTCACAGCGCGATGGACGGCGTGGCGATCGGCGCGGCCTTCCAGGTCGGCGGCGGCATGGGCGCGGCGGTCGCCCTGGCCGTGGTCGCCCACGACTTCGCGGACGGCTTCAACACGTACACGATCACCAGCCTGTACGGGAACGCCCGCCGCAAGGCCATGACCATGCTGTTCGCGGACGCGGCGGCCCCGGTGGTCGGCGCCGCCTCGACGACGTTCGTCACCATCCCCGAAGGCCTGCTCGGCGGCTATCTCGGTCTCTTCGGCGGCGTACTGCTCTATCTCGCGGCCGCCGAGATCCTCCCCGAGGCCCACCACGAACACCCCGCGCGCTCGACCCTGCTGTGCACGGTCGCGGGCGTGCTGTTCATCTGGCTGGTGGTGGGCCTGGCCGCCTGAGCCGGGCGCTGCGGGGGCTGTCACAACTTGCCGCCCCGCCCGCCGCCGCGCCGCGCGGGCGCGATGAGCGTGGAGAGGTACGGCAGCGGGGCCCCGTCGAGCTCGGCGGCCGGCCGGATGGACTCGCTCTCCAGCCCGAGCGCCGACCCCCACACCGCGTCACCGAGCCGCCCGGTCTCCCGCAGGGCCTCGGCGACCTCGGCCGCCTGCCGCCCGAACTTGTAGGCCACGACCGTCCCGGGCCCGTTCAGCGCGTCCTTGAGCACGGCGGACCCGGCGGTGACGGGGACGAGGGTGAGCGGCTCGGTGCCCTCGGTCAGCACGGCTCCGGAGCGCGCCGCGAGGTCTTGCATGGCGGTGATGCCGGGCACGGTCTCGACGACGGTCCCCGGGACCAGCTCGGCGATGGTCTGCGCGAGATAGGTGAACGTCGAGTACACGTTCGGGTCGCCGATGGTGGCGAAGGCGACGACGGAATGCGCGGTGAGCAGCGCGGCGACCCGCGTCCCGGCCGCGTCCCAGGCGTCCTCGCGCCGCTGCCGGTCACTGCGCTCGTTCAGCGCGAACACGACCCGGACGACCTTCTCCGCGGGCACGTAGTGCAGCACGGTCGCCTCGGCACGGCCCGGCTCGCCGCCGTCCCTCCCGTCGGGCGCCGCCATCACGGGCACGACGACGACATCGGCGGCGCGCAGCGCGTTGACGCCCTTGACGGTGACGAGTTCCGGATCTCCGGGTCCCACTCCGACCCCGATCAGCCTGCTGTTGCTCATGACGTCCGGCACCTCTCCACGAACCGACGGGCGACACCGGGCTCGGACGCCCAGTGCGTGTGCAGATAACTCGCGTGCACACCTTGCTGTACGAAGCCTTCGACCCGCCGGTCGGCGCCGCGCACGCCCCACGTGGGAGCCGCCCCCGCCCCCGGCTCGACGACGGTCCGATGGAACTCGTGCCCCCGCATCCGCGTCCCGGCGGGCGCGAGCACGCTGTCGCCGACCGCGACGGCGTCCCGGTACCCGAGCGTCAGCCGCTCGGACATACGGGCGTCGGCGCCGATCACCCCGCACATCGGCCGCCCGTCCAGCTCACGGCACAGATACAGCAGTCCGGCGCACTCGGCGGCGACGGGAGCACCGCTCTCGGCCAGCGCCGCGACGGCCTTGCGCAGGGGCTCGTTGGCGGACAGCTCGGCGGCGTACACCTCGGGAAACCCGCCGCCGATCACCAACCCGGCGGTCCCGTCGGGCAGTTGCTCGTCGCGGAGCGGATCGAAGACCACGACCTCGGCTCCGGCGGCGGCGAGCAGCTCGGCGTGCTCGGCGTAGGAGAAGGTGAAGGCGGCACCGCCGGCGACGGCGACCACCGCCCGCTTCTCCGTCGCCGTGAAGGGCGGTTCCCACGCCTCCTCCGTCAACGCCCCCGCACTGAACGCCAGTTCCAGCAACGCCTCCAGATCGCACCCGCGCTCGACCTGTGCCGCCATCGCCGCCACGGCGTCCACGGCGGCGGCCTGCCGCTCGGCAACAGGCACCAAACCCAGATGCCGGGACGGCGTGTCCACCTGCGGAGCCCGCCGCAACACCCCCAGCACCGGCACCCCGGCGGACTCCAACGCCTCCCGCAGCAGCTCTTCGTGCCGGTCGGACGCCACCTTGTTCAGGATCACGCCGCCGACCCGCACCTGCGGATCCCAGGAGGCGAACCCGTGCACCAGGGCCGCCACCGACCGGGACTGCGAGGACGCGTCCACGACCAGCACCACGGGCGCCCGCAGCAGCTTGGCGACCTGGGCCGTGGACGCCAGCTCGCCCTCCCCGGCAGCCCCGTCGTACATCCCCATCACACCCTCGACGACGGCGAGTTCGCACCCGCGCGCGCCGTGCGCGAACAGCGGACCGATCAACTCCGGCCCGCACAGGTACGCGTCGAGATTCCGCCCCACCCGCCCCGTGGCGAGCGCGTGGTACCCGGGGTCGATGTAGTCCGGTCCGACCTTGTGCGGGGACACGGCGAGCCCCCGCGCGGCGAACGCGGCCATCAGCCCCGTGGCGACGGTGGTCTTGCCGCTGCCGGAGGACGGCGCGGCGACGACCAGCCGTGGGACGGACGAGGTCACCACTCGATGCCCCTCTGCCCCTTCTGCCCGACGTCCATCGGATGCTTCACCTTGGACATGTCGGTCACCAGGTCCGCGAACTCGACGAGCTTCTCGGGCGCGTTGCGTCCGGTGATCACGACATGCTGGGTCCCCGGCCGGTTCCGCAGCACCTCCACGACCTCGTCCGTGTCCACCCAGCCCCAGTGCATCGGGTAGGCGAACTCGTCGAGCACGTACAGCTTGTAGGTCTCGGCGGCCAGGTCCCGCTTGACCTGCTCCCAGCCCTCCCGGGCCTTCTCCTCGTTGTCCAGCTGCTCGTCGCGCTGCACCCACGACCAGCCCTCGCCCATCTTGTGCCAGTCGACGCTGCCGCCCTCGCCGGAGGCGCCCAGCACGCGCAGCGCGTTCTCCTCGCCGACCTTCCACTTGGCGGACTTGACGAACTGGAACACCCCGATCGGCCACCCCTGGTTCCAGGCCCGCAGCGCGAGCCCGAACGCGGCGGTGGACTTGCCCTTCCCGATCCCGGTGTGCACGACCACCAGGGGACGGTTGCGGCGCTGACGGGTCGTGAGTCCGTCGTCCGGTACGACGCTCGGCTGCCCCTGCGGCATTACGCGGCCCTCCTCTGTACGTCCTTCACCAGCCCGGCGATGGAGTCCGCCCGCAACTCGTCGAGCGTCACCGCCGTACCGCCCAGCTCACCGGCGAGCTGCCCCGCCAGCCCCAGCCGCACGGGCCCCGACTCGCAGTCGACGACCACCGAGGCGACCGACTCGGCCGCGAACAGCCGGGCCGCACGTCCGGCGAGGGCCACGGGCTCGGGACCGCCGGTGGCCCGTCCGTCCGTCACCACGACCACGAGCGGCCGCCGCGCGGGATCCCGCAGCCGCTCCACCCGCAGCACGTCATGCGCCTTGAGCAGCCCCGCGGCGAGCGGCGTCCGCCCACCCGTCGGCAGCGACTCCAGCCGGGCCGCGGCCGCGTCGACGGACGACGTCGGCGGCAACGCCACCTCGGCCGCCGCGCCTCGGAAGGTCACCAGCCCCACCTTGTCCCGCCGTTGATAGGCGTCCAGCAGCAGCGACAGGACGGCGCCCTTCACGGCGCTCATCCGCTGCCGCGCCGCCATCGACCCGGAGGCGTCGACCACGAACAGCACGAGGTTGCCCTCGCGCCCCTCCCGCGTCGCCTGCCGCAGATCGTCCCGCCGCACGACCAGCCCCGGCCCGGACCGTCCCCGCGCCCGCTGATGCGGCGCCGCGGCCTGCACGGTCGCCGCCAGGTGCAGCTTGGTGAGCGCCCCCCGGGGCCGCCTGGCCCCGGTCGTCCGCCCGTACTCGGTCCGCGCCCGCGAACGCCGGCCCGCCGCGCCCTCACCGATCCCGGGCACGCTCAGCACCTTGGTCCGGAAGGGCTCGGCGGCCCGTACGGCGGACTGCTCGCCGGCGCCGGAGGCCTGCGGTTCGCCGTCCTCCCCGGCCTCGGGCCGCGCGCCCGTCTCTCCGCCGCCCTGCGGTCCCTCGTCCGGCGTCGGCTGCCCGCCGCCCCCGCCGGGACCGTCGCCGTCGGGTTCCGGGTCGTCGTCCTCGGCGTACTGCTCCAGCGTCTCGTCGAGCTTGTCCTCGTCGAGGCCGGGCGCGTCGAAGGGGTTGCGGCGGCGCCGGTGCGGCAGCGCCAGCAGGGCAGCCTGCCGTACGTCCTCGGCGAGCACCTCGGTGCGTCCGGCCCAGGCGGCCAGCGCGGTCGCGGTGCGGGCCATCACGATGTCGGCCCGCATGCCGTCCACCTCGAAGGCGGCACAGGTCGCCGCGATCTGCCGCAGCGCCCCGTCGCCCAGCCGCACCGACGGCAACAACTCCCGGGCGGCGACGATCCGTTGCCGTACCGCCGTCTCCTCGTCCGCCCAACGGGCCGCGAAACCGGCCGGATCGTCGTCGTAGGCCAGCCTGCGCCGTACGACCTCCACCCGCTGGTCGGGCTCGCGCGAGGCGGCCACCTCCACCGTCAGGCCGAACCGGTCGAGCAACTGCGGCCGCAGCTCGCCCTCTTCGGGGTTCATGGTGCCGACGAGCAGGAAACGCGCCGCGTGGCGCACCGACACGCCCTCGCGCTCGACGTAGGAGGCGCCCATCGCGGCCGCGTCCAGCAGCAGGTCGACAAGGTGGTCGTGGAGGAGATTGACCTCGTCGACGTACAGGATCCCGCGGTGGGCGTCGGCGAGCAGACCCGGCTCGAAGGCCTTCACGCCCTCCGCCAGCGCCCGCTCGATGTCCAGGGCGCCCACGAGCCGGTCCTCCGAGGCACCCACAGGCAGCTCGACCATCCGCGCCGGACGCGTCTCGAACGCCCCCGGCTCGTGCGGGCCGTCCGGACAGCCCGGGTCGGGGGAGTCGGGGTCGCAGGAGAAACGGCAGCCGGAGACCACGTTCAGCTCCGGCATGAGCGCCGAAAGGGCCCTGACCGCCGTGGACTTGGCAGTGCCCTTCTCGCCGCGCACCAGCACTCCGCCGACCGCCGGGGAGACGGCGTTCAGCAGCAGTGCGAGGCGCAGGTCGTCCTGGCCGACGACCGCCGTAAAGGGGAAGGGGGTGGTCACTGGTCGCCCTCCAGGTCGCCTTCGAGTTCCAGGTACGTGGCGCGCAGCCGCTCCAGCGTCTCCGCGTCCGGCTCGGCCCACAGGCCGCGTTCGGCGGCTTCGAGGAGCCGCTCGGTAATGCCGCGCAGCGCCCACGGGTTGGACTTCTTCATGAACTCCCGGTTCTCCGGGGCGAAGACGTACTCGGCGCTGAGCTTCTCGTACATCCAGTCGTCGACGACGCCGGCCGTGGCGTCGTAGCCGAAGAGGTAGTCCACGGTCGCCGCCATCTCGAAGGCGCCCTTGTAGCCGTGGCGCCGCATGGCAGCCATCCAGCGGGGGTTGACCACACGGGCGCGGAAGACGCGGTGGGTCTCCTCGCCGAGCGTGCGGGTCCTCACCTGGTCCGGGGTGGCGGAGTCGCCGACGTACGCCTCCGGGGAGGCGCCGGTGAGGTGGCGGACCATGGCGACCATGCCGCCGTGGTACTGGAAGTAGTCGTCGGCGTCGACCAGGTCGTGCTCGCGGGTGTCGACGTTCTTGGCGGCGACGGCGATCCGCTTGAACGCCGTCTCCATGTCCCCGCGCGCGGCCCGCCCGTCGAGTCCGCGGCCGTAGGCGTAACCGCCCCACACCGCGTACACCTCGGCGAGGTCGGCGTCCGAGCGCCAGTTGCGGGCGTCGATCAGCGGCAGCAGCCCGGCACCGTACGCGCCCGGCTTGGAGCCGAAGATGCGGGCGGTGGCCCGGCGCCGGTCACCGTGCTCGGCGGTGTCGGCGTCGGCGTGGGCCCGCACGAAGTTGCGGTCGGCGGGCTCGTCCAGCTCGGCCACCTTGCGGACCGCGTCGTCGATCAGCCCGACCACATGCGGGAACGCGTCCCGGAAAAAGCCGGAGATGCGGACCGTGACGTCGATGCGGGGCCGGCCCAGCTCCGCCAAGGGGATCACCTCGAACCCCGTCACCCGGCGCGAGGCGTCGTCCCACACCGGCCGGCAGCCCAGCAGCGCAAGGATCTCCGCGATGTCGTCGCCCTGGGTCCGCATGGCCGAGGTGCCCCACACCGTCAGGCCCACCGACTTGGGGTACTCGCCGGTGTCCTGCAGATAGCGCTGCACGAGGGAGTCGGCGAGCGACTGGCCGACCTCCCAACTCAGCCTGGACGGGATCGCCTTGGGGTCGACCGAGTAGAAGTTGCGGCCGGTCGGCAGGACGTTGACCAGACCGCGGGTGGGGGAGCCGGACGGGCCGGCGGGGACGTAACCGCCGTCCAGCGCCTTGAGGATGTGCCCGATCTCGTCGGTGGTCCTCGCGAGCCGCGGCACCACCTCGGCGCAGGCGAACTCCAACACCGCCACCGCGTCCGGGAGTTCGGTGCCGAGGACGTCACGGACGAGTGCGGGGACGGCGCCCGCGTCCCAGCCCCGCGCCTCCATGCCCTCCGCGACCCGCCGGCACAGCTGCTCCAGCAGGTCCACGGCGTCCGCGGCCGTGCGGGAGGGTCCCTCGACCAGATCCGTCAGCTCCACCGGCACCTTCACCGGCGCCCCGGGCTCGGCCAGCAACTCCTTCTCCACCAGCCCGAAATGAGCCGCCAGCGCGGCCCGCAGCCCCGGCAGCGCGTCGGCCCGACCTCCCCACACCTGGGAGGCGCGCAGCACGGCGAGCACGAGGTTCACGCGCGGCTCACCGACCGGACCGCCGCCCAGGATGTGCAGACCGTCCCTGATCTGCACGTCCTTGATCTCGCACAGATAGCCGTCGATGTGCATGACGAACTCGTCGAACGCCTCGTCGTCCGGCTGCTCGTCGACGTGCAGGTCGTGGTGCAGCTCGGCCGCTTTCACCAGCGTCCAGATCTGCGCGCGCACCGCCGGTGCCTTCGTCGGGTCCAGGTCGGAGACGAGGGCGTACTCGTCGAGCAACTGCTCCAGCTTCGCCAGGTCGCCGTAGGTGTCGGCGCGGGCCATCGGCGGTACCAGGTGGTCGACGACCGTGGCGTGGCCGCGCCGCTTGGCCTGGGTGCCCTCGCCGGGGTCGTTGACGATGAACGGGTAGATCAGCGGGAGTTCACCGAGTACGGCGTCCGGGGCGCAACCGCCGCTGAGCCCGAGCCCCTTGCCCGGCAGCCACTCCATCGTTCCGTGCTTGCCCATGTGCACGATCGCGTCGGCGCCAAAGCTGTTTTCCAGCCACCGGTAGGCCGCCATGTAGTGGTGCGACGGCGGCATGTCGGGATCGTGGTAGATCGCGATCGGGTTCTCCCCGAAGCCGCGCGGGGGCTGGATCATCACGACGACGTTCCCGAACCGCAGGGACGCGAGCACGATGTCGTCCCCGTCGACGTACAGCGAGCCCGGCGGCTCGCCCCACGCATCGAGCATCCCGTCGCGCAGCTCCGGATCGAGCTTGTCGAACCAGGCCCGGTAGTCGGCGAGCGGCACCCGCGCGGGCGCCGCGGCCAGCTGCTCCTCGGTCAGCCACTCCACGTCGTGACCGCCGGCCTCGATGAGCCGGTGGATCAACTCGTCGCCGTTGTCGGGGTACTCGGTGAGCGCGTACCCGGCGTCGCGCAGCGCGTCCAGCACCCGCACGGCCGACGCGGGCGTGTCGAGCCCCACCGCGTTGCCGACGCGCGAGTGCTTCGTCGGGTAGGCGGTGAACACGAGCGCCAGCTTCTTCTCGGCGTTCGGCTTGTGCTTCAACTGCGCGTGGCGCGCGGCGATCCCGGCCACCCGCGCGGCCCGCTCGGGGTCGGCGACGTACACCGGGACGTCGTCGGGGCCCTGCTCCTTGAAGGAGAACGGCACGGTGATCAGACGGCCGTCGAACTCCGGGATCGCGACCTGCATGGCCGCGTCCATGGGGGAGAGGGCGGCGTCCGAGGCGTCCCAGGTCTCCCGCGAGGAGGTGAGACAGAGCGCCTGCAGCACGGGCACGTTGAGGTCCGCGAGGGCCCCGATGTCCCACGCCTCCTCGTCGCCGCCTGCCGAGGCCTGCGAGGCGTGCGTGCCGCCGGCGGCCAGCACGGTGGCGACCAGCGAGTCGGCTCCGGCGAGGATCTCGTACAGCCCCGCGTCCGCGCCGCGCAGCGAACCGCAGTAGACAGGAAGGGCGTTGGCGCCCCGCGCCTCGATCGCCTGGCACAGGGTGTCCACGAAGGCGGTGTTGCCGCTCAGTTCATGGGCCCGGTAGAAGAGCACGCCCACGGTCGGACGGCCGTCGAGCCGGTCGTACGAGCCGTGGACGCCGTACTCCGGCATCTTCCGCGGCTCGACGAACCCCTCACCGGTCAGCAGCACGGTGTCCGAGAGGAACCGGGCGAGTTCGGTGAGGTTGTCGGGGCCGCCCTCGACGAGGTACTTCAGCGCCTCGGCCACCACACCCGCCGGCACGGACGACTCCGCCATCAACTCCGCGTCCGGGACGGCCTCCCCGCCGAGCAGCACGGTCGGAACGCCGGACGCCCTCAGCGCGGCCAGCCCGTCCTCCCACGCCCGTTTCCCGCCGAGCAGCCGTACGACGGCGATGTCGGCGCCGTCGAGAAGAGCGGGCAGCTCCTCTCCGACGTCGACGCGCGTCGGGTTGCCGATCCGGTAGTCGGCACCGGAGGCGGCCCGGGCCGCCAGCAGGTCCGTGTCGGCGGTCGACAACAACAACACTGTGCTCATGCGGGCGCTCCCGGTGGAATGAAAGGCAGTCCTTGCGGCGCGCCCGACTCGATGAGCCGCCACAGCGCGTCCGTGTCCGCGTGCTGTTCGATCAGGTCGCCGAGCCGGTCGAGCTGCTCCTCGCGCAGCGCGGCGAACGACGTGTCCTCGGCCGGCACGAAACGGCGGCCCGCGGCGGCCGCCACCTCGCGCAGAAAGGCCCGCCGGAAGCCGTCCGACTCCAGCGAACCGTGCCAGTGGGTGCCCCAGGTCTGGCCGACCCGGCAGCCGTCCAGGAAGGCATTCCCACCGGTCACTTCGGCGACGCCGTGGTGGATCTCGTACCCCTCGACCCGCTCGCCGAGGGCCTCTCCCACGGGCCGGGTGAGCGTCTTCTCCCGGGCGAACCGCACGCGTACGGGCAGCAGACCGAGCCCGTCCACCGTGCCGGCCCGCGACTCGACCTCGTCCTCGATGCGCTCACCGAGGATCTGGAAGCCGCCGCAGATGCCGAGAACGGGCCGCCGCTCGGCGACCCTGCGCCGCAACGCGTCCGCGAGGCCGCGTTCCCGCAGCCACTCCAGGGCCCGGACCGTGCCCCGCGTCCCCGGGATCACGACGAGATCGGCGTCGGCCAGCTCCTCCGGCCGGTCCACGAACCGCACCACGACCCCGGGTTCGGCGGCCAGGGCGTCCACGTCGGTGAAGTTCGACATGAGCGGGATCGCGCAGACGGCGACCCGCAGCACGTCCTCACCCACCGGAGGGGCGACGTTCGACTCCCGTACGGTCCCGCGCAGGGAGACCCGCAGCCCGTCCTCCTCGTCGATGCCCAGTCCGTGCCGGAAGGGCAGAACACCGTAGGTGCGCCGCCCGGTGAGCCCGTGCAGCATGTCGAGGCCCGGTTCGAGCAGCGACACGTCACCCCGGAACTTGTTCACCAGGAACCCGGCGACGAGCCGCTGGTCCTCCTCCGACAGCAGCGCCACCGTCCCGAAGAACGAGGCGAACACGCCCCCGCGGTCGATGTCACCGACCACGAGGACGGGAAGCCCGGCGTTGCGGGCGATCCCCATGTTCACGATGTCGGTCCGGCGCAGATTGATCTCCGCGGGACTGCCCGCCCCCTCACAGATCACCGCGTCATACGTGCCCCGCAACTCGGCGAGACACTCCAGCACGGTCCCGAGGAGCTTCTGCTGCCGCCCACCGTGGTACCCCCGCGCGCTCAGCTCGCCCACGGGCCTGCCCATGAGCACGACCTGGCTGCTCTGTTCGCCCCCCGGCTTCAGCAGCACGGGGTTCATCTGCGCCGTCGGCTCGATCCGGCACGCCTGTGCCTGCATGGCCTGCGCCCGCCCGATCTCGGCGCCCTCGCGGGTCACGAAGGAGTTGAGCGACATGTTCTGCGCCTTGAAGGGAGCCACCTTGACCCCTTGGCGCACCAGCCACCGGCAGATCCCGGCGGTGACGACACTCTTGCCGGCGTCGGAGGTGGTGCCGGCGACGAGGAGACCCCCGCTCATGACGTACGTCCCTTCACCAACAGGCGCGCGGCGGCACTGACGCCGAGCGCGAGCAGACCGACGCGCCGGGAGAGCCGTACGGCCCGCTCGATGTCAGGTACGGCGACGGCGCGGCCCGGTGCGTTGAGCACGGGCCGGTGCTCGACCCGCCCGCCGTAGGAGAGGGTTCCGCCCAGGCGCACGCCGAGCGCTCCCGCGAACGAGGCCTCCACAGGACCGGCGTTGGGGCTCGGATGCTTCCCCGCGTCCGCACGCCAGGCCCGTGCCGCTCCGCGCGGGTCGCCGCCCGCGACCGTCGCCAGTGCCGCGGTCAGCCGGGCCCCCGGCCAGCCGGCCACGTCGTCCAGCCGCGCGGAGGCCCACCCGTAGCGCCGGTACCGCGCCGACCTGTGACCGACCATGGCGTCCAGCGTGTTGACGGCCCGGAACCCGAGCAGCCCCGGCACCCCGCCGACGGCCCCCCACACCAACGCCCCGACCACGGCGTCCGAGGTGTTCTCGGCGACCGACTCCACCACGGCCCGGGCGATCCCGTCCGCGTCCAGCGCCTGCGGATCCCGCCCGCACAGATGCGGCAACCGCTCCCGGGCCCCCTCGACGTCACCCGCCTCCAGGGCCCGCCCGATGACCCGCGCCTCGCGCGCGAGCGAGCTGCCGCCGACAACCGCCCAGGTGGCGGCGGCGGTCAGCGCCACGGAAGCGGTACGGGACGGACGTACGACCTTCTCCGCCACGGCGCCCAGCGCCACGGCACCTCCGACGCACACGGCGGTGTGCAGCGTGCCCCACCCGCGGTGGTCCCGCCACAGCACCCGTTCCACGGCACCCGCGGCCCGTCCGAAAGCGGCGACCGGGTGCCCCCGGCGCGGATCGCCGAGCAGTTGGTCGCCGAGGAGCCCGGCGGCGGCGCCGTACGCGAAGACGCGACCGGCACGCATCGGCTCAGCCGGCCGTGGGGCCGGGCAGCGACCCGGGGCCCTTCGGAAGGATCCCGGTCCAGTACCTCAAACGGCAGGCGAGCATGGCTGTATGTCCTCACTCAGGGTGTCCGCGCCCTGGTTCGACGAGACCGGCGGTGGGAGTTCCTGGCTCCCGGGGCTACCTACCCCGGTGACAGTGGCGGGACCGCGCCGGACTCGCACCGGCTTCCTCCCTTGCCGCCGTACATGGCTCCGGCAGTCCACCACGCACCCGAACGGCAGTCAACTTGCCGTTGACCTGCGACGGGAGAGTGTGCTGAGGCCCACATGCGAGGGGTCGCCGTGGTCACGGAAACGCGAGGTGCCGGGACGGATCACCGTCCCGGCACCAACAGGAGGTCAGGGCTCAGCCCTTGGCCATGATCAAATTGATTCCGTACGCCACCGCCGCCGCGCACCCCGCGAAGGCCACGTACGCTCCGGCCGTCGCGAGGGCTGCCGAGCCGCCCTGCGCGGTGGCCCGCTCGCGGTGCGACAGGCCCATGACGCCGAGGGTGAAGAGGGCCACGAGGCCCACGGTGACCGCGAGGCTGACACCGAAGACGGAGCCCAGGGCCGACCAGTCGATCTTCATGCTGCTGATTCCTTCGTTACCGGGTGGCCGGGGCTCAGACGGCGGCCGGCGGGGCCGCCGGTTCCGTGGTGGTGACCGGCGCGGCGATCGTGGCCGTCAGACCCTCCGTCACCGCGCCCGGGGGAGGAGGGGTGACGGCGGCGATCGCCGTGGTGACGACGCCGGCCGGCTCCTCGGTCTCGTTGACGTTCGACGCGTCGACGACCTCGCGGCGCGAGACCTTCCAGATCGCGGCGCTCGCGGCGACGAGGAAGACGGCGACGACGGCGGTGCCCCAGTCCCCGAGGTCCGTCACGGACTCCGCGCCCGCGCCGACCAGGGCGGCGGCCGGCAGCGTCAGGACCCAGGCGACCAGCATCCGGGTCGCGGTGGACCAGCGCACCACCCCGCCCTTGCGGCCGAGGCCCGCGCCCATCACCGAACCGGAGACGACGTGCGTGGTGGAGAGGGAGAAACCGAGGTGGGAGGAGGCCAGGATGGCCGTCGCCGCGCTGGTCTGGGCGGCGAAGCCCTGACGCGGCTGAAGCTCGGTCAGGCCCTTGCCCATCGTGCGGATGATGCGCCAGCCGCCGATGTACGTGCCGAGGGCGATGGCCAGACCCGCGGAGAGGATGACCCAGGTGGGCGGGTCGGATTCGGGGGCGACGGCGCCGCCGGCGACCAGGGCGAGGGTGATGATGCCCATCGTCTTCTGCGCGTCGTTGGTGCCGTGGGCCAGCGAGACCAGGCCGGCCGAGGCGATCTGCCCGGCGCGGTAGCCCTTCTCGGCCGCCTTGCCGTCGGCCTTGCGGTCGAGTGCGTAGGAGAAGCGGGTCGCCAGCGTCGCGGCGAGCCCGGCGACGACCGGGGCGGCGAGCGCCGGCAGCAGCACCTTGGTGACGAGCACGTCGCCGTGGACCGCGCCGAAGCCGGCCGAGGCGACGGTGGCGCCGATCAGACCGCCCATCAGGGCGTGCGAGGAACTGGAGGGCAGGCCCACCAGCCAGGTCACCAGGTTCCAGAGGATCGCGCCGACCAGGGCGGCGAAGATGACCTCGGGACGGATGCCGTTCTCATCGACGAGACCCTTGGAGATCGTGTTCGCGACCTCCACGGAGAGGAAGGCGCCAACAAGGTTGAGCGCGGCGGACATGGCCACCGCGACCTTGGGCTTGAGTGCGCCGGTCGAGATGGTGGTGGCCATCGCGTTGGCGGTGTCGTGGAAACCGTTCGTGAAATCGAACGCGAGTGCGGTGATCACCACAATCGCGAGGATCAGCGAGAAGTTTTCCATTTACCCAGGCAATCGTTCGAAGTCATCGGTCGGTTGACCGTAGGAAACCTGGGTGAACAGAAGATGAACTGGGGTGGGCGTCAGAGTGTCGCGGTGGGTGGTCCCGAGCGAACTCGGTTCCCGGTCGATATGCGCCTGGGATGATCGCGGCATGGGCGAACAGCAGCGGGACGGGCACAACGTACGAGGAGAGCGGGGCGCGCTGCCCGAGGAGACGCGGGCCTGGGAGGAGCTCGTGGCGACGGCCCGCCGCACCGTCGCCGACGGCCTGGTCGTCGGCACCTCGGGCAACGTCTCGGCGCGCGTCGGGGACACCGTGCTGGTCACGCCCTCGGGCGTCCCCTACGACCGCCTCGCACCGGACGACATCACCGGCGTCGACCTCGACGGCCGGCAGGTCCTCGGCACCCTGGTCCCGACCAGCGAGCTGCCGATGCATCTCGCCGTATACCGTTCGACCGGCGCGCGGGCGGTCGTCCACACCCACGCCGTCCACGCGACGGCGGTCTCCACCCTCGTCCCCGAGCTCCCGACGATCCACTACATGGCAGCGGCCCTGGGCGGCCCGGTCCGAGTCGCCCCGTACGCGACCTACGGCACCGACGAGTTGGCCGAGAACATGCTCCGCGCCCTCGCCGACCGCTCCGCCTGCCTCCTGCAGAACCACGGCACGGTCGCCCATGGCGCGAGTCTGTCCCAGGCCTACGACCGCACGGCCCAGCTGGAGTGGATGTGCCGCCTGTGGCTCACCGCCTCCTCGGTGCCGGGCATGTCCCCGAACCTGCTCTCCCTCGCCCAGGTGGAGGAGGTCGGCGAAAAGCTGCGGGGGTACGGGCAGCAGAGGTGACGTCACGGGGTACCGGGGTGGAGTGAGCACACCACACCGCCGCCGACGGACGGCATCACCCCGCTTCCTCCTTCCGCTGGCCGGGCACCGGGACCGCCAGGACACTGGACAGGTGCGCACTGTCAAAGCGACGGCCGCCGCCGTCACCGTAGCCCTGGCCGCCGGCGCGGCCTCCGTGGCCGCAGGCCGGTTCGCCAGCGACGCCGCGCTCAAGGCGCCGCCCGGCCGCCCCCTGCCCACCGAACCCCGGCTCACCGTGCACGCCACGGCGGCCGGCCAGATCGCCCTCACCCGCGACCTCGCCGCCCTGCGCCCCGGCACCTACGGCCTGGCGGGCGACGGCACCCACGCGGTCGTCGGTCCCGTCCTCGCCCACGCGACGCACTCCGCCGACACCGTCGTACGCCGCCTCGAACGCGTCACGCACGGCACCCTCGAACCCGGCGACAAGGTGTGGCTCACCCCCAACCTGTACGTCGGCAACCCCCGCGACTCCCTCGGCCTCGACCACACCGACGTCCACATTCCCGGCGAACTCGGCACCCTGCCTGCCTGGTTCGTGCCCGGCGCGCGCAGCACCTGGGTCATCGCCGTGCACGGCCTCGGCACCACCCGCGAACTCACCATGAACGTCATGGAGTTCCTGCACCGCCAGCGCTTCCCGGTGCTCGCCCTCGCCTACCGCGGCGACCCCGGCGCCCCCCGCTCCCCGGACGGCCTGAACCACCTCGGCGAGACCGAGTGGCGCGACCTGGACGCGGCCATCCGGCACGCCGTCGGCAACGGCGCCCAACGGGTCGTGCTGCTCGGCTGGTCCACCGGCGCCACCATGGCGATGCGCGCCACCGCCCACTCGGGACTGCGCGACCGCGTCTCCGGGCTGATCCTGGACTCGCCCGTGCTCAGCTGGGCGACCACCCTGCGCGCCCTCGCCGCCGCCCGCCGCACCCCGGGCGCGCTGCTGCCGCTCGCGGTGCGCGCCGCGCAGGGCCGCACCGGCATGGAGGGCGACCGCTCCGCCGCGGCCGCCGCCGAACCGAGCGTGCCGACCCTCGTCATCCACGGCCCGGACGACACCCTCGCCCCCTGGCAGTTCTCCCGCAGCCTCGCCGAGGGCCGCCCGAACCTGGTCGCCCTGCACACCGTCCGCCGGGCCCCGCACGCGGCGATGTGGAACGCGGATCCGCAAGGCTACGAGGAGGCGCTGCGCCGATTCCTCACCCCGCTGATGTGAACCCGTCGTGAGGAATCGGCGCTGAACGGTCGACCCGATTCCGTTTAAGGCCGTACCACTGGCCTGTTCCAGGCCCTTCACCGCCCCATGGGCCCCGTCCCTTGGCCACGCCCGTCGCCCCCGGTGACGTTCCGTTTGGGTTTTCGGACGGTCAACCGGAAGACTGCACCCGTGACGTCCCGTATCCCGCGCGACTCCAGGCTTCGACTCGTCCGCCCGCGACCCCTGGCCGCCGCCCCCACAGCCGTGAACCAGCGGCGCCCACGGCGCCCGGCACCGCGCCCGCCGGAGGGCACACCGGCACCCGCGGAGCTGGCCAGAATGGCGCGCTCAGGTCTTGCCGACGCGGCCCGTGTCGCCCACTGGGCCGACGCCGCCCTCGGCCCCGGCAGCGAGGGCGCGCGGGCCGACGGCAAGGCCACCCTCTCCGACGCGACCGCCGAACGGGCGGCCCGGGACCTCGGCCTGACCGTCGCTCAGGTCCGCGCCGACTGGGACACCGCGCGGCTCGCGGGCCTCGTCGAGGTGCACGGCGACAGCGCCCGCCCCGGCTGGCGGCTGCGCGCCTGGGACCGGGACGACAGCGCCGTGCTGCGCGGCTGGGTCGCCCTGTTCGACGCCTGGTCGCTGGCCCACGCGGAACCCTCGGAGCACGAGCCCGCCGCCGTCGCCGAGGTCGTCTCGGCGATGCCGCAGGTGCTCTCCTTCCTCCAGCTGTCCGCCGGGCCCGTCCCGGTGGAGCAACTGCTGGACCTGCTGGAGCAGCGGGTCGTCGAACTGCGCACGGAGCGCTGCGAGATCCCCTACGGCCCGCAGCCCGAGCCCGTCGAGCAGCCCGAGGCGCCCGACGCCCCGCTCGCCCCCCTTCTCGACTGGGCCCTGCACGCCCTCGCCTCCGTCGGCGCCCTCACCTACGGCGACGGACACGCGACGCTCACCCCGCTCGGCAACTGGGCGGTGTGGGTCAAGCTGGAGCAGATCTGCGTCGCCGCGCAGAGCCCGGCCGGGAACATCGAGGCCGTCGCCGAGGAGATGCTGCGCGGCTGCGCCCAGCTGCGCCCGAACGCCGCCCGCGCCGAGTACCGCGCCTGGCTCGCCGCCCGACCCGTCGGCAGCGCGGTCACCGAGCTCATCGCCGCCGCCCGCGGCGACGATGCCCTGCTGCGCGGTCTCGCCTTCGAGGCGCTGCGCGTGGTCGGCGCCCCCGCCGAGCCCGACGTCCGAGCCGTCGCCGACGAGCCCACCCTGCGCCCGTACGCCCTGCTGTGGCTGGCCGAGCACGACGGCGTCGACCCCGAGGACGCGCACGAGGTGCTCACTCGCGAGGAGGCCACCTGGCTGTGGGTCGACACCGCGGCCGCCGTCGCCGACCACGGCGAGGCCCCCATGCTGGTACGGCACCTGGAGTCCGCCGTGCAGCCCACGGTGCCGATGCTGCTCGACGAGGTCCGCGCCGTCGGCCACCCGCGCACCGTCCAGGTCCTGGTCGCCCTGGCCGCCGCCCACCCCGACCCGGCCCTCGCCAAGGCCGTGCGCCGCGCCGCCTTCCAGGTGCACACCGGAGGGAACTGACAAGTGCCGTAACGAACACCTGGACGTAGAAAATGCGCTTGCACGGCCCCGTTAGACTTGGCCCATGGCCATTCTCCTCGCGCATTAGACGGCGGGAACGTCCTCAGCCGCCCATCCGTCAACCCCCTGTCCGCCCTGGAGCATGTCCGTGATCTCCGCCACCGGTATCGAGCTGCGCGCCGGCGCCCGAGTCCTCATCGAGTCCGCCACCTTCCGAGTCGCCAAGGGCGACCGCATCGGCCTGGTCGGACGCAATGGCGCCGGCAAGACCACCCTCACCAAGTGCCTCGCCGGCGAGGGCATCCCCGCCGCCGGCCAAATCACCCGCTCCGGAGAGGTCGGCTACCTCCCGCAGGACCCCCGCACCGGCGACCTCGACGTCCTCGCCCGCGACCGCATCCTCTCCGCGCGCGGCCTGGACGTCCTGCTGCGCAAGATGCGCGAGAACGAGCAGCGCATCGCCAACGGCCAGGGCGCCACGCGGGAGAAGGCCCTCAGGCAGTACGAGCGCCAGGAGACGGAGTTCCTGACGAAGGGCGGGTACGCCGCCGAGGCCGAGGCCGCCACCATCGCCGCCGCGCTCAACCTGCCCGACCGGGTCCTCGGCCAGCCGCTGCACACGCTCTCCGGCGGTCAGCGCCGCCGTATCGAGCTGGCGCGCATCCTGTTCTCCGACGCGGACACCCTGCTGCTCGACGAGCCGACCAACCACCTCGACGCCGACTCGATCATCTGGCTGCGGGACTACCTCAAGACCTACCGCGGCGGCTTCATCGTCATCTCCCACGACGTCGACCTGGTCGAGACGGTCGTCAACAAGGTGTTCTACCTGGACGCCAACCGCGCCCAGATCGACGTCTACAACATGGGCTGGAAGCTCTACCAGCAGCAGCGCGAGGCCGACGAGAAGCGGCGCAAGCGCGAGCGCGCCAACGCCGAGAAGAAGGCCGCCGCGCTGCACTCGCAGGCCGACAAGATGCGGGCCAAGGCGACCAAGACCGTCGCCGCTCAGAACATGGCCCGCCGCGCGGACAAGCTCCTCGCCGGCCTGGAGGCGGTCCGTCAGTCGGACAAGGTCGCCAAGCTGCGCTTCCCCGAGCCCGCGCCCTGCGGCAAGACCCCGCTGATGGCCGAGGGTCTGTCGAAGTCCTACGGCTCGCTGGAGATCTTCACCGACGTCGACCTGGCCATCGACAAGGGCTCCAGGGTCGTCATCCTCGGCCTCAACGGTGCCGGAAAGACCACCCTGCTCCGGCTCCTCGCGGGCGTCGAGCAGCCCGACACGGGCGGTGTCGTCCCCGGGCACGGCCTCAAGCTCGGCTACTACGCCCAGGAGCACGAGACCCTCGACGCCGACCGCACGGTCCTGGAGAACATGCGCTCGGCCGCCCCCGACATGGACCTCGTCGAGGTCCGCAAGGTGCTCGGCTCGTTCCTGTTCTCCGGCGACGACGTCGACAAGCCGGCCGGCGTCCTCTCCGGCGGCGAGAAGACCCGGCTGGCCCTCGCGACCCTGGTGGTCTCCTCCGCCAACGTGCTGCTCCTGGACGAGCCCACCAACAACCTCGACCCCGCCAGCCGCGAGGAGATCCTGGGCGCCCTGCGCACCTACAAGGGAGCGGTCGTCCTGGTCACCCACGACGAGGGCGCCGTGGAAGCACTCCAGCCGGAGCGCATCATCCTGCTGCCCGACGGGGTCGAGGATCTGTGGGGATCCGACTACGCGGACCTCGTCGCGCTCGCTTGATCGAATACGTGATCACCGCGTGATCAACGCCGTATGGATCATTCGGCCCATCGGTGATCCACCATCTGTGTGAGATCTCCTCGTACCGAGGTGTGTCCTACATCAATTTCCCGGCCGAGCCCTCCGTCCCCGAAGGGCTCGGCCGCGTCACGTCCTGACCTGGCACTTCGTGGATCAACCCGTTCGGCCGAACGAACACGACAACGCGGAATTCCGTATTCCGTATGTGGGGACGCGCTCCTGTCGTCAAAAGCCTGTCTCACGGACCTTGCCGAATGGGTGGCCATGACGGCCCGGAGGGGTGATCATGAGGAGACCAGAGCGCACTTCCCATGAGGAGGCACGGGTGGCCGAGACTCTGAAGAAGGGCAGCCGGGTGACCGGCGCCGCGCGCGACAAGCTCGCGGCAGACCTGAAGAAGAAGTACGACTCCGGTGCGAGCATTCGGGCACTGGCCGAGGAAACCGGCCGCTCGTATGGCTTCGTGCACCGGATGCTCAGCGAGTCGGGCGTCACGCTCCGTGGGCGTGGCGGTGCGACACGGGGCAAGAAGGCCGCCTCGTCCTGACCTGGGCGGCCCATCGGCTTCGATGGTGGCCACCCGGTCGGCCGGATGACTGGCCGGGTGGTTACTGTGCAGTCACTTAGCTTGTAGTCCCTACTGCTCTGCTGACCGCACTCATCGGAGGCACCCCATGGCCACGTCCGCCCAGGACCTCGGTCCCGTACTCGACAAGGACGGCGTACGGCTCACCGTCGACGACGCGATCGCCACGGTGACGCTCACCAACCCGGCCAAGCGCAATGCGCAGAGCCCCGCCCTGTGGCGGGCGCTCGCCGAGGCCGGGCGGGTGCTGCCGGGGTCGGTCCGTGTCGTGGTGCTGCGTGCCGAGGGGCAGTCCTTCTCCGCCGGCCTCGACCGGCAGATGTTCACGCCCGAGGGCATCCAGGGCGAGCCGACGTTCATCGACCTCGCGCGCAGCAGCGACGGTGAACTCGACGCGAGCATCGCCGGGTTCCAGGACGGCTTCACCTGGTGGCGGCGCGGCGACCTCGTGTCCATCGCCGCCGTACAGGGGCATACCATCGGGGCCGGCTTCCAGCTCGCCCTCGCCTGTGATCTGCGCGTCGTCGCGGACGACGTGCAGTTCGCCATGCGCGAGACCAGCCTGGGCCTGGTCCCGGACCTGACCGGCACGCACCCGCTCGTCGCCCTCGTCGGCTACGGCCGCGCGCTGGAGATCTGCCTCACCGGCCGCTTCGTCCAGGCCGAGGAGGCGGTCAGCACCGGCCTCGCCAACCTCGCCGTCCCCGCCGACCAGCTCGACGCGGCCGTCTCCGACCTGGCATCGGCGATCCTCGCGGCCCCCCGGGACGCGGTGATCGAGACCAAGACCCTGCTCCGCGGCGCCCACGACCGCACCTACGACGACCAGCGCGCCGCGGAACGAGCCGCCCAGGCCCGCCGCCTGCGAGACCTGGCCGGCCTCGGCGAGTGACCCCGCGGGTGGGCGGGACGACCTGAGCCGGCCCGGCGCGACCGCCTGTGCCGGTTCGGTGGGATCGACCCCGCGGGCCCGCGCGGCGGCCGTTCTTCGGGTGTACGCCGGTGCGTCGGGGGACCCTCGGCGTTGAGGAAGCCGTGGTCGGCCATCCACTCGTAGTCGAAGATCTTGGAGCGGTGGCCTCGGCCCCGGGCCTCGGTCAGGGGCCTACCGCCGTGACCAGGGTCGCCACCGTCGGGTGGTCCGGTAGGGCTGTGGAGACGGCGGCGCGGACCTCTCGGGCCACGTCCAGTGGGCGGTGGTCCGCGCGGACCGCGAACTCCACGCGGACATGGCGGCGCGGCAGCGCGCCCTCCGACTGCCGCTCCTCCAGATGCACGGCCCGATGCCCGACGCCGCCCGTCAGACGGTCCACGCCCGGGACGGCCAGGGCGGCGACGGCCACGCGTTCCTCGTCGGCCGTCTCCGGCCCCGCCGGTCGTGGCTGTGCGGGCGGCGGGTAGTGAGCCCCCGCCCCCGACTCAGCCCCCGCGCCGGCCTCCTGCGACCCTTCCTCCACGTCCAGCAGTTCCGTCACCCGTAGGTCCACCTCCGTCACCGTCAGCCCCAGCAACCGCGTCGCCGCCGTCGCCAGGGTCGTGCGGAGGAGGGCCGCCGTGGTCGGCAGCGGCTCGGTCGTCGTCGCTGCGAAGTCCGCCGTGATCCGTAGCGGTCCCGGCGGCAGGGCACTGGGCGGGGGCGGTACGACGGGGTCGTGCGTGTCCTCCGGGTCCGTCAGAGCGACGCGGAGGGCGTCCAGCCGCACCCCGGGCAGTTCACAGGCCGCGTTCCGCAGCACCGCCCCGGCCGCCTCCTCCGTGATCCAGGCGCCGTCTCGATCCTCCCCGAGGGGCAGGAGCCTGCCCAGCCCCAGCTGGTGCCGTACCGCCTGTGTCCATCTGTCCGCCGTCATTCCTCCAGCCTGCCGCATCCCTGGCGCGTGATGGCGCAACCCCACTTACGGTGGTCACAGGACGACGAACGGAAAGGGACGTACGGCGATGACCGACATGACGGAGCAGAACCGGACGGGGACCCCCGGAGTCGAGAAGGACCTACCCGAGACCCCGGGGACACGCAGGGCACAGGTCACACGGCGCGGTGGGGGAGACCCGGGCGCCCGGGGACGTACGACGATCGCCGACGGGGTGGTGGAGAAGATCGCCGGGCTGGCCGCCCGGGACGTGGTCGGCGTCCACGCCCTCGGCAGCGGGCTCAGCCGCACCTTCGGCGCCGTGCGCGACCGGGTGCCCGGCGGCTCGAAGTCCGTGACCCGCGGGGTGAAGGTCGAGGTCGGAGAGGTACAGACGGCGCTCGACCTGGAGATCGTCGTCGACTACGGCGTCTCGATCGCCGACGTCGCCCGCGCCGTACGGGAGAACGTCGTCGCGGCCGTGGAGCGGATGACCGGCCTCGAGGTGGTCGAGGTCAACATCGCGGTGAGTGACGTGAAGTTGCCGGAGGAAGAGGACGAGGAACCGGAGCCCCGGCTCCAGTGACGGCCCGGCGAGTGGACGACCGTAAGGGGAGCACACGATGAGAATGGCCGTGGTCGGCATGATTGCCGGAATGGCGCTGGGCTTCGCCGGCTACTTCGGCGGCTTCGGGGCCTTCCTGCTGGTGGCCGCCCTGGGCGCCGCCGGGTTCGTCGTGGGCCGGTTCCTGGAGGGGGACCTGGAGCTCGGCGACTTCTTCCGCACACGTGACGACCGCAGGCGGTGACGTGGGTGAGCGACGGCGTCGGTGACCTGGGCAGAGCCCCGGCGGCCGTCGCGCCGGGGGAGCGCGGCGCGACCAGGATCGCCGACCGGGTCGTCTCGAAGATCGCCGCCGAGGCGGCCCGCGAGGCGCTCGCCGGCCAGTCCGACGAGGCGTCACACCCCCACGCGACGGTCGTCGTGCACCACCGCACCGCCCACATCCGTCTCCATCTCGAGATCGACTACCCCTGTGACATCGGCGCCCGGTGCGCGGATGTGCGTCGACATGTCGCTTCCCGGGTACGCGCTCTGGTGGGCATGGAGGTGCCGGAGGTCGCCGTCCACGTGGAGCGGCTGCATCTGACCCCGGCGTACGGCGCGGCACAGGGGAGGACGCGATGAGCGAGCCCCAGGGCTCGGAGGGCACCACACAACGACTGCCGGTCATCGAGCGGGCACCGGAGGCACCACCGCCCCCGGTCGTCGGCGACCACGGCCCCGAGGGCCGCTTCTGGTCCGCGCGCCGCGTCCCCGCGGCCGTCGTGGCCCTGCTGGTCCTCGCCGTCGCGGGCATGTTCCTCTACGACGTCGCCGCCGTACGGGCGCACCGGCCCGCGATGGCCTGGCGCCGCGAACTGGCCCACCAGCTCGCGCACCGCCCCCTCGACGACATCTGGGTCCTCGTCGGCGCCGGAGTCGCCGCCGCTCTCGGCGTCTGGCTGATCGTGCTGGCGGCCACGCCCGGACTGCGCGGCGTCCTGCCGATGCGGCGCGTCCATCCCGACGTACACGCCGGACTGCAGCGGGAGGCCGCGGCCCTGGTGCTGCGCGACCGTGCCATGGAGATCGCCGGCGTCCAGTCGGCGCGGGTCAGGGTGGGCCGCTCGCGCGCCGACGTCCGCGCCGTCTCCCACTTCCGCGAACTGGACGACGTACAGGAGGACTTGGAGGCCGCGCTGGGTGCCGCGATCAGCGGTATGGGGCTCTCGCGTCCGCCCGCGCTGCATGTGCGTGTACGGCACCTCGGGCGGAAGGGGTGAGAGCGGTGCTGAGGATCGTCAACCGTGTACTGATCGGCGTCGTGGGCCTCGCGCTGCTGGCCCTGGGCGGCTCCGTCCTGGCCGTCGGGCTGGGCGCGAACCCGCCCTCCTGGTGGATCCACGACGGCCGCCACGACGTCCTGCTCAGCGACGCCGAGCGTACCCGCTGGGAGGGCCACGGCTGGTGGTGGCCCACAGTGCTCGGCGCGCTCGCCGTCCTCGTCCTGCTCGCCCTGTGGTGGCTGGCCGCGGTGCTGCGGCGGCGCAGGCTGAGGGAGGTCCTGGTCGACACCGGCGACAGCGAGGGCGCCTTGCTGCGGGGCCGGGCCCTGGAAGGCGTCCTGGCGAGCGAGGCGGCGGAGCCGGACGGCGTCGCCCACGCCCGCGCCCACCTCACCGGCCGCCGCACGGCCCCGCAGACCCGCGTCCAGCTCCTGCTGGAGCCGCACGTGGACCCGTCCTGGGCCCTGCACCACCTGACGGCCCGGGCCCTGACCCACGCCCGCGACTCGGCGGGCCTGGCCGCCCTCCCGGCGGAGGTCCGGCTGAAGGCCGTCAAACACCGTGCCGAAAGGGTCAGTTGAGTGGCGGAAGCCCTCAGAAGCCGTGCCGCATTCCGCCGTCCACGGGAAGCATGACGCCCGTCAGATAGGAGGCGGCGGGCGACAGCAGGAACGCCGCGGCCCGTCCGAACTCCTCCGGCGTGCCGTAACGCCTGAGCGGGATACGGGACTCGTGCGCGGCCCGCGTGGCCTCCGGGTCCGCGGACATCCCGTCCAGCTCGCGCACCCGGTCCGTGTCGATGCGGGAGGGGAGAAGGCCCACGACCCGGATGCCCCGCGGCCCGAGCTCGTCCGCCAGGGACTTGGCGAAACCGGCGAGACCGGGCCGCAGCCCGTTGGAGATCGTCAGCCCCGGAATCGGCTCGTGCACCGACGCCGACAGCACGAACCCGATGACACCCCCGGCCTCCAGCTCCGCGGCCGCCGCCCGGGCCAGCCGCACCGCTCCGAGGAAGACCGACTCGAACGCCGTCTGCCACTGCTCGTCGGTGTTGTCGGCGACGAACCCCGGAGCGGGCCCGCCGACGCTCACCAGTACACCGTCGAACCGCCCGAACCGCTCCCGCGCCACCGCGATCAGCCGCGCCGCCGCCTCCGGATCGGCGTTGTCGACGGCCACGCCCACGGCGTCGGGCCCGAGTTCGGCCGCCGCGTCGACCGCCCGCTTCTCGTCCCTGCCGGTCAGCACCACCTTCGCCCCGTCGGCGACAAGCTCCCGCGCCGCCGCGTTGCCGAGGCCCCGCGTGGCTCCCGTGACGACGTACACCCGGTCCTTCAGTCCAAGATCCATGGCCCCTATCCTGCCTCCCCGGTGCCGAACAGGGCGAGGGCGGTGTTCACCAGACCGACGTGACTGAAGGCCTGCGGGAAGTTGCCGAGCTGGCGGCGGGCCACGGGGTCGTACTCCTCGGACAGCAGTCCCACGTCGTTGCAGAGCCCCACCAGCCGTTCGAACAGCTCGCGCGCCTCCTCGGTGCGGCCCGTCATCTGCAGCGCGTCCGTCAGCCAGAACGAGCAGACCAGGAACGCACCCTCGTCCCCGGGCAGCCCGTCGACGGTCGTCTCGTCCAGGCTGTAGCGGCGCAGGAAGCCGCGGTGCGTCAGGTCCTCGCGGATCGCGTCGATCGTGCCGCGCACCCGCGGATCCTCCGGCGGCAGAAAGCCCACGCGCGGGATGAGCAGCAGCGCGGCGTCGAGTTCGCGCGAGCCGTAGGACTGCGTGAAGGTGTTCCGCTCGCTGTCGAAGCCCTTCTCGCAGACCTCCCGGTGCACCGCGTCGCGCAGCGCGCGCCAGCCGTCGAGGTCGCCCTCCAGCTCGGGGTTCTCCTCCAGCGTGCGCACGGCCCGGTCGGCGGCCACCCACACCATGACCTTCGAGTGCACGAAGTGCCGCCGGCCACCGCGCACCTCCCACAGTCCCTCGTCCGGCTGCCGCCACTCGTCGCGCAGCCACTCCATCAGCGCCACCTGGATCGCCCACATGTGCGGCCTGGTCGACAGCCCCGAGCTCCGGGCCAGGTACAGCGAGTCCATCACCTCGCCGTACACGTCCAGCTGGAGCTGGGTGTAGGCGTCGTTGCCGATCCGTACGGGCGTGGAGCCGGCGAAGCCGGACAGCCACGGCAGCTCGACCTCCGGCAGCCGCCGCTCGCCGGCGAGGCCGTACATGATCTGCAGGTCGGCCGGGTCGCCCGCGACCGCGCGCAGCAGCCAGTCGCGCCAGGCCTCGGCCTCCTCGCGGTAGCCCGCGGACAGCCCCACGTTCAGGGTGAGGGTCGAGTCGCGCAGCCAGCAGTAGCGGTAGTCCCAGTTGCGGACGCCGCCCAGCTCCTCCGGGAGCGAGGTGGTGGCGGCGGCCACGATGCCGCCGGTGGGACGGTAGGTGAGGGCCTTGAGGGTGATCAGGGAGCGGACGACGGTGTCGCGGTGCGGGCCGTCGTAACGGCAGCGCCCCGCCCACTCCCGCCAGTCGCGGACGCTGGTGCGCAGGGCCTTGTGCGGGTTGATGCGCGGCGGTGGCGACTCGTACGAGGGGTGCCAGCCGAGTACGAACGCGACCTGCTCGCCCTCCTCGACGGTGAACTCGGCGTGGGTGCCGAAGTCCTCGCCCCAGGTGTGCACGTCCGGTTCGCTGCGCAGCCACACCGCGTCCGGGCCGGCGACGGCCACCCGTTCCTCGCCGGACCGGTGCACCCAGGGCACGATCGAGCCGTAGTCGAAGCGCAGGCGCAGGGTGCTGCGGACGGTCACCCGGCCGCCGAGGCCCTCCACGATGCGGACGAGGTGGGGGGTGCGGTCCCGCTCGGGCATGAAGTCGGTGACGCGTACCGCGCCCTCGCCGGTCTCCCACTCGGTGTCCAGGACGAGGGTGTCGTGCCGGTAGGCGCGCCGGGTGCAGGGGCCCTCGGCGTCCTTGGGGGCGATGCGCCAGTGACCGTTGTCCTCGTCGCCGAGCAGCCTGGCGAAGCAGGCCGCGGAGTCGAAGCGGGGCAGGCACAGCCAGTCGACGGAGCCGTCGAGGCCGACCAGCGCGGCCGTCTGTTCGTCGCCGATCAGGGCGTAGTCCTCGATACGCGGGTGCACGCTGTGCGGGTTCCCGGCGGCTTCGGCCGACAATCAGGGGCTGACCCGGGCGGGTGAGCCGGGCCGGTGCCTCACACGGACGCCGGTTCGGCCTCCGTCTCGGACTCCTTCGCCGCCGCCTCGGCCCGGTCCCGGCGCTCACGCTTGACCAGCACCCACCAGCCGTAGGGGACACCGGCCGCGAACAGCCACCACTGGATCATGTACGCGTAGTTCAGCGGGGCGTCTTCCTTGCCCGGGTCGGAGATCTGCTCCGGGGTGTCGCCCTTCGGGTCGGGCGCCGTCTGCTGGATGTAGCCGCCGAGCACCTCGGCGCCGAGACGGCGGGCCTGCTCCTCGCTGTTGATCAGCATGATCTGCCGGGGCGGCAGCCCCTTGAGGTCCTTGATGCCGCTGGCCGCGGTCGTCTCGTCGGGCATCAGCCGCCCGGAGATCGTCACCGTGCCGGCGGGCGGCGCGGGCACCTTGGGGAACGTGGTCTGGCTCGGCCCGTCGGAGGGGATCCAGCCCCGGTTGACCAGCAGCACCTTGCCGTCGGCGAGCACGAACGGGGTCAGCACGTGGTAGCCGACCTCGTCGTCGGAGTTGGTGCGGCGGCGGACGACGACCTCGTCCTTGGTGTCGAAGTGACCTTTCGCTGTGACCGTGCGGTAGCGGTCGTGCCTGGTCACGGTGTGTCCCGGCGAGGTCAGCTCCTCGGCGGGCACCGGCCTCGCGTGCAGCGCGTCGGAGACCAGCTGGTTGCGGGCGCTGCGCTCCTCGTAGCGGTGCATCTGCCAGATGCCCAGCCTGATCATCGTGGGGATGAGCAGCAGAGCGACCAGCGTGAGGATCACCCACTGCCGGGTCAACAGGAAGCGGTACACCCCACGACCGTACAACTCGGTCGTGGGGCGCACGCACGCGGGTGGCGGGTCACACCTTGTCGACGATCCCCGTCTTCCCGGCCTCGCGGGCGCAGTGGGCACCGCAGTACCACTGGTTCCCGACCTCGACGCCCTGCCCGATGATCTGCACCCGGCAGTGCTCGCAGACGGGGGCCATGCGATGGATCGCACAGGAGAAGCAGTCGAACACATGGACAGCGCCCTGTGCGTGCACCTCGAAGGTCATTCCGTAGTCATTGCCGCAAACTTCGCATTTCGCCATGCGCCACAGGGTGAGCCGCCACCGCCGTGGGGGCGAGTCGGCGGTGGGCGAGTCGCCGCGCAATCACCCGTCCGTACGGGTCACTCGTCGGCCGGCGCCACATCGCGCAGCAGCTGCCCGAAGGCCGCCTCGTCCACCACCGGGGTGCCGTACTGCCGCGCCTTGACCACCTTCGAGGTGCCCGAGTCGGGGTCGTTCGTGACGAGCAGACTGGTCAGCCGGGAGATGCTGGTCGCGACATGCAGCCCGGCCTCGACCGCGCGGTCCTCCAGGAGGTCCCGCTCGACGGAGGTGTCCCCGGAGAACGCCACCCGCATGCCCTGTTTGAGTGGTTTGCCGTCCTGGTAGCGACCCGGGTTGGGGTAGGGGCAGGCGGGCCGTTTGCGCGAGGGGCGCCAACTCGTCGACCGGTAGCCGCCGTAGCCGCCCGGCTGGCGCGGCACCGGGCTGTCGCTCCACTCCGTCAGCGGGCGGCACTCCAGCAACGGCAGCCGTACGCCGCCCGCCGCCGCTGCCGCCAGGCTCGGCCGGAACACCTCCGCCAGCACCCGCGCGTCGTCCAGCGCGTGGTGCGCCCGGCGCTGCACCACACCGAAATGGGCGGCCAGTGTCTCCAGCTTGTGGTTGGGCAGCGGCAGGCCCAGCTCCTTGGACAGGGCGATGGTGCACAGCCGCTGACGGACCGGCGCCTCACGCTGCGCACGCGCGTACTCCCGCGCGATCATCTGCCAGTCGAAGACCGCGTTGTGCGCGACGAGCACCCGGCCCTCCAGCCGGTCCGCGAACTCCCCGGCGATGTCCGTGAACAGGGGAGCCCCTTCGAGCATCTCGCTCGTCAGACCGTGGATCCACACCGGGCCCGGGTCCCGCTCCGGGTTGACCGTCGTGTACCAGTGGTCCTCGACCTCGCCGCGCGAGTCAAGCCGGTAGACGGCCGCGGAGATGATCCGGTCGTCCCGGGCCAGGCCGGTGGTCTCCACGTCAACGACCGCGTATCCCTGCGGATACACGGCCGGCCACGCCGTGGGGGAGGACGCTGCGGTCGTCGTACGGTCTTCGAGCATGGTCACTGAGGATACGGGCCGCCACTGACACTCCCCTCCGTCAGGTGCCCTGCCCCACAAGCCCGTTCGAATGTCCGGAATGCCCCGCGCGCGGCTATGGACCTTTTCACCGCCCGGTGCAAGCGTGCCTCCCGCCCGGCGTGTGACCCCTCGACGGAAGGGCGGTACGGCGTATGGCACGCGTACGGTACGGCGCACGGACCGAGGCGGAGATCGCCGCGGCGCGGACGGCGAGCGCGAGACTTCCCGACATCTGGTCCACCGGTGTGGTGGCCCTGTGGGAGACCGACCCGGACGTCCTGGCCGCAGTGCTGCCACCGCCGCTGAAACCCACCGGCCGGCCGCTGGTCCGGGTGAACATCAGCAAGGTCGATCTGCCCGGATACCCGCTCGGCGCGGGCTCGTTCGCGGTCGCCGCGAGCCACGGCGGCGTCGACGGCTGGTACCCGCTCGTGATGCCGATGACCCATGAGCGGGCCCTGACCGGCGGCCGTGAGGTCTTCGGGGAGCCGAAGAAACTGGGCGAGGTGAGGGTCGAGCGGGACGGGTCCGCGGTACGGGCGTGGATGGCCCGGCACGACATCGCCTTCGTGGAGGTGCGCGGCCGGGTCGGCGAGACCCTGCCCCTGCCGGAGCCGAGCCGCAAGACCGACTTCTACTTCAAGTTCCTTCCCGCGGTGGACGGTTCGGGGTTCGACGCCGACCCGGTGCTCGTGCACTGCGTACGCCACGAGAAGGTGCGCCGGCTGGAACGCGTCACCGGGGACGTCGTCCTGCGCGAGTCGATGTACGACCCGGTGGCCGACCTCCCGGTCCTCAGGCTCCTCGACATCACCATCGGAGAGAAGACCAGCGACCAGCGCGGCAAGGTCGTCGAACGGGTCGGCGGCGAGGCGCTGCTGCCGTACGTCCACCAGCGCTACGACGATCCACGGCAGGTCCACGACGCGCCGCCGGAAAACTCGGAAGGGGCCGCCTGATGCTGTGTCCGCCCGGGGGACAACCCCCGGACCCCCGGCAGGAGACCAGCTCGGCCCGAGCGATCCGGAGAGGTGGGGTGCCGTGGAACTGAAGGCAGGCCAGGTCGCCGTCGTCACCGGCGCGGCGAGCGGGATCGGGCTCGCGATGGCCCGGCGCTTCGCGGCGGAGGGGCTCAAGGTGGTCCTCGCGGACGTCGAGGAGAGCGCGCTGGAGAAGGCCGCCGCGGATCTGCGGGCCGCCGGCGCGGAGGTGCACGCGCGCGTGGTGGACGTCGGCGAGCGCCAACAGGTACTCGACCTCGCCGAGTCGGCGTACGACACCTACGGCGCGGTCCATCTGCTGTGCAACAACGCCGGGGTCGGCTCGGGCGCCGAGGGCCGGATGTGGGAGCACGAACCGAACGACTGGAAGTGGGCGTTCTCCGTCAACGTGTGGGGCGTCTTCCATGGGATCCAGGCGTTCGTTCCACGGATGATCGACTCCGGTCAACCCGGTCATGTCGTCAACACGTCCTCCGGTGACGGCGGTATCGCCCCGCTGCCCACCGCCTCGGTGTACGCCGTCACCAAGGCGGCCGTCGTCACCATGACCGAGTCCCTGTACGCCCACCTGAGGGCGGAGCACGCGCGCGTGGGCGCCTCGGTGCTCTTCCCCGGCCCGCACATGCTGCGCACCGGCCTGTGGGAGTCGCACCGCAACCGTCCCGAGCGGTACGCGAAGGAGCGGCCGCGGAAAACCCCGTACCGCAGCCTCGACCAGTGGGAGACCGCGATGCGGGCGGCGGGCAAGGAGGTCCGCTTCACGCCCGTGGAGGAGGTCGCGGAGTTCGTCGTAGAGGGCGTCCGCGCCGACCGCTTCTGGCTGCTGCCGCCGAGCGAGCACAGCGACGCCCAGATCCGCGCGCGGGCCGGGTCGATGCTGGACCGCACGAACCCGTCGTACCTGGAGAGCTTCATCCTGGACTGAGGAGGCCGATGTGACCGACCAGGAGCCGTATCTGATCATCTCCTCCGACTGCCATGCCGGGCTGCCCACCGAGGAGTACCGGACCTATCTGGACAGCCGGTTCCACCGGGACTTCGACGAGTTCCTCGCCGGGCGCGAACGCCGTCGCGAGGAGATGACCCGGCTCGGCATCCGCAACGACGCGTTCGCGGCCAAGTGGTTCCAGGACAACGAGGAGGGCCTGCGCGGCGGTTGGGACACCTCGCAGCGGCTCAAGGAGCTCGACGGCGACGGGGTGGCCGCCGAGGTGGTCTTCCCCGACGCGGACGCCGTCGACAGCCAGACCGCCGCACCCTTCGGAGTGGGCCTCGGCCTGTCCGGCGACCACGACCCGGAGCTCGGCATGGCGGGTGCGCAGGCGCACAACCGCTGGCTCGCGGACTTCGTGTCGGAGAACCCCGAACGGCACTGCGGAGTCGCCCTGTTGCCCGTCACGGCCGAGGTGACGAAGGTGGTCGCCGAGATCCACCGGGCCAGGGAGTCGGGGCTCGGCGCGCTGATGATCCCCGCGCTGTGGGGCGACAAGGAGCCCTACCACGACCGCCGTTACGACCCGGTATGGGCGGCCGCGGCCGAGTGCGGCATGCCGGTGCTGACCCACTCCGGATCGGCCCCGCGTCACGAGTACGGCGACCACCTCGGCATCTTCGTCAGCGAGGTGACCTGGTGGCCGGCCCGCCCTCTGTGGTTCTTGCTCTGGTCCGGGGTCTTCGAACGCCACCCCGGCCTCACATTCGGAGTCGCGGAGTCGGGCTGCTGGTGGCTGCCGAACCTGCTGTGGTTCATGGACCGCCTCTACCTGGGCGCGCACGGCGGCAAGAAGCTCTCCCCCTTCGAGGAGCTGAAGCGGCCGCCGAGCGAGTACCTCGACCGCCAGGTCTTCATCTGCGCGACCAACACCAAGCGCCGCGAACTCGCCCAGCGCTACGAGATCGGCGTCGACAACATCCTCTGGGGCAGCGACTTCCCGCACCCCGAGGGCACCTGGCCCGACACGCGTGCGTGGCTGCGCCGGACCTTCCACGACATCCCGGTCGCCGAGACGCGCCGCATGCTCGGCCTCGCGGCCGCCGAGGTCTTCGGCTTCGACGTGGCGAGGCTGACCCCGCTGGCCCGGCGCATCGGCCCCACCCCGGGCGACCTCGGCCAGCCGGACGACCAGGAGGCCGTGGAGGCGTCCTGGGCGCGCTCGCGCGAGGTGGGCCGGCACTGGCTGACCGACCATGACTTCCCGACCCTGGGGGTGACGCGGTGAACGACCGGTACACGGTCATCTCGGCCGACTGCCACGCGGGAGCCGACCTGCTCGACTACAAGCCCTACCTGGAGAAGCGCTACCACGACGAGTTCGACGTGTGGGCGGCGACCTACGTCAACCCCTACGAGGACCTGCTCGCCGACGCGGCGGACCAGAACTGGAACTCCGAGCGGCGGCTGGCGGAGCTGGAGCAGGACGGCATCGTCGCCGAGGTGATCTTCCCCAACACCATCCCGCCGTTCTTCCCGTCCGGCTCCCTGATGGCGCCCGCCCCGAGCGCCGAGGAGTTCGAGCGGCGCTGGGCCGGGCTGCGCGCCCACAACCGCTGGCTCGCGGACTTCTGCGCGGCGGCGCCGGGCCGGCGCGCGGGCGTCTTCCAGATCCTCCTGGGTGACGTCGAAGCTGCCGTCAAGGAGATCAGGCGGGCCGCCGAGGCGGGCCTCAAGGGCGGCCTGATGCTCCCCGGCACCCCGCCGGGCTCCGGGCTGCCGGAGCTCTACTCGCAGGCGTACGACCCCATCTGGGCCGTCTGCGAGGAACTCGAGGTGCCCGTCAACCACCACGCGGGCTCGGCGTCCCCGCCGCTCGGCGACGAACCGGCCGCCCGCGCGGTCTTCATGGTCGAGACGACCTGGTTCTCCCACCGCGCCCTGTGGCACCTGGTCTTCGGCGGCGCCTTCCGACGTCATCCGGACCTGAGACTCGTCCTCACCGAGCAGGGCTCGGGCTGGATCCCGGGCGTGCTCGACATGCTGGACTACTACCACGGCCGTCTGATCGCCGCCGCGACCAAGGCGTCCACGGCGGAGTCGAAGTTCGGCGCCGGCCTCGCCGCCCGCATGGGCAAACCGCCCTCCGAGGTCTGGCACGACAACTGCTACGTCGGCGCCAGCTTCATGCGGCCCCACGAGGTGCCGCTGCGGGACCGCATCGGCGTCGACAAGATCATGTGGGGCAGCGACTACCCGCACGACGAGGGCACCTACCCGTACACCCGCGAGGGCCTGCGCTTCGCCTTCCCGGGCGTCCCCCGGGAGGACCTGACCGCGATGCTGGGCGGCAACGCGGCCCGCGTCTACGGCTTCGACCTGGACCTGCTGGACCCCATCGCGGCGAAGGTGGGCCCGACGGTGGAGGAGATCGCGGAGCCCCTGCCGGAGCCCCCGCAGGACGCGACCAGCCCGCTGTTCGCGAAGGGGGCTTCGGTACGGGTGTGGTGAGGGGCGGGCGCGCGGGATGGGCGCAGGTCCGTGAGCGTCGGTCCGCGTGGGGGTGTCGGCAGGGTGGCATCCTCGCGGTGTGAGCGAAGCGACGCACGGCGGTGAGGCCCATGGGGGCGCACTGGGTCAGCGGCTGAACTGGCTGCGCGCGGCGGTGCTCGGCGCCAACGACGGCATCGTCTCCACCGCCGGACTGGTCGTCGGTGTGGCCGGCGCGACCGACAACCGTTCCGCGCTCCTCACCGCCGGGCTCGCGGGGCTGCTCGCCGGGTCGATGTCGATGGCCGCAGGCGAGTACGTCTCCGTTTCCACCCAGCGCGACTCCGAGCTGGCCGCCCTGGCGATGGAGAAGCGGGAGCTGCGGGAGCAGCCCGAGGCCGAGCTGGAGGAACTGACCCAACTGCTCGAGGAGCGCGGCCTGTCCCGCGAGGTCGCCCGGGAGGCCGCCGAGCAGCTGACGGAACGGGACGCGCTCAGGGCGCACGCGCGCGTGGAGCTCGGCATCGACCCCGACGAGCTGACGAACCCCTGGCACGCGGCGTGGGCGAGCTTCTTCGCGTTCACCGTGGGCGCGTTGCTGCCCCTGCTCGCGATCGTGCTGCCGCCCGCGGGCTGGCGGGTGTGGATCACCGTGGTCTCGGTCCTGGCCGCCCTCGTCCTCACCGGCTGGAGCAGCGCCCGCCTGGGCGACGCGGAACCGGGCCGGGCCGTCCTGCGGAACGTGGTGGGCGGCGCGCTGGCGATGGGCGTCACGTACGCGGCGGGGGCACTGCTCGGCGCCGCCGGGGTCTAGGGCCACCGCGTCGCACACCCATTGGCGGAGATCGCCAAGAAGCAAGCGCGTACCCCGGGAAATACTTGTGGGTAACAACGTCTAGCCGCGGCCGACCAGCGGTTCTACGGTGCCCCCATGCCGAACCTGCCCGATGTCGTGCTGTGGTCGATACCCGCCTTCGTGCTGCTCACCGTGGTCGAGATGATCAGCGTGCGCATCCATCCCGACGAGGAGGCGGCCGGATACGAGACCAAGGACGCCGCGACGAGCGTCGGCATGGGACTCGGCAGCCTCGTCTTCGACTTCTTCTGGAAGATCCCGATCGTCGCGATCTACTCGGCGGTCTACGAACTCACGCCCCTGCGCGTGCCCGTGCTGTGGTGGACCGTCCCCCTGATGCTCCTCGCGCAGGACTTCTTCTACTACTGGTCCCACCGCGGCCACCACGTCATCCGCATCCTGTGGGCCTGCCACGTCGTGCACCACTCCAGCCGGAGGTTCAACCTCACCACCGCGCTGCGCCAGCCCTGGACGACATGGACGGTCTGGCCGTTCTACGTCCCCCTGATCGCCGTCGGAGTGCATCCGGCCGCCCTCGCGTTCTGTTCCTCGGCCAACCTCGTCTACCAGTTCTGGATCCACACCGAACGCATCGACAAGATGCCCCGCTGGTTCGAGTTCGTCTTCAACACCCCGTCCCACCACCGCGTCCACCACGCCTCCCAGGGCGGCTACCTGGACCGCAACTTCGGCGGCATCCTCATCGTCTGGGACCGGCTCTTCGGCTCCTTCGTGCCCGAGACCGAACGCCCCGTCTACGGGTTGACCAAGAACATCAACACGTTCAACCCGATCAAGGTCGCCACCCATGAGTACGTCGCGATCCTCAAGGACGTCCGGGCGGCGAGGAGTTGGGGCGAGCGGGCCGGGCGGGTCTTCCGCGGCCCGGGCTGGGCGCCGACGCCCCCGGTGGAGGCCGCCCCGGTCGCCGAGCCGGCCCCGGCCGAGGGGACCGCGGCCGCGTGACGCCGGGCCCTGAGGGCCGGGCACGCACCCGTGCCCTGGCGCCTGTCCTCCTCGGCGCATTCGTCACCGCCACCGTCGTCGATCTCGCCTCTCTGGCCGTCGGCTTCCACCCCGGCCATGTCGTCGCCAAGCCCCTGCTGATGCCGCTTCTCGCCGCCCACGCGGGTGTGCGCGGCGCGCCCCGGCTGCTGATCGCCGCGCTCCTGTGCGGCTGGGGCGGTGACGTCCTGCTGCTGTCCGACGCGGACTGGGCGTTCCTCGCAGGGATGGCGTTCTTCGCGGCGGGGCACGTCTGCTACCTCGTCCACTTCCGCCGACGGCGACCGCCGCACGGCACGTCCGGCGCGCGTGGCCGTCTGCTCGCCCCCGTCTACGCCGCCGCCCTGGTCACCACGGTCGCCCTGCTGTGGCCGGACCTGCCCGCGGGCCTGCGCGTCCCCGTCGCCGGCTACAGCACCCTGCTCACGGCCATGGCGTACACCGCCGCCGCCCGGCTCGGCCCGGTCGCCGGTCTCGGCGGTGCGCTGTTCATGCTGTCCGACACCCTCATCGCGACCGGCGTCGCGGACTGGCCGCAGCCGCCGAGACCCGACCTGTGGATCATGCTGACGTACGCAGCCGCTCAGTTCCTGCTGGTCCGGGGCACCCTCGAAGAGCGGCCCGCGCCCGCGACGGCGTACCGTGAAGTGCGCTCGACCACCCCCTGAGCGCACCCACGACACCGCACGAGAGGGACCCTCGCCATGCGCGCCACCACCATCCACGCCCCCTATGACATGCGCGTGGAGGACGTGCCCGAGCCCGTGGTGCAGCTGCCCACCGACGCGGTGGTGCGGGTGCTGCGGGCCTGCATCTGCGGCAGCGACCTGTGGGCCTACCGCGGCGAGGCGGCCCGTCGGCCGGGCCAGCGCATCGGGCACGAGTTCCTCGGGTTCGTCGAGGAGACCGGCAGCGAGGTCACGGGCGTGCGGCGCGGCGACCTGGTCGTGGCTCCCTTCATGTGGTCCGACGGCGTCTGCGACTACTGCCGTGAGGGCCTGACCACCTCCTGCGAGCACGGCGGCTTCTGGGGTTCCGTCGGGTACGACGGCGGCCAGGGAGAGGCCGTGCGCGTGCCGTTCGCCGACGGCACCCTCGTGCGGCTGCCGAAGGACGCCGCGTCCGACGAGCACCTGCTGTCCGCGCTGCTGACCCTCTCCGACGTCCTGGGCACCGGCCACCACGCGGCCCTCGGCGCGGGCACCCGCCCGGGCGCCACGGTCGCCGTCGTCGGCGACGGCGCGGTCGGTCTGTGCGCGGTGCTGGCCGCCAAGCGGCTCGGCGCGGAGCGGATCATCGCGCTCGGCCGCCACCAGGTCCGCACGGACATCGCCCGCCGTTTCGGCGCCACCGACGTCGTCCCGGAGCGGGGGGACGCGGCCGTCGAGGCGGTGCGTGAACTCACCCGCGGCCAGGGCGCGCACGCCGTGGTGGAGGCCGTGGGCACCGAGCAGTCGATGCGCACGGCGATCGAGATCACGCGCGACGGCGGCGCGATCGGATTCGTCGGTGTCCCGCACGGCAGCGGCACCGGCGTCGACCTGGGCGTCATGTTCGACCGGAACATCGCGCTGCGCGGTGGCGTCGCTCCTGTCCGCGCCTACATCCCGGACCTGCTGCCCGACGTCCTGGACGGCACGATCGACCCGTCGCCGGTCTTCGACATGACCGTCGGTATCGAGGGCGTCCCGGACGGCTACAAGGCGATGGACGAGCGCACGGCGCTCAAGGTCCTGGTCACCAACGCTTGATCAACCGATTCGGTTGATCAACGGATCAACACGGACCGGGGCAGCCGTCAACGCGTCAAGATCACGCCCGATGAAACAAGGTCAGGACCAGCGGATCGGCAGCGGCAGCGCCGTCAGCAGCGCCGAGACCACGACCACGACTCCGAGGGCGACGACCTCCGCGCGCGCGGGGGAGCAGGCCGAGAGCGGGTCGGTGGCGCGGCGCAGCCGGATCCGCGCGCACAGGGCCAGCAGGGCGACGGCGGCCACCAGGAGCACCTTGGCCAGCAGGGTGCGCCCGTAGGCCGTCGCCGTCAGCTGGTCCAGGATCGTGTGCGGGGGCATGCGGCGCAGCGAACTCCAGACGCCGGTCGCGGTGATGGCGGCGAGCAGGACGGCCGCCACGCGCGCGTAGAGACCGAGCAGCGCCGGGCTCGCCTCGACGGGACCCCACAGACGCAGGGTGCGCAGGGCGTGCAGCAGACCGCCCACCCACAGGGCCGCGCAGCTCAGATGAACCAGCGTCAGCCCTGAGCCGAGGAGCGGGGTGTGCTCGGTGCCGGGATGCGCCCGCAGGGCCTCGGCCACGATCACCGCGGCCACCGGCCAGAGTTGGGTGGCGGGGCGGCGCGAGCGGGCGCACAGCGCGGCCACGAGGAAGGCGTTGACCTCGAGCAGCGCGAGCCGGCCGTCGCGCATGGCGTACAGACCGCCGACGTCGATCTGGGCGAGGCTGCGCGGCACCAGATTGCCCGTCGAGACGATCGAGGCCAGCCCCAGGGCCGCGACGAAACCGGCGAGGGCCGCCCAGAGGCTCCAGCTGCGGGGCGCGTCGAACGGGGCGCCGGGCAGCGAGCGGGCCAGACGGTTGATGAACCACTCGCCCACCGGCACGCACAGCGCGGCGAACAGCACCGACCGCATCAGCGCGACACCGGCGACGGCGGGGGCGGCGGCCTCACCGGTGCCGTGCAGCGCGGCGGTCGGACCGAGCAGGGGTATCAGGGCCGCGAGGCCAACCAGGACGAGGACGGCGGCGGCCCGGCCGGCGCCAGGGCGCCGTATGGGTCCGCCGGCGTCGGCCGCCTCAGGCGTGGGTCTGGTCAAAGTCACCCGAAGATCTTCACCAGGTACCGCAGAACCGGGCAAGTCGAGGAAAACAACCGGGGGTACGGCATTCCGCACATGGATACGTTTTTGGACGCCCCGTGGCTCAGTCCCAGCGCGCCGAATCCGACCCCCAGGGCGTCGGCGGCCGTGCCCAGTCGACCGGCCCGCCCGTGAAGGACACGGGAGGCAGGGCGTACCGCAGCCGTCCCAGCGCGCTGTTCGTCTCGGCGAGCCAGGGCCCCGGCCCGTCGTACAAGCGTTCCCCCGCCGGACCGGCCGTCACACCGTTCAGGAGCCATTGGGCCGTTCGTGCCAGCGCCAGCCGCACGAACCTGCTGCCGCCTTCGGACGCCTGCTCGGTCAGCGCCCGCAGTACGGCGCCGGCCAGCAGATAGCCCGTCCCGTGGTCGAGGGCCTGTGCGGGCAGCGCGCCGGGCGCCTCCTTCGACCCCTCGATCGCCGCGATGCCGGTCGCGACCTGCACCAGGCTGTCGAAACCCCGCCGCCCGGCCCAGGGCCCGTACGCGCCCCAGGCCGACACCTGGGCGACCACGATCCCCGGCCGCCGCTCGGCCAGTGCCCGGGGCGAGAGCCCGAACCGGTCCAGGGCGCCGGGCCGGTACCCGGTGACCACGACGTCCGCCCCGGCGAGCAGCTCCTCGAAGGCGGCCCGGTCCGCCGCCAGGTCCAGGAGCGCCGAGCGTTTCCCGAACCCCGTGTCGGCGTGCTGGTCGGGCAGTTCGGGCAGATACGGGGGGTCCAGGCGCAGCACGTCCGCGCCGAGCAGGGCGAGGGTGCGGGTCGCGACCGGGCCGGCCAGCACCCGCGTCAGGTCCAGCACGCGGACCCCGGCGGCGGGCAGGAGGGGAGCGCCGTCGATCGGCGCGAGCACCCGCGCGCGAGCCTCGTCCAGCCGCTCGTGCTCGACGAGGGGCCGCCGCGCCACCTCGGCACCCTGCTCGTGGGCGGCCCACGCCTCGGGGGTGCGCAGGGCCACTGCCAGGCCCCCGGCCGCGTGGACGGACTCCTCGACCTCCGTCGAGGTGCGCTCCGCGAGTGCCGCCTCGACGGCGCCCACGTCCTCGGGCACCCCCAGCACACCGAGCAGCCGCGCCCGGTGGTGCGGATAGTTCGCGTGCGTCCGCACCCAGCCGTCCGACGTCCGCCAGAACCGCGACAACGGCGCGAAGGTGACCGGTGCCCGTCCGTCGACGAGCACATGCCGCTCGCTGTGGAACGCGGTGGCCACGGCCCCGTCGTCCACCCGGACCCCGGGCGCCCGGTCGAGCCCCGCCCGCAGCGCCGCCAGTCCGGCGGCGGCCGAGGCGCAGGATTCGACGCAGGCGCGCGCCAGCTCGCGTGCGGGAAGGCGCCCCTGGAGAGCGCCCTCCCGCACCACTGTCTTGATTGCAGTCATGACTGCACTATGCAGTATTGACTCAATCAATATGTGGACGGAGGGGATCCGTACCGCAAGGACCCCGGCCGGTCTACTTCACCGCGCGCAGGGCGCTCACGATGCCGAAGCCGTAGAAACCGTTGACGCGCTTGCCGCCCACACAGGTCGCGTCCACCACGCCGTCGCCGTTCCCGTCGTACGGGTCGGTCGGGCAGCCCGGGTTCACCGCCTGGGCCTTCAACAGCGCCTGCAACTGGGCCGGCGTCGCCCACGGGTGCGTCGACTTCAGCAGTGCGGCCACGGCCGCCACGTGCGGAGTCGCCATCGACGTGCCCTGGAGGTAGCCGTACTGGTTGTTGGGCAGCGTGGACAGGATGCGGCCGTTCTTCGACGGCGTGTCCGGGATCTGGTACTTGTCCCCGCCCGGCGCCGCGACGTCCACGACGCCGTAGCCGTAGCTGGAGTAGTACGACTTGGCCCCCTTGACCCCCGTCGCGCTGACCGTGACGACACCCGGCAGTTGGGTCGGCACGTCGAAGCACTCGTGCGGATCGACCGTACGGTTCACCGGCGTCGAGTCGTCCGGGCTGGAGGCGTCGACAAGGGCGTTCGAGTCGAGGTCGTCGTTGGAGTTGCCCGCCGCGGCGACATTGAGCGTGCCCTTGTGCTGGGCGTACAACTGGGCCCTGTTGACCGCGTCGACGATCGCGCGCTGATCGGGATCGTCCATGCAGTTGTACTGCCACGGATCAACGTAGTAGCTGTTGTTGGTTATCTCGACGCCGTGATCGGCGGCGAACACGAAGGCGCAGACGACGCTCTCCGGGAAGAACAGCTGGTTCGCGTCGGGCTGGGCCACCGTGATGCCGGCGACCTTCACACCGGGCGCGACGCCCGCGACACCGATGCCGTTGCGAGCGGCGGCGATCTCACCGGCCACATGCGTGCCGTGGTAGTGGTCGGCGTCCACCGGCCGCCAGGAGCCGTACGTGGTGTCCGCCTTGCCGCTCACGCAGTTCGCGGACTGCGAGGGCGAGAAGTTCGGCGCTATGTCGGGGTGGGTGTCGTCGACGCCGACGTCGATGACCGCGACGGTCACCTTCTTGCTGCCCGGGTCGATCGTGGCCGCCTTGTCGGCGCCGATCGCCCTGAGGTCCCACTGGTCGGCCTCGAGGGGCTCCTCACCCGTCGTGGCGCCCTTCGCGAGCTTCGCCGACTCGGCCTTGGAGAGGTACTGCACCGCGCCCTCGTCCGTCGTCCCCGCCGCCTGCACCGGCGAGGTCCGCGAGGCGCCGGCGGACTGCACGCCGCGTACCTTGCGTATCTTCTTCGCGAAGTCGAGGTCGGTCGAGTGGACGACTATCACACCGATCCTGTCGTACGACACCACGACGGAACCGCCGGCCGCCTTGATCGCCGTCTTGACCGACTTGATCGTGTAAGGGTCCGTCTTCGTGTTGACGAGGTAGGCGTAGATGTCCGCGGCGGCGGCCTGGGAGGCGGACTCCGCGCGCGGGGCGGCCTGCGCGGCCGCGGGGAGGAAGCCGAGCGAGGCGGTCAGCGACAGCGCGACCGGCACCGCGAGGGCGAGCCGGCGTCTGGAACGCAGATGAGCCATGGGGTCTCCACATCATCCGGATACGAGAACCGCCCGAGACACAGGTGGTGGTGCTCGGGCAGGTACATGACGGGCGGTCCAGGGCGAAAACTATCCTCCGAAGTCCCTGGTCAGCAATGAGTTCCCCAACGTCAGTTCGGAAAGAGGTCAAGGACGTTGAACCTGTCCTTGCGTGGCGCCGTGACCTTGGACAGGGAACGCGAGGACACTCGCCCCGACCCCGTCCCGCCCGCATCCGCAACGCGAGGAGACTCCGTGGCCACCGAGACACCGCCCCCCTCGAATACCCAGGCCCAACTCCCCTCCACCGAGGAGTTCGTGACGGTGCAGGAGAGCGCGGAGTTCGGTGAACTGCGCCGCTCCCACCGCTCGTTCGCCTTCCCGCTCACCATCGGCTTCATCGCCTGGTACCTGCTGTACGTCCTGCTGTCGAACTACGCGGACGATTTCATGGGCACCCAGGTGGTCGGCAACATCAACGTGGCCCTCGTCCTGGGCCTCGCCCAGTTCCTGACCACGTTCCTGATCGCCTGGTGGTACTCACGGCACGCCGCCGCCCAGCTCGACCCCAAGGCCGAGGCCATCAAGACCCGGATGGAGGGCGGCGCATGAGCCCCGCGCAGCACACCCTGCTCGCCGCGGGCGAGGCGAGCCAGCACCGCCCGCTGATCATCACCCTGTTCTCGGTGTTCGTCGCCGCGACCCTCGTCATCACCGTCTGGGCCGGCCGCCAGACCAAGGACGCCGCCGACTTCTACGCCGGCGGACGCCAGTTCACCGGCTTCCAGAACGGCCTCGCCGTCTCCGGCGACTACATGTCCGCCGCGTCCTTCCTCGGCATCGCCGGCGCCATCGCCCTCTTCGGCTACGACGGCTTCCTGTACTCCATCGGCTTCCTGGTCGCCTGGCTGGTCGCCCTGCTCCTGGTCGCCGAACCGCTGCGCAACTCCGGCCGCTACACCATGGGCGACGTCCTCGCCTACCGCATGCGCCAGCGCCCGGTGCGCACGGCGGCCGGTACGTCCACCATCGTCGTCTCGATCTTCTACCTGCTGGCCCAGATGGCGGGAGCGGGCGTCCTGGTCTCCCTGCTGCTCGGCATCACCAGCGACGGCGGCAAGATCGGCATCGTCGCCCTGGTCGGCGTCCTGATGATCGTGTACGTCACCATCGGCGGCATGAAGGGCACCACCTGGGTGCAGATGGTCAAGGCGGTCCTGCTGATCGCGGGCGCGCTGCTGCTGACCTTCCTGGTGCTGCTGAAGTTCCACTTCAACGTCTCGGACCTGCTCGGCTCCGCCGCCGACAACAGCGGCAAGGGCGCCGCCTTCCTGGAGCCCGGCCTGAAGTACGGCGCCACGGGCACGACCAAGCTGGACTTCATCTCCCTCGGCATCGCCCTGGTCCTGGGCACCGCCGGCCTGCCGCACATCCTGATCCGCTTCTACACGGTGCCGACCGCCAAGGCCGCCCGTAAGTCCGTGATCTGGGCGATCGGCCTGATCGGCGCCTTCTACCTGATGACCCTCGCCCTCGGCTTCGGCGCCGCCGCGCTGATCAAGCCCGACGAGATCATCGCCTCCAACAAGGCGGGCAACACGGCCGCACCCCTGCTCGCCCTGCACCTCGGGGGCGTGGACTCCAACTGGGGCGCGATCCTGCTCGCCACCATCTCCGCGGTCGCCTTCGCCACGATCCTCGCGGTCGTCGCGGGCCTGACCCTGGCCTCGTCCTCCTCCTTCGCGCACGACATCTACGCCAACGTCATCAGGAAGGGCCAGGCCACCGAGAAGCAGGAGATCGGCGCCGCCCGCTGGGCGACCGTCGGCATCGGCGCGGTCTCCATCGTCCTGGGCGCCCTCGCCCGCGACCTGAACGTGGCCGGCCTGGTCGCCCTCGCCTTCGCGGTCGCCGCCTCGGCCAACCTCCCCACGATCCTCTACAGCCTCTTCTGGAAGCGATTCACCACCTCCGGAGCCCTGTGGTCGATCTACGGCGGCCTGGTCACCGCGGTCGGCCTGGTGCTGTTCTCACCGGTCGTCTCGGGCAAGCCGACGTCGATGTTCCCGGACGTCGACTTCCACTGGTTCCCGCTGGAGAACCCCGGCATCATCTCGATCCCGGTCGGCTTCCTACTCGGCGTCCTCGGTACCTACCTCTCCAAGGAGGAGCCGGACGCCGGCAAGTACGCCGAACTGGAGGTCCGGTCCCTCACCGGCACCGGAGCCCACTGAGAACCCCCGCACCCCTCGCACCACCCCCTCGCAGCGGCCGCGTCGTAGATCCCTACGACGCGGCCGCGCCGCACCTCGTGGGATCGGGCCGCTGTCGTTGTCAGTCGTGTCACGTAGGCTCGCAAGTGACAGAAAAAATTCACGGGCGCTGATCCGCCCGCGGATCCGCCCGCACTGAACCGCTACGAGGGAGGGGGCCCACGTGCTCATCGACACCTACGGCCGAGTGGCCACCGACCTGAGGGTCTCGCTGACCGACCGGTGCAACCTCCGCTGTACGTACTGCATGCCCGAGGAGGGCCTGCAGTGGCTGGCCAAGCCCGACCTGCTCACCGACGACGAGATCGTCCGTCTGATCGACATCGCGGTCACCTCACTGGGCATCGAGGAGGTCCGCTTCACCGGCGGCGAGCCCCTGCTGCGCCCCGGCCTGGTCGGCATCGTGGAGCGCGTCGCCCGGCTGGATCCCCGACCCCAGATGTCCCTCACCACCAACGGCATCGGCCTGAGGCGCACCGCGACGGCCCTGAAGGCGGCCGGCCTGGACCGGGTCAACGTCTCCCTCGACACCCTGCGCCCGGACGTCTTCAAGACCCTCACCCGCCGCAACCGTCACCAGGACGTCCTCGACGGCCTCGAAGCCGCCCGCGAGGCCGGACTGACCCCGGTGAAGGTCAACTCTGTCCTGATGCCCGGCCTGAACGACGACGAGGCCCCGGACCTGCTGGCCTGGGCCGTCGCGCACGACTACGAACTGCGCTTCATCGAGCAGATGCCCCTGGACGCCCAGCACGGCTGGAAGCGCGAGGGCATGGTCACGGCGGGCGACATCCTGGCCTCCCTGCGGACCCGATTCGACCTCACCCCCGAAGGCGCGGACGAGCGCGGCTCGGCCCCCGCCGAGCGCTGGCTGGTCGACGGCGGCCCGCACCGGGTGGGCGTCATCGCCTCCGTCACCCGCCCCTTCTGCGCGGCCTGCGACCGCACCCGCCTCACCGCCGACGGCCAGATACGCACCTGCCTGTTCGCCCGGGAGGAGACCGACCTGCGAGCCGCCCTGCGCGACGGATCCCCGGACGAGGAGATCGCCCGCATCTGGCGCCTGGCGATGTGGGGCAAGAAGGCGGGCGCCGGCCTGGACGACCCGTCCTTCGTCCAGCCGGACAGGCCGATGTCGGCGATCGGCGGCTGATCGGCGGCTAGGCCCCGGCTGCCGCTTCCCACTCCGAGAGCGGCACGACGTCCTTCAGGAACCCCCGCACCCCGAGGAACTGCGACAGATGCTCCCGGTGCTCCTCACAGGCGAGCCAGGTCTTGCGCCGCTCCGGCGTGTGGATCTTCGGATTGTTCCACGCCAGCACCCACACGGCGTCGACACGGCAGCCCTTGGCGGAGCAGATGGGGGTGGTCTCGTCACTCACAGATTCGTCTCACAACCGCTGCACAAAAGGCGACGCCGAGCAGCCACGGGGGGAGCTGCCCGGCGTCGGTCCGTCGCTCCGACGGGGGATGCGGAGCGCCTACGAAGTATGTCACGGGTAACCCGTCGCCCGGCACTGGAACAACATGATTGATCTGAGCTTTTCTTGAGCTTGGCGCGTAGTCGCCTTCCGCTTACGACACCTGCGCGCCGCTCAGGCCCGGTCGCGCGGCTCGCTTCGTACGCCAGGTCCGGGCTCCGTCGCGACATCTTCCGGGTCGGGTTCCGTGAAACCGTCATTCGTCCGCGACGGTGTGATCATCGGACGCATCGGCACGGTCACGAACGTCGTCGGAAGCGACGGCGCGTTCTCCCGCCCCGCGTTCGCGATCACCACCGCGATATAGGGCAGCACCGCTCCCAGTACCAACGCCACGATCGCGACAGGCCGTTCGACGTTCCACAGCGAGGCCGCGAGAATCACCGCCACCGTACGGATCGACATCGAGATCACATACCGCCGCTGCCGGCCGCGCACGTCCTCTTCGAGCCCCGTCCGGGCCCCGGTGATCCGGAACACCTGGCCGTTGCCACCGCCATGCTGCTTCCGCATCACATTCCACCATCCGCCCGCATCGGCCCCGCACCGCCCCGTGCCCGGTCCGACCCCGGTCGGGGGACGAGGTCCGGACCACTCCAACGTTACGCCGCGCCTGCGTCGCCTACGAGACCGGGTCACCTCCCGCCAGGGCGAACGGCATCGGCCGTAGCGCGTACGGCGGCACCCGACATGCGCCGTACGGCGTACGGGCGAAGACTGGCCCCAGTGCTCACCTCGAGCCGTACAAGGAGGCAGTCATGGGCTGGTTGTGGGCGATCATCGTGGGATTCGTGCTGGGCCTGATCGCCAAGGCGATCATCCCCGGCAAGCAGCACAGTCCTCTCTGGCTGACCACCATCTGCGGCATGCTCGGCGCGATCGTCGGCAACGCGATCGCACGCGCCGTCGGGGTGGAGTCGACCCCCGGCATCGACTGGAGCCGCCACGCCTTCCAGCTCGTGGCCGCGATCATCATCGTCTTCGTGGTCGACATGCTGTACATGGCGACGCTGGGCAAGCGCAAACAGAGGGCCTGACGGAGACCAGGGCCGGGCTCCACGCACCGCACGGGAGCCCGGCCCTTCATCCGTCGACGGAGGCGGACCTGGTGAGGTCCGCTGCGGTTCGGTAGCGCCCCGCAGGGCCGCGAGGCCGTGTCGACATGCGGCCGCGCCGCGGGGCGGGACCAGCCACGACGGGGCCGCGGACGACCGACGGCACATCCCGGCGCTTCCAGCGGAGCGTTCAGGCGGGCGTGACCTCGACCGCCGCCAAGTTCTTCTTGCCCCGGCGCAGCACCAGCCACCGCCCGTGCAGCAGGTCCTCCTTGGCCGCGGCGGCGTCCTCGGAGGCGACCTTGACGTTGTTCACGTAGGCCCCGCCCTCCTTCACCGTCCGCCGCGCGGCCGACTTGCTGGCCACCAGACCGACCTCGGCGAACAGGTCCACGACCGGGCCGAGCTCGGCGACCTTGATGTGCGGCACCTCGGACAGCGCCGCTGACAGCGTCCGCTCGTCCAGCTCCGCCAGCTCACCCTGACCGAACAGCGCCTTCGACGCGGCGATCACCGCGGCCGTCTGCTCGGCGCCGTGCACCAGCGTCGTCAGCTCCTCCGCCAGCGCCCGCTGAGCGGCCCGCGCCTGCGGCCGCTCCTCGGTCTGCTTCTCCAGCTCCTCGATCTCCGCACGGGACCGGAAGCTGAAGATGCGCAGGAACTTGGAGACGTCCCGGTCGTCCGCGTTCAGCCAGAACTGGTAGAAGGCGTACGGCGTGGTCATCTCGGCATCCAGCCAGACCGTGCCGGACTCGGTCTTGCCGAACTTGGTGCCGTCGGCCTTGGTGATCAGCGGCGTGCCCAGCGCGTGCACCACGGCGTCGGGCTCGACCTTGTGGATCAGGTCCGTGCCCGACGTGAGGTTGCCCCACTGGTCGCTGCCGCCGGTCTGCAGCGTGCAGCCGTACCGCCGGTACAGCTCCAGGAAGTCCATGCCCTGCAGGATCTGGTAGCTGAACTCGGTGTAGCTGATGCCCTCCTGGGACTCCAGACGCCGGGCGACGGCCTCCTTGGCGATCATCTTGTTCACGCGGAAGTGCTTGCCCACGTCCCGCAGGAACTCGATGGCCGACATCCCCTGGGTCCAGTCCAGGTTGTTGACCATGACCGCGGCGTTCGGCCCGTCGAAGTCCAGCAGCGGGGCGATCTGCGCGCGCAGCCGCTCCACCCAACCCGCGACGACCTCGGGCGAGTTCAGCGTGCGCTCGGCGTTGGGCTTCGGGTCGCCGATCAGACCGGTGGCCCCCCCGACCAGGCCCAGCGGACGGTTGCCCGCGTCCTGGATCCGGCGCATCGTCAGGATCTGCACGAGGTTGCCGAGGTGCAGGCTGGGCGCGGTCGGGTCGAAGCCGCAATAGAACGTGACGGGACCGTCCGCGAACGCCTTGCGCAATGCGTCCTCGTCAGTGGAGAGGGCGATCAGCCCGCGCCACTTCAGTTCGTCGACGATGTCCGTCACGGTTCTCGTATCTCCTTGATGATCTTCGGGCGGTCGCGCGACCACCGGCTACGAGGTTATACGCCCTGACTGACAGAGCTCATATTGAAGTCGGGCACCCGCAGCGCGGGCATCGCAGCCCTAGTGAACCAGTCGCTCCACTCCCGCGGCAGCGTCTTTTCCGTGCGCCCGGCCTCGGTGGCCCGGCCCAGCAGGTCGACCGGGGACTCGTTGAACCGGAAGTTGTTGACCTCGCCGGTCACCTCGCCGTTCTCGACCAGGTAGACGCCGTCCCGGGTCAGGCCGGTGAGCAGCAGGGTGGCCGGGTCGACCTCGCGGATGTACCAGAGGCAGGTCAGCAGCAGCCCGCGTCCGGTGCCGGCGACCATCTCCTCCAGCGAGCGGTCCTCGCCGCCGGTCAGGATGAGATTCTCGATGGCGGGAGCCACCGGCAGCCCGGTCAGGCCCGCGCTGTGCCGGGTGGTCGTGAGGTGCCGCAGCTCGCCCTCCCGAACCCACTCGGTGGCCGTGAGCGGAAGCCCGTTGTCGAACACCGACTGGTCGCCCCCGGAGGAGTGCGCGATCACGAAGGGCGCCGACTCCAGTCCCGGCTCGTTCGGGTCGCTGCGCAGGGTCAGCGGCAGCTCGGTCAGCCGGTCGCCCACGCGCGTGCCGCCGCCCGGCCTGGAGAACACCGTGCGCCCCTCGACCGCGTCCCGGCCGGACGCCGACCACAGCTGGTAGATCAGCAGGTCGGCCACCGCGGTCGGCGGCAGCAGCGTCTCGTACCGCCCGGCCGGCAGCTCGACGCGCCGCTCCGCCCAGCCGAGGCGGACGGCGAGCTCGGCGTCCAGCGCCGCCGGGTCGACGTCCTTGAAGTCCCGCGTCGAGCGGCCCGCCCACGCCGAGCGCGTACGGTCCGGCGACTTGGCGTTCAGCTCCAGGGTGCCGTTGGGCTGGTCGTGACGCAGGCGCAGCCCCGTCGACGTACCGACGTAGCTCGTCACCAGCTCGTGGTTGGCGAAGCCGTACAGCTCGCGCCCGCCGGCACGCGCGCGTGCGAAGGCCTCGCCCAGCGCGGGCGCGAAGTCGGCGAAGACGGCGGAGGTGGTCTCCGCGGGCGCGTCCGTGAAATCCGGGGATGCGGGCACGCCCGTCACCAGCGGCTGCGCGTCCTCGGCGGGCCCCGCGCTGCGGGCGGCGGCCTCGGCGGCCCGCACCAGGGCCTCCAGCTCGTCCACGGTCACCGCCGAGCGGGAGACCACACCGGAGGCGGTGCCCTCCTTGCCGTCGACGGTCGCGACGACCGTGAGCGTACGGCCGCGGGTCACGCCGTTGGTGGTGAGCGCGTTGCCCGCCCAGCGCAGGTTGGCGGTGGAGTGCTCGTCGGCGATGACGACACAGCCGTCGGCGGTGGACAGCTCCAGCGCCCGCTCGACGATCTCGTGGGGCTTGTGGGTGCGGGCGCTCATCGACCGGCCTCCTGCGTCGTGTTGAGGATGTTGACGCCCTTGAAGAGCGCGGAGGGGCAGCCGTGCGAGACGGCGGCGACCTGGCCCGGCTGGGCCTTGCCGCAGTTGAAGGCGCCCCCGAGGACGTACGTCTGCGGTCCGCCCACCGCGGCCATGGAGCCCCAGAAGTCGGTGGTCGTCGCCTGGTAGGCCACGTCCCGCAGCTGCCCGGTGACCCGCCCGTTCTCGATCTTGAAGAACCGCTGGCCGGTGAACTGGAAGTTGTAGCGCTGCATGTCGATCGACCACGACCGGTCCCCGACGACGTAGATCCCGCGGTCCACGCTGCCGATCAGATCGTCCGTCGACATCCCCGCCGGATCCGGCCGCAGCGACACGTTGGCCATGCGCTGCACCGGCACATGGCCGGGGGAGTCCGCGAAGGCGCAGCCGTTCGACCGCTCGAAGCCGGTCAGCCTGGCGATGCGCCGGTCCAGCTGGTAGCCGACGAGCCGGCCGTCCTTCACCAGGTCCCAGGACTGGCCCTCGACGCCCTCGTCGTCGTACCCGATGGTCGCGAGTCCGTGCTCGGCGGTGCGGTCGCCGGTGACGTTCATCAGCTCGGAGCCGTACCTGAGCTTGCCGAGCTGGTCGAAGGTGGCGAAGGAGGTGCCGGCGTAGGCGGCCTCGTAGCCGAGCGCGCGGTCCAGCTCGGTGGCGTGGCCGATGGACTCGTGGATGGTCAGCCACAGGTTGGACGGGTCGACGACCAGGTCGTACAGACCCGCCTCGACGCTCGGCGCCCGCATCTTCTCGGCGAGCAGCTCCGGGATCTGCTCCAGCTCGCTCTCCCAGTCCCAGCCGGTGCCCGTGAGGTACTCCCAGCCGCGTCCGACCGGCGGCGCGATCGTCCGCATCGAGTCGAACTCGCCGCTGGACTCGTCGACCGACACGGCCGTCAGCGACGGATGCAGCCGCACCCGCTGCTGGGTGGTCACGGTCCCCGCGGTGTCGGCGTAGAACTTGTTCTCGTGCACGGTCAGCAGCGAGGCGTCGACATGGTTGACGCCGTTCGCCGCCAGCAGCCGCGAACTCCAGTCGGCCAGCAGCGCCGCCTTCTCCTCGTCCGGCACGGTGAACGGGTCGATCTCGTACGACGAGATCCACGTCCGCTCGGCGTGCACGGGCTCGTCCGCCAGCTCCACGCGCTCGTCCGAGCCGGCCGCCCTGATCACCTGGGCGGACAGCTTGGCCATCGCCACCGCCTGCGAGGCGACCTTGGCCGCCGCGTCGAGCGTCAGATCCACCCCGGACGCGAAGCCCCAGGTGCCCCCGTGCACGACCCGTACCGCGTACCCCAGGTCGGTGGTGTCCGACGAACCGGCGAGCTTGGCGTCCCGCAGCCGCCAGGAGGCGCTGCGCACCCGCTCGAACCGGAAGTCGGCGTGCTCGGCGCCCAGCGCACGCGCGCGTGCCAGCGCCGCGTCGGCGAGGGCGCGCAGGGGTAGGGCCGTGAAGGCTTCGTCGATGGTATGAGGCACCGAGGTCTCTCCTTGACTGTCGTGACCTGACCGGACCGGCGGTTGCCCCGATCATGTCGCGCCGGCGGGCCCGCCGACCACAGGTTTCGGGCCGCTGTCGGGACGATTCTGTAGAGACCCGACAGTGAGTCCCGTACGCCACTGTCGGTGCCCGAATGTCCTCAGGCGCGACCGGCCCGATAGGTTTTCGACTGAAGCCGCCTGTCACCAGGTGTTGGGCGGGTGTGTCAGACCCCTATCGAAAGGGTGATCCGTTGAGCCGCTCGGTTCTCGTCACCGGAGGCAACCGGGGCATCGGCCTCGCCATCGCCCGCGCGTTCGCCGACGCCGGCGACAAGGTCGCGATCACATACCGCTCCGGGGAGCCGCCGGCCGGCTTCCTGGCCGTCAAGTGCGACATCACCGACACCGAGCAGGTGGAGCAGGCCTACAAGGAGATCGAGGCCCAGCACGGTCCGGTCGAGGTCCTCATCGCCAACGCCGGCGTCACCAAGGACCAGCTCCTGATGCGTATGTCCGAGGAGGACTTCACGTCCGTCCTCGACACCAACCTCACGGGCACCTTCCGCGTGGTCAAGCGCGCCAACCGCGGCATGCTGCGCGCCAAGAAGGGCCGGGTCGTCCTCATCTCGTCGGTCGTCGGGCTCCTCGGCTCGGCCGGCCAGGCCAACTACGCCGCCTCCAAGGCCGCCCTGGTCGGCTTCGCGCGTTCCCTCGCCCGTGAGCTGGGCTCGCGCAACATCACCTTCAACGTCGTCGCGCCCGGTTTCGTCGACACCGACATGACCAAGGTGCTCACCGACGAGCAGCGCGCGGGCATCGTGGCCCAGGTGCCGCTCGGCCGCTACGCGCAGCCCGAGGAGGTCGCCGCGACGGTGCGGTTCCTCGCCTCGGACGACGCCTCGTACATCACTGGAGCCGTCATCCCCGTTGACGGCGGACTGGGAATGGGTCACTGAACACCATGAGCGGAATTCTCGAGGGCAAGCGCGTCCTGATCACCGGTGTGCTGATGGAGTCCTCCATCGCCTTCCACACCGCCAAGCTGGCCCAGGAGCAGGGCGCCGAGATCATCCTGACCGCGTTCCCGCGGCCCACGCTGACCGAGCGCATCGCCAAGAAGCTCCCCAAGCCCACCAAAGTCATCGAGCTCGACGTCACCAACGACGAGCACCTGGCCCGGCTGGCCGACCTGGTCGGCGAGGAGCTCGGCGGGCTCGACGGCGTCGTGCACTCCATCGGCTTCGCACCGCAGGACGCGCTCGGCGGCAACTTCCTGAACACGCCGTTCGAGTCGGTGGCCACGGCCATGCACGTCTCGGCGTACTCCCTGAAGTCGCTGACCATGGCCTGCCTGCCGCTGATGCAGAACGGCGGCTCCGTCGTCGGCCTCACCTTCGACGCGTCCTTCGCCTGGCCGCAGTACGACTGGATGGGCCCGGCCAAGGCCGCCCTGGAGGCCACCAGCCGCTACCTCGCGCGCGACCTGGGCAAGCAGAACATCCGCTGCAACCTCATCTCCGCGGGCCCGATCGGCTCCATGGCCGCCAAGTCCATCCCGGGCTTCGGCGAGCTGGCCTCCGTCTGGGACAGCCGCTCCCCGCTGGAGTGGGACCTCAAGGACCCGGAGCCGGCCGGAAAGGGCGTCGTCGCCCTGCTGAGCGACTGGTTCCCGAAGACCACGGGCGAGATCGTCCACGTCGACGGCGGTCTGCACGCCATCGGAGCCTGACGCCGCCGCTGGGCCGAGCCGGGAGAACGAGGGCCCGCGTCCTACGGGACGTGGGCCCTCGCGTGTCACTCGTCCGGGCTAGCCGGCCGGGCGGACCTGGCGGGCAACCGCGCACGCTGGATGAAGCGTTCACCACACGCTCCCCCTCCCGAGCACGGCCGAGGAGGTCCCCTTGTGCGCCTGTCCCGCAGCCTGGCCTCAGCGACCGCAGCCGTCGTCCTCGTCCTGTGCCTGCCCTACGAGGCGGTGCCCCACGCGCGCGTGAAGCGCCCCGCCCCGGCGGAGCCCTTCGGGGCCGAGTGCCGTACCAAGGTCACCGGGTCCCATGTGACCGCGTACTGCCACAACCCCTATCCGCAGACCGACGGCGTCAGCCTGCACGTGGAGTGCGAGCGGTGGTGGGACCTCGACACCGACAGTGCGACCGTCGACGCCGGGCCCGCCATGACCGTACGGCTCACCGGGCGCTGCTGGGAGGAGGTCCGCTCGGCGTGGATCACCCACCAGAAGCGGTGAACCGCCCAGGACGGCACAGGAACGGATAGCTGGCGGCCGCCGCGCCGGCCTCCTCCGCGTCACCTGCGCGGATTGCGTCGACCAGCCGCGTGTGCTCCATGTACGACTCCGGGGTCAGCGCGCCGCCCACGTCCTCACGCAGCCAGTCCCGCAGCACCTCGCCCAGGTCGGCGTACATCGCGGTCATGACGTCGTTGTGGGAGGCGGAGACCACCGCGAGGTGGAAGGTGGCGTCGGCCGTCACGAACGCCTCCGCGTCACCCGACTCCCAGGCCTCCTCGCGGCGCACCAGCAGCGCGTCGAGCTGCTTGAGGTCCTTCTCCGTGCGCCGCTCGGCCGCCAGCCGCGCCGCGGCCGACTCCAGCGTGGAGCGCAGCTCGGCGATGTGCCGGGGGTCGGCGTCGGCGAAGCGGCGGTGCATCACACCGGCCAGCTCGCTGGTCGCCACCACATAGGTGCCCGAGCCCTGGCGGATGTCCAGCAGACCGTTGTGGGCGAGCGCGCGGACGGCCTCGCGGACGGTGTTGCGGGCCACCCCGAGCTGCTCGACCAGCTCGGGCTCGGTCGGGATGCGGGAGCCGACCGGCCACTCGCCCGAGGTGATCTGGTTGCGCAGCGCGGCGATGACCTGCTCGGACAGGGCGGAACGGCGGGGATGGCTCAGGGGCATGGCACACCTTCGCACGAGGTGGCCGGGTGCGGCCGACCAAGGGATGGACAGCGGGTCATCCTATGATTCTATGATAGGCGGCATGCAGAGCGAGGAAACAACGACGATGACGTCCGAAACCGCGCGCAGCTCGGTCGGCCAGGCCCTCGGGCGGCCCGCCACGCGCGCGTGGACGATGCGCGTGCTGGTCATCGGCATCGTCCTGTCGGCGCTCAACCTCCGCCCCGCCATCACCAGCCTCGGCGCGCTCCTGGAAGAGGTCCGCGACGGGCTCGGCATGAGCGGCAGCCTGGCCGGACTCCTCACCTCCGTGCCCCCGCTCTGTTTCGCTGTCTTCGGTGTCACGGCCCCGCGCCTCGCCCGCCGGTTCGGCCCGGGCGCGGTCGTCTGCGCGGGCATGGTGGCCATCACCGCGGGTCTGCTGATACGGCCGTACGCGGGCGGTACGGCGGGCTTCCTGGCCGCCAGCGCGCTCGCCCTCATGGGCATCGCCGTCAGCAACGTCCTGATGCCGGTCATCGTCAAGCGCTGGTTCCCGGACCGCGTCGGCTCCATGACCGGCCTGTACTCCATGGCCCTCGCCGCGGGCACCTCGGTCGCGGCGGCGGTGACGGTGCCCATGACGGACGCCCTGGGAGGCAGCTGGCAGACCGGGCTCGCGGTGTGGGCGGGGCTCGCGGCGACGGCCGTACTGCCGTGGATCCCGTTCGTACAAGACCGGGGCGCGCCGCCTGCCGCCCCGGCACGGCAGCACGCGCGCGTGGAGGCGCCCACCCGGGGCCGGGCCTCCGCCGACGCCCACGCGCGCGTGCAGGCGCCCGCGCTGCGGATCACCCGCAGCCGTACCGCCTGGGCGCTGGCCGTCTTCTTCGGGCTGCAGGCCACCGCCGCCTACATCACGATGGGCTGGATGGCGCAGATCTTCCGGGACGCCGGGGTGCCCGCGAGCACGGCCGGACTGCTGCTCGCTGTCACGATGGTGATGGGCGTGCCGCTGGCCTTCGTCATCCCGCGCGTGGCCACCAGGCTGCCCCACCAGGGCCCGATCGTGCTGGCACTGGGCGCCTGCGGCCTCGTCGGCTACGCGGGCCTGTACCTCGCACCCGCCGGCGGCGCCTGGGCCTGGGCCGTGCTGCTCGGCGTCTCCAACTGCGCCTTCCCGCTCGCCCTGACGATGGTCGGCATGCGGGCGCGGACCGGTGCCGGCGTCGCCCAGCTGTCGGCCTTCGCGCAGAGCACCGGTTACCTCATCTCCATCCCCGGCCCCCTGCTGGTCGGCGTCCTCTACCAGCACAGCGGCGGCTGGGGGCTGCCGATCGCCCTCATGGCCGCGCTGATGGTCCCGCAGATGGTGGTCGGCGTCCTGGCGGGCCGCGACCGCACGGTGGAGGACGAGGCAGCCGCCCGCTGAGCTCACCCCGGCGGATCCGGCGCGGACGGGGGGTGCGAGACTGGCCGTATGCCAGTGCTCGAGCCGGACCCCCCGAACGGCCAGAAGAAGATGCTGATCGTCTTCGGCTCGTTCTTCGCCATCTTCGTGATCATCGCCATCGTCGCGACGATCGTCTCGCCGTGATCTCCGCCCCCTTCGGTGGTGGGGCTAGCCCCACCGTCCCCTAGGGGGTGGGTGTCAGGGTCAAGTGGGTGGATCTCCGGATGGGTTGAGGGGTCCCGAGTCCGTACCTTCGAAGAGTGGCCGCGGACGGCGGCCACCGACCGCTCGAAGACCACGGCTACCACGGAGGCACCCATGTCGGCCCCTACGCACACCCGGCCCCTCCCGGCGAGCACGGGCGGCATCGACATCCGGCTGCCCTGGTGGGCCCTCGCCCTGCCCGCGCTCGCCTTCGTCGTCCTCCTGGCCCTCATGCTGAACCCCAGCGACGCACAGGCGGCCGGCGACCCGGTGATCACCCACCTCTTCGAGCGGGCGCAGCAGCTCATGGCCCGCTGAGCACCCGCCGAGTACGCGTCGAGCCGCCGGTCAACTACCTGCGCCCCATGGCCTGTTTCGTGCGAAGCTGGGTGGCATGAGCGTCGCTGAACTCCGCAGGATCGTCCTCTTCCGCCATGCGAAAGCCGACTGGCCACAGGTGACCGACCATGAGCGCCCCCTCGCCGAGCGGGGCCGATTGGACGCCGCGGCCGCCGGACGCAGGCTGGCCGACACCGGCATCCCCTTCGATCTGGCCCTGTGTTCCACCGCGACCCGCACCCGGGAGACCTGGAAGCTCGCGGTCCACGAGTTCCCGCACCGGCCGAAAACCGTCTATGAGGAGCGGATCTACGAGGCCTCGCCCGGTGAGCTGATCGCCCTGCTGAACGAGACCCCGGACGACGCGCAGAACGTCATCCTGATCGGCCACAACCCGGCTGTGCACGGCCTCGCCGACATCCTGGCCGGCTCGGGCGAGGGCGACGCCCGCGAGCGGATGAACCGCCGCGGCTTCCCGGCCGCCGGTTTCGCCGTCCTGTCCTTCGACGGCTCCTGGAAGGGCCTGGAGCCCGCCACGGCCACCCTCATCGACTACTGGGCACCGACCGAGTAGCCCGCCGTACCAAGGCCGTGGGGCCCGGCACCGCAGCGGTGCCGGGCCCCACGGCCGTTCTCACGAGGGGATCAGCGGTCGTCGTGCGTGTCCGCCGCCTCGACCTCCTCGCGGGTGACGCCCAGCAGATACAGGACCGTGTCCAGGAACGGCACGTTCACCGCGGTGTGCGCCGCCTCCTGTACGACGGGCTTGGCGTTGAAGGCGACACCGAGACCGGCCGCGTTGAGCATGTCCAGGTCGTTGGCGCCGTCGCCGATCGCCACGGTCTGGGCGAGCGGCACGCCCGCCTCGGCGGCGAAGCGGCGCAGCAGCCGCGCCTTGCCCGCGCGGTCCACGATCTCCCCGGTGACCTTGCCGGTCAGCTTCCCGTCGACGATCTCCAGGGTGTTGGCCTGGGCGAAGTCCAGCCCCAGCCGCTCCTTGAGATCATCGGTGACCTGGGTGAACCCGCCGGAGACGACACCGACTTGGTAGCCGAGCCGCTTCAGCGTGCGGATCAGCGTGCGCGCGCCCGGCGTCAGCCGCACCTCGCTGCGCACCTTGTCCACCACGGAGGCGTCCAGCCCCTCCAGCAGCGCCACGCGTGCGTGCAGCGACTGCTCGAAGTCCAGCTCCCCGCGCATCGCCGCGGCCGTGACCTCGGCGACCTTGTCCTCGCAGCCCGCGTGCGCGGCGAACAGCTCGATGACCTCGTCCTGGATGAGCGTGGAGTCGACGTCCATGACGACGAGCCGCTGGGCCCGCCGGTGCAGTCCCGCGGCGACCACCGCGACATCGACACCGAGTGCCGCCGCGTCGGTCACCAGGGCGGTCCGCAGGGGCTCGGTCTCCACACCGGAGACCGCGAACTCGACCGCGGTCACCGGGTACTTGGCGAGCCGGAAGATACGGTCGATGTTGCCGCCGGCCTGGGCGATATTCGCGGCGATCCGAGCGGTGGCCGCCGCGGTGAGCGGATGGCCGAGCACGGTGACCAGGGAACGGCCGAGGCCGCGCGGCCGGTTGTCGCCGCGACCGGAGATGATCTCCGCCTGCATCTTCATCGACTCCGCCCAGCTGTGGACGGTGGCGCGGAGATCGCCCTCGAGCGTGGCCGCCGGATGGGTCACGAGCGCGCACAGGGTGAGCCGGCCACGGGTGACGACCTGCTCGATGTCGACCACGTCGACGGAGTAGGCGGCGAGGGTGTCGAAGAGGCCGGCCGTGATGCCCGGCCGGTCCTTGCCGAAGATCTTGACGAGGAGGGTCGGGGCGTCGACCGGAACGTCGGAGGTCGGGATCTGCGAAGCGCTCATGGTCTTCCCACCGTATCCGGCACCCAGTGCCGCCCGCCGCCGCGGTCCGCCTAGCGGACACGGAACAGTGGGTGTCGACGGGGTGGCGGGCGCATGACGGGGGGACCACGGCGGCCCCCCGCCGCCACGGGTGGCCGCACCGCATCCGGGCAGCCGCCCTGTGCCCGGGGAACGGCCCTGTGCCTGGGAAGGCCCTGTGTCAGGGGAACCGCCCTGTGCCCGGGAACCGCCGTGTGCCCGGGAACCGCCCCGCCCTTGCGAAAGCCGCCCCGCGCCTGGGAACGGCCCCGCGCCCGCGGAATCCGGCCTGCGTCAGGTGAATCCCGGGTCTCGCTCAGTGACCCCCCTTGGGACGGCCGGGTGGGGGAGGAGGCGGTGGTGGCGGGGGTGGCTGGCGGCGCCTGCCCTCGGGGGAGCGTCCGGTCCCTGGTCGCCGTGGCGGGGGGCCGTCGTAGGGCCGGGCCACGGTCGGCGCACCGTACACGTCCCTGTTCCCCGTGCCGGGCGGTGGTGCCTCGCCCGTGCCCTGCTCCTCGCCGGGGCCGGGACGCGCGTCCTCCGGCTCCCGCAGTTCCTCCGGCAGCTGCAGATACGGATTGGTGGCGGGGTTCGGCGGCCGGTACGACGAACCGGGCCGGTACGGCCCCGGCACCCCTGTACCCGGCTCACGCACCGGCATCGGGGGCGGCTGCGGCTCACGCGCGTGCCAGGGATACTCGGCGGTCCCGACCGGCGTGCCCGTCCCCACGGGCCCCGCAGCCCCTGTGCCCGCGGCCCCCACCGCCAGCGGCGCCGCCCGTCGTCCCGCCGCCCCGGTGACCCACGCCAGGAGCGCCCCGGCCGCCCCCGCACCCGCGCCCCACAGGGCGCCGAGCAGCAGCGCCATACCGAGGTTCCCGTGCAACCGGATCCCGGCGCCGAACGCGTCGAACCCCAGCACCGACAGCGAGGCGTTCACCGACACCTCCGTCAGCCACGCGAGCAACGGCAGCGTCAGCGCGGTCAGTACACCGAGCCGCACCGCACACCGCCCCGCGAAGGCGAGGGCACCCGGACCACGCACACCTCGGGAGTCCGTACCGCGCGCGGCGACCGGGGTCCGTACCGCCGCCAGCACGCCCGCCAGCAGCATCATCACGGCCGCCGCCACCCCGAGCAGCCACACCCGTCCGTCCAGGTCGGCCAGGCGGCTCAGGGTCACCGACTGGTCGGTCTTCGCGGTGAGGAGCTTGTCCAGCGGATCGGGGAGGAACTTGGTGAGCACGCCGGTCGCCCTGCCGTCGAAGGGGACGAACAGACCGATCGGGATGCCGAGCCAGGTGCCGTTGGGCGCACCCAGCAGCGCCGCTCCGAAGATCCGCTTGGGATGGGCGTCGCCGATCGCCGCGTACACCGCCGCCGCGCACCCCGCCGCCACGGCGACCAGCAGCACCGTGACGAGCGCGGAAGCGGCCGGCCGTACGACACGGTGCACGGCCTCCCAGCCGGGCGGCAGGGGCGTGCGGCGCGAGGCCAGCAGGGCGATCAGCAGGACGCCCGTCGACCAGCCGAGCCCGCCCAGCACGGTGGGCGCCGTGTCGACCGAGAAACCGACCGCCGCCTTGGCGTGGATGAGGTTGCCGATGTTGTCGGGCAGCAGCCCGCCGATGTTCCCGACGTCCCCGAGGCCCGGGATGTTCACACCGCCGCCCCCGCCACCGGCGCCGGGGAGCTTGTCCAGCCCGAGCGAGCCGCCGTCGATGGTGATGACGTCGTGCCCCGCCCACACCAGCCCGCCCAGTGTCGCGACGAACAGCACCACCACCGCGCCCGCGCGCGCGAGGAGTTCGGCCGGCGCGATCACAACTCCCGCGGAGCGCAGGGACCGTAGGAAGACCCAGGACAGCAGCAGCGCCCCCACCAGACTGACGCCCAGTGGCGTGATCGTGACGGCCGTATGGGCTTCCGCGCCCTTGAGGCCGAACGCGGACACGTCGCCGGACGGCGATATCGAACCACCCGCCCCAAGAGCCACCACAGCAGCGGTCATCGGGCCCAGCGAACCCGTCGAGTCCGCCTCCAGAAGATGCAGCCCGAGGGCCGCCGTGCCCGCCATCCCGATCAACGCCCAGCTCACGGAGGCGATCGCGGACAGCAGGACGTCTCCCCACGGCACCCTTGTGCCGCTGCGGACGGACTCGACACTCGACGACGCGCTCATGGCAGACCCCCCGATCCGCGGCGCGGCCGAGCGGCCGCGCGTGTCCCCCTCGCGTGATTTACCACTCTCCGGGTCGGTTTCAACCCCGTCAACGGAACCGGCGGATGCGTATGAGCGTGGTGTTCACAAGGTCCGACTTTCGGTCAGAGGGGCGGGCCTGAAATAGTTCCCGACGATGTTCGACATCCCTAGACTCCCTGTGATGGGGGTAACTCGGGGGACTACTCAGTGGGGCTTGGAGTGCCGGAACTCGTACTGGAATCAAATGGACGTACCTGGACGCTCGAGCCGTCCAGGACCTACACCCTCGGACGCGATCCGCAGGGCGACATCGTGCTGGAGGACGCCAGGGTGTCCTGGCGCCATGCCACGATCAGCTGGGGCGGCCGGAGTTGGGTCATCGAGGACCACGGCTCCACCAACGGCACGTTCGTGCAGGGCCAGCGCATTCACCAGATGGAGATCGGGCCCGGCTCGGCGGTCCACCTCGGCAACGCGACCGACGGTCCGCTGCTGAACCTCTCCGGCGCGGCGGCGGCCGTCGCCACACCGCAGGCCCAGCCGCAGCAACAGCCGTTCGCCGCGCAGGGCGCCACCCCCGGCTGGGCGCAGCAGGCACCGCAGCAGCAGGCGCCGCAGCCCTCGTGGGGACAGCCGCAGCAGGCCGCCGCGCACGTCCCGCAGCAGCACGGCCCCGGTGGTGGCGCGGGGGCGCCGCCGGTCTACGGCGACCGCAGCCCCACCACGTTCCACCAGTTCTCCATCGGCCGCGTGATGCGCATCGGCCGTGCCCTGGAGAACGAGCTGGTCGTCTCCGACCTGCAGGTCTCCCGGCACCACGCCGAGTTCCACTCGACGCCCGACGGCCGCATGGAGATCCGCGACCTCGGCTCGCACAACGGCACCTACGTCAACGGCCAGCCGATCCCCAAGGGCGGCTCCCAACTCCTCGGCCCGGCCGACATCGTGGGCGTCGGCCACTCCACCTTCCGGATCGTGGGCGACCATCTCGAGGAGTTCGTCGACACCGGTGAGGTGTCCTTCTCGGCCCGTCATCTGACCGTCACGGTCGACGGCGGCAAGCAGATCCTGAAGGACGTCTCCTTCGGCGTCCCGGAGAAGTCGCTGATCGCGGTCATCGGCCCGTCGGGCTCCGGCAAGTCGACGCTCCTGAAGGCGCTCACCGGCTACCGGCCCGCCAACCAGGGCGACGTCCTGTACGACAACCGCAACCTGTACAAGCAGTTCGCCGAGCTGCGCCAGCGCATCGGTCTGGTCCCTCAGGACGACATCCTGCACAAGGAACTGACCGTCAAGAAGGCCCTCAAGTACGCGGCCAAGCTCCGCTTCCCGGCCGACACCACCGGCGCCGAGCGCGAGGCCCGCATAGACGAGGTGCTGCGCGAGCTGAAGCTCGACATCCACAAGGAGAAGAAGGTCACCTCCCTCTCCGGCGGTCAGCGCAAGCGCGTCTCGGTGGCCCTGGAGCTGCTCACCAAGCCGTCGCTGATCTTCCTGGACGAGCCGACCTCCGGCCTCGACCCGGGCATGGACCGCGACGTCATGCAGCTGTTGCGCGGCCTCGCCGACGACGGCCGCACGGTCCTCGTCGTCACCCACTCCGTCGCCGAGCTGGCGCTGTGCGACAAGCTGCTCGTGATGGCGCCGGGCGGCGCGGTGGCCTACTTCGGCCCGCCCGAGGAGGCGCTGAACTTCTTCGGCTACGACACCTGGGCCGACGTCTTCTCCGCCTTCGAGAACTACCGCGACTACGACTGGGCCGGACGCTGGAAGGGCTCGCAGCACTACCAGATGTACGCCGCGGACATCGACGCGGTCGCACCACAGTCCGTACAGATGCCGCCGATGCAGGCGATGAAGCCACCGAAGCCGCAGGGCTGGATGAGCCAGTTCGGCACGCTGGTGCGCCGCTATGTGTCGGTCATCGCCTCGGACCGGGGCTTCCTGGCCCTGACGGTGATCCTGCCGCTGGTTCTCGGCGCGGTGAGCCTGCTCATCGACTCCGGCAAGGGCCTGCTGCCCAACCCGATGATCAACCGGGCCACCGGCCAGCCCGTCCCGAACGGCACGGCCACCACGGTCCTGCTGATCCTCGCGGTCGGCGCCTGCTTCGCCGGCGCGGCGAACTCCGTCCGTGAGCTGATCAAGGAACGGGTCATCTACGAGCGCGAGCGCGCCACCGGCCTGTCCCGCTCCGCCTACCTGATGTCCAAGGTCTTCGTGCTCGGCGTGGTCACCGTGCTGCAGGGTCTGATGGTCGGCGTCATCGGCTTCGCCAGCCGGGACATCCCGAAGCAGGGCCTGGTCCTCGGCAACGCCACGCTCCTGGAGCTCTGCCTGCCGATCATGGCGCTGGGCTTCACCTCGATGATGTTCGGTCTGATCATCTCGTCGCTGGTGAAGACCTCCGAGAAGACCATGCCGCTGCTGGTCATGTTCGCGATCATCCAGGTCGTCTTCACGGGCTGTCTGTTCGCTCTGAACGGCTCGATCGGCGCCAACCAGGTCTCGTACCTGATGCCGTCCCGGTGGGCGGTCGGCGCGGCGGGTGCCACGCTGGACTTCAACAAGATCAGCCCGCCCGGCAAGGGCAAGAGCAACGACCCGCTGTGGGAGCACACCGTCACCGCGTGGAGCATGGACATGATCGCTCTGCTCGTCCTGGGTGTGATCTGCGCCTTCTTCGTGGCCCGCTTCCTGCGCCGCCACGAGCCGGAGGTCATGCGGAAGTAGGAGCGGTACGACGCGACCGTGCGACGCATCCGTACGACGCGAAGGGCGGCACCCGTCAGGGGGTGCCGCCCTTCGGCGTTCACGCAGCAGAGGTCCGCGCTGACCTCAGTACGCGCTGTTGACGTTGTCGATCGAGCCGTACCGGTGGGCCGCGTAGTTGGCGGCGGCGGTGATGTTGGCGACCGGGTCGTAGATGTTCCAGGACGTGCCGGCGACGTGGTACGCGGTGAAGGTCGGCGGGATGACCTGCAGCAGGCCCTTGGACGGGATGCCGTTGATCGCGTTGATGTCCCAGTCGTTGATGGCGTTCGGGTTGCCCGAGGACTCCCGCATGATGTTGCGGTACAGGCCGTTGTAGGAACCCGGGATGCCCTTGGACTTCATGATGTCCAGGGAGTGCTTGATCCAGCCGTCGAGATTGTTGCTGTAGGACCTGACGGTGGCCCTCTTGAGGGCGGCGCGCTTGGCGGAGCGGCTCGCGGCCTCCTTGGCCCTGCGCTCAGCGGCGGCCTTCTTGCGGGCCTGTGCCTTCTTCTTGGCGGCGGCCGCGGCGGCGGCCCGCTTCTTCGCGGCGGCGGCGACGGCCTTGGCGCGGGCCTCGGCCTGTGCCTTGGCGGCCTGGGACTTGATGCTGTCGGCGGCGAGCCGGTCGGTGACGCTCGCCTTGACGTCCTTGATCGGCTCGTTGCTGTAGGCGACGCGCGACGCGGTGGCCTCGCTCGTGGTCGTCTCGGCGTTGCTGGGCACCGCGGTGAAGGCGATGGCGGCGGCACCGAGGGCGGCGACACCACTGATGGCGATCTTGTGATGGCGGGTCAGCGCACGACTGTGACGGCGAAGGTTGATGTTCTTGGGCATGGCAGACGGACCTCTTCGAATAGCGCGGAGGTCGCTCTTCGACCGGCGGGGGACACGGGTCCTTCCCGCACGAACGCCGCGGGCTGGAACCCGCGGCGCTGAGCGACGGCAGCCATTCTTAGCGGCCGCAAAATGCGGAGGCAAAGGTGTGACGTACGATCCCGGGTAGTGGATCGCAGATGGGCAAAATAGGACAGACTGGACCGTCTATGCCGCTCATGAGGTCAGTCTGTATCTCCTACCGACCTTCGTACGTGACCTGCGCCCTATGCGCGGGCTCACACCGTGCCCCCCGCACGTCTCACCAGCAGTTGCTGGAGCAATGCGCTGCGTGAGGATGCTCCTCCGGCAGGATGAGATGGACGTCGCCGAACTCGTGCCACAGATAGCGTCCGCGTAGCGCCTCCTCGTACCCGCGGTCGAGCGCCGCCCGCCCCGCGATCGCCTCCAGCATCAGCAGATGCGAGGCCTCCGGCTCGTGCAGCCCGGTCAGCAGCCCGTCCACCACCCGCACCCCGCGCTCCGGGGTCACCACCAGATCGGTCCACCCCTCACGCGCGCGTACGACAGCGTCCGGCCCCGCAGCCGACTCCACGGCCCGCACGGCCGTCGTCCCCACGGCGACGACCCGCCCCCGACCGGCCTTCACGGCGTTGATCAGCCGCGCCGAGGCCTCCGGCACCGAGAACCGCTCCGGATACGGCGGCTCGTGCGCCTCCGCCGAGGCCACCCCGGTGTGCAGCGTGACCGGAGCGAACTGCACGCCCCGGCTCACCAGCTCCGCCACCAGCCGCGCCGTGAAGGGCCGCGCCGCACTCGGCATCTCCGCGCTGCCCGTCCCGTCGGCGGACGGCAGCGCGAACACCGTCTGGTAGACGGACAGCGGCTGGTCCCGCTCGGTGTAGGAGTACCGGATGGGCCGCCCGTGCACACGCAGCATCCCGAGCACCTCCGCCCCCGAGGCCCGCCCCCACCACAGACGGTCGCCGCACGCGCTCAGCGGCTCCTCCAGGACCAGCCGCACACCCCCCGGCAGCCGCACCTCCGTCCCCGCGGGCCCGCCCGCACGCACGCACGTGGTTCCCTTCCCGTCGGGATCGCGCAGCTCGACCGCCCACCGCCCGTCGTCCCCGCGCGTGGAGAAGTGCACCACCACACGCGCGTGCTCCACCCGCCCGTCCACGGCGGCGGCCAGCGTGGTCGACGTGTTCACGATGAGCAGATCCCCGGCCCGCAGCAGCCGGGGCAGCTCCCGGAACGCGTGATGTGACACCTCCGTCCCCCGCGACACGAGCAGCCGTACGGCGTCCCGGTCGAGCCCGGGCCCACGCTGCTCGACCGGGACACGCGCCGACAGCTCCTCGGGCACGTGCACCGCCAGCGTCATCGCCCCTCCACCAGCAGCGACGGAGCCGCGTACCGCCCGCTCGCCGGCCGCTCGTCCAGCAGTCGCAGGAACGCCGGAACCACACCGGCCGGCGCGGGCCGCGGATCGTCGTCGTCCGGTACGGCCGCCGCGTACAGGTCCGTCGCCATGTCCCCGGGGTCCACCGCCCACACCCGCAACCCCGGCTCCTCCTCGCCGAGCACCGCCGCCAGCTGGTCCAGGGCCGCCTTGGACGCCCCGTACCCGCCCCAGGTCTCGTAGGGCTCGGCGGCCGCGTCCGAGCTGACCGCGATGACCGCGCCGGCCTCCGCGGCCCGCAGCAGCGGCAGCGCCTCCTGGACCAGGCCGAGCGCGGCCACCACGTTCACCTCCAGCGCCCGTCGCAGCCCCTCCAGGGGCAGCCCCTCCAGCCGCAGGAGCGGCTCGGCCCCCAGCGCGCTCGCGTTGCTCACCAGCAGATCGACGCCGCCCAGCTTCCACGCCGCCGCCACCAGCTCGGCCCGGTGCCCGGCGTCCGTGACGTCCCCGGGCAGCGCCCGCACACGCGTGCCGTGCCTCGCCTCCAACCCTGCCGCCGTCTCCCGGAGCACCTCGGCCGTCCTGGCGTCGAGCACCAGATCCCAGCCCCGCGCGGCCAGGGCCTCGGCGAGCGCTCGCCCCAGCCCCTTGGAGGCTCCCGTGATGATCGCTACCGGCATGACTCCACGTCCCCTCGTCGTCGCCGCCGTCCGACGGCCATGCCCACAACGTAGGAACGGGACCCGCCCGCCGGCCTCGGACGCGGGCACCAAAGCGGCGCGGCCCTTCGCCCTACGTCGCAGGTCCGGGGCCCCGGACCTAGGCCGACCGCCCTAGGCCCAGCGGCCCGGACCAGGCACCCACAGGTCCGATCCGCGCTGTCACACCCCGCCGGTACCGTGAGGTCATGAGTCAAGGCCCCCGCACCGGTCTCGCCGCCGTCAGCGACGCGCTGCTGGCCATGAGCAGGCATCTCGAGGTGCGTGACGTCCTCAAGACGATCGTCGCCTCGGCCCGTGAGCTGCTCGGCGCGCAGTACGCCGCGCTCGGCGTCCCCGACGACCACGGCGGCTTCGCCCAGTTCGTCGTCGACGGGGTCAGCGACGACCAGTGGAAGGCCATCGGCCCGCTCCCGCGCCAGCACGGCATCCTCGCCGCGATGCTGCGCGAGGCCAGGCCGGAGCGCCTCGCCGACGTGCGCAAGGACCCCCGCTTCGAGGGCTGGCCGTCCGCCCACCCCGACATGTCCGACTTCCTGGGCCTGCCCATCCGCGACGGCGACGAGGTCATCGGCGCCCTCTTCCTCGCCAACAAGCAGAACTGCCCCAAGCCGGAAGGCGGTTGCGGCTTCACCGAGCAGGACGAGGACCTGCTGGCCATCCTCGCCCAGCACGCCGCGATCGCCCTCACCAACGCCCGCCTGTACGAGCGCAGCCGCGAACTGACCATCGCCGAGGAACGCTCCCGCCTCGCGCACGAACTGCACGACGCCGTCAGCCAGAAGCTGTTCTCCCTGCGCCTGACCGCCCAGGCCGCCGCCGCCCTCGTCGACCGCGACCCCGCCCGCGCCAAGGGCGAACTGCAGCAGGTGGCCGCGCTCGCCGCCGAGGCCGCCGACGAACTGCGCGCGGCCGTCGTCGAGTTGCGCCCCGCCGGCCTCGACGAGGACGGCCTCGTCGCCACCCTGCGCACCCACGTCCAGGTCCTCGACCGCGCCCACACCGCGCGCGTCACCTTCGACAGCCACGGTGTGCGCGCCCTGCCCGCCGCCCAGGAGGAGGCCGTCCTGCGGGTCGCCCAGGAGGCCCTGCACAACGCCCTCAGACACTCCGCGGCACAGGACGTGCGCGTGACCCTGGCCCGCCACGGCACCGGCACGCTGCTGCGGGTCGCCGACGACGGCAGCGGCTTCGACCCCAAGGCCGTCCGCCGCGCCGGACGCCACCTCGGTCTGGTGTCCATGCGCGACCGCGCGAGCGGGGTCGGCGGCACGCTGACCGTGGAATCGGCGCCCGGAAAGGGCACCACGATCGAGATGGAGGTCCCCGGTGGCTGACGCAATCAGGGTGCTGCTCGTCGACGACCACCAGGTGGTCCGCCGTGGCCTGCGCACGTTTCTGGAAGTGCAGGACGACATCGAGGTCGTGGGCGAGGCCGCCGACGGCGCCGAGGGGGTCGCCCGCGCCGAGGAGCTGAGGCCCGACGTCGTCCTCATGGACGTCAAGATGCCGGGCATGGACGGCGTGGATGCGCTGCGCAGACTGCGCGAACTGGACAACCCCGCGCGCGTGCTGATCGTCACCAGCTTCACCGAACAGCGCACGGTGGTCCCCGCCCTGCGCGCCGGAGCCGCCGGGTACGTCTACAAGGACGTGGACCCCGACGCGCTCGCCGGCGCCATCCGCTCCGTGCACGCCGGGCACATCCTGCTCCAACCCGAGGTCGCGGGCGCGCTGCTGTCTCAGGAGGAGGCCAACTCCGGCCAGGGCAGGGCGGGTTCGCTAACCGAGCGGGAGCGGGAGGTGCTCGGCCTGATAGCGGACGGCCGCTCCAACCGGGAGATCGCCCGCGCTCTCGTCCTGTCCGAGAAGACGGTCAAGACCCATGTCTCGAACATCCTGATGAAACTCGACCTCGCGGACCGCACCCAGGCCGCCCTGTGGGCCGTACGCCACGGCGTGGCGGGCTGAAACGCCCTGCGCGGGGCCTCACGGACGGCAATACGGAGGGTTCCGCTCCGGACTGAGATTCATACCGTCGTGGGAATGTCCCCCGGATGGCGCAACCCCCGGTGAACTCCGCCGTTCTCCAGTGCGTGCTGCGGCGACTGCCGCGGCGATCGCTAGGAGGGCTCAGAAGTGAAGAACCTGAAGAAGGCAGCGGCCGTGACGATGGTGGCCGGCGGTCTGATCGCCGCCGGTGCCGGGATGGCCTCCGCCACCGACGCGCACGCCGACGGCCAGGCCGTGGGCTCCCCGGGCGTCGTCTCGGGCAACCTCGTCCAGGCCCCGGTGCACATCCCCGTGAACGCGGTGGGCAACAGCGTGAACGTCATCGGCGCGCTGAACCCCGCCTTCGGCAACCTCGGCCTCAACCGCTGACGTCCGCCGACAGCGGTCAGTGACCTCCGGCCTCCCGGTGCTCCGGGAGGCCGGTCGGCTTTTCCTCCGACTGATCCGAACGGGCAGTCGGCGTCCACCGCCCGTACCGCCCCCGTTCCCACCCTCGTTGATCAGCGCGCGACCCCCGGCCGGGTCGTCACGCAATCGCAGGAGGAACACTTCCCATGAACATCGCCAAGAAGGCCGCCGTGGCCCTCACCGTCGCCGGTATCGCCGCCGGCGCCTCCGCCGGTGCCGCGGTCGCCAGCTCGGACGCCGACGGCGCGGCCGTGAAGTCCCCGGGCGTCGGCTCGGGCAACCTCGTCCAGGTCCCCGTCCACGTCCCCGTCAACGTGGTCGGCAACAGCGTGAACGTCATCGGCCTGCTCAACCCGGCGTTCGGCAACAAGGCCGCGAACAGCTGACGCCGGACCGCCCGACGAAGGGCCCCTCGCGTCCGCCGCGACTCGAGGGGCCCTTGCGCGCACCGGCCGGGGACGCTCACCGCATCCCGCGCTCCCGCTCCTCCACATACGCGTTGTAGGCCGCGACCTGCGCCCGCCGAGCCGTCCGCTCAACAGGCCGAAGAGCCTCGGCCCGTGCCCCCATCTCCGCCGAACTCACCGCGCCCCCGTGCCCGTTCTCCCGGGCGAGGGACACCAGCAGACCCACCCGCTGCGCCAGCTCCAGCACCCGCACCGCCCGCGGCGGATACCCCGGTGCCAGCACCTCCCGGCCCCGCTCGGCCCGCGCCCGGTACGCGTCGATCGCCGCCTCCGCGGCCGGCCCCGACCCGGCCACGTCCAGCTGCGACAACACCTCCGTCGCCTCGCGCAGCGCCTCCGCCAGCTCCCGCTCCGCCTCGCCGAGCGAAGGCACGTCCGCGGGCGGGGCCTCCCGCACCGGCAGACAGTGCCAGACCACCTCGACATGCACATCACCGTCGGGCCCGGCCTCGTACACCTCCGGCACCAGACCCAGCGCGCCGCCGTGGCAGACCACCGCCTCCTCGGCCTCGATCGCCCGCGCGTTGAACTCCGGCGGACCGCTCAGCCCCAGCGGATGCCCCGGCGCGGGCAGCGCCACCCTGAGACCGGTCACCCCGAGCGCCCGCAGCCGCCCCAGCCCGAGCGTGAGCCCGACCGGGCCCGACTCGCCGGGCAGCCCCTCCATCCGGTGCACGGCGTCCTCCCCGACGATCGCGAGCACCGCGTCGTCCGGTGAGACAAGTCCGGCCAAAAGGGCGTTTCCCCAAGCCGCAAGGCGTCCTGAACGTGGTTCCGAGAGCATGCGTCCACCCTAAGGACCGGACCGATGGAATGGACCGGCCGACCGGTGGCGTAGATTTCTTCGAGGGCGGCGCCCACAGGCGCCCGCGACCGCCGAGACGCCGAGACCGGTCACACTGCAAGGGGAGACAACGCGCTCATGAGCGATGTTCTGGAGCTGGAGGACGTATCCGTGGTCCGCGAGGGCCGGGCTCTGGTGGAGGAGGTCTCCTGGTCGGTCAAGGAGGGGGAGCGCTGGGTCATCCTCGGCCCCAACGGCGCCGGCAAGACCACCCTCCTGAACGTCGCCTCCAGCTACCTCTACCCCAGCAAGGGCACCGCCACCATTCTCGGAGAGACCCTCGGCAGGCCCGGCACCGACGTCTTCGAACTGCGCCCCCGCATCGGCGTCGCCGGCATCGCCCTGGCCGACAAGCTCCCCAAACGCCAGACCGTCCTGCAGACCGTCCTGACCGCCGCCTACGGCATGACCGCCGGCTGGCAGGAAGAGTATGAGGACATCGACGAGCAGCGCGCCCGCGCGTTCCTCGACCGCCTCGGCATGAGCGACTACCTCGACCGCAAGTTCGGCACCCTCTCCGAGGGCGAGCGGAAGCGCACCCTCATCGCGCGCGCCCTGATGACCGACCCCGAACTGCTCCTGCTCGACGAGCCCGCCGCCGGCCTCGACCTCGGCGGCCGCGAGGACCTCGTACGCCGTCTCGGCCGTCTCGCCCGCGACCCGATCGCCCCCTCGATGCTGATGGTCACCCACCACGTCGAGGAGATCGCCCCCGGCTTCACCCACGTCCTGATGATCCGCCAGGGCAAGGTCCTCACCGCCGGCCCCCTGGAGCTCGAACTCACCTCCCGCAACCTCTCCCTCTGCTTCGGCCTCCCGCTCGTGGTGGAACAGGCCGGCGATCGCTGGACGGCCCGCGGCCTCCCGCTGTCCTGACTCCTCGGCAACAACTGGGGGGTTACGGACTTTTGCGCCCTGTCCGGGAACGGACCGCCGGTCCTACCATGACCATGTGAACGACATCGACGCCTGGGTGTGGTGGCTGGTCGGCGCGGCCGCGCTCGGAATCCCGCTCGTGGTAACGGCAATGCCGGAGTTCGGCATGCTCGCGGTGGGAGCCGTCGCCGCCGCGGTCTTCGCCGGACTCGGCTTCGGCGCCGTGGCCCAGGTGCTCACCTTCGTCGTCGTCTCGGTCGCTCTGATCGCCGTCGTCCGGCCCATCGCCGTCCGGCACAGCAGACAGCGTCCCCAACTCGCCACAGGCGTCGACGCGTTGAAGGGTAAACAAGCCGTCGTCCTCGAACGGGTCGACGGCTCCGGTGGCCGGATCAAGCTCGCCGGCGAAGTCTGGTCGGCCCGCTCCCTCGACACCGAACGCTCCTACGACGTAGGCCAGGAGGTGGACGTTGTGGAGATCGAGGGGGCGACCGCGATCGTCATCTGACCTCGTACGACTCAACTGAACCGAACGGTACCCGAGTTGCACGACGGTCTGTCAGACTCGACCAGCAAGATCTTCAACAAGCATAAGATCTTCCGAGAGCGCCGAGGCGGAGAAGGGTACGGGGAACGACGATGGAACCGGTCATCATCGTCCTGATCATTCTGGTGGTGTTGGTCTTCATCGCCCTGATCAGGACCATCCAAGTCATCCCACAGGCCAGCGCCGCCATCGTGGAGCGCTTCGGCCGCTACACGCGGACGCTGAACGCCGGCCTCAACATCGTCGTCCCGTTCATCGACACCATCCGCAACCGCATCGACCTGCGCGAACAGGTCGTACCGTTCCCGCCGCAGCCGGTGATCACCCAGGACAACCTGGTCGTCAACATCGACACGGTCATCTACTACCAGGTGACGGACGCCCGCGCGGCCACCTACGAAGTCGCCAGCTACATCCAGGCCATCGAGCAGCTGACGGTCACCACCCTCCGCAACATCATCGGTGGCATGGACCTGGAGCGGACCCTGACCTCCCGCGAGGAGATCAACGCGGCCCTGCGCGGCGTCCTCGACGAGGCCACCGGCAAGTGGGGCATCCGCGTCAACCGCGTGGAACTGAAGGCGATCGAGCCGCCGACCTCCATCCAGGACTCGATGGAGAAGCAGATGCGCGCCGACCGTGACAAGCGCGCCGCGATCCTCACCGCCGAAGGTACGCGCCAGGCCGCCATCCTCACCGCGGAGGGCGAGAAGCAGTCCCAGATCCTGCGTGCCGAGGGTGAGGCCAAGGCCGCCGCCCTGCGTGCCGAGGGCGAGGCCCAGGCCGTCCGCACGGTCTTCGAGGCCATCCACGCCGGCGACCCCGACCAGAAGCTCCTCAGCTACCAGTACCTGCAGATGCTGCCCAAGATCGCCGAAGGCGACGCCAACAAGCTCTGGATCGTCCCCAGTGAGATCGGCGACGCCCTCAAGGGCCTGTCCGGCGCGATGGGCAACTTCGGCGTGGGCGGCGGCTCGAACGGCGGTGGCTCCGAGAAGGCCACGGAACGCCGCGAGAACCCGTCCATAGACTGAGCGCCCGTACGTACCAAACCGCCGTTCCCCGCACCCACCTCAGGGGCGCGGGGAACGGCGAGACAAGCCACACCCATACAGCCGGCAGCCGCAGAACTACCGGAACCCGGCAGACGCTCCGCTAAGCGGCGTCCATGGCCAACCAATCAGGCAGCGCCTCGAACTCCTCGGCGCCAAGAGCCAGCAGCATCGCGTCACGCGGCGTCGGCTCGAACGGCTGCCTGAGCAGCGGCATCCCCGCCTGCTCCGGAGTCCGGTCCGCCTTGCGGTGGTTGTCCTCCGCGCACGAGGCCACCGTGTTCAGCCAGGAGTCCGTGCCACCCTGCGCCCGCGGCACCACGTGGTCCACGGTCGTGGCCCGGCGACCGCAGTACGCGCACCTGTGCCGGTCCCTGACCAGCACACCCCGCCTGGACCACGGGGCTTGTCTTCGGAACGGCACCCGTACATACCTGCAGAGCCTGATCACCCGGGGCACGGGTATGTCCACATCGGCGCCCCGCATGCGCAGTTCGGGGTGGGCCTGCTCGACGACGGCCTTGTCCTGCAGCACCAGGACAACGGCTCGGTTCAGCGTCACCGTCGACAGCGGCTCGAAGCTCGCGTTCAAGACCAGCGTGTCCCGCATCCAGCCCACCTCCTCTGTGCACCGGCCCACCCCCTGGCGGGCTGGATCAACTCTGGCCGGGCACGCCGAGATGGACAACGCAATAAAAACTGCCCGCCCCTGATCAATTCCAAGACCAGGGGCGGGCAAACGTTCCATGAACGTCAGTCTTCGGCGGGCACCTCGTACTCACCGATCAGCTGGGCACGCGCGATCGCGTGGAACCGCAGATTGAAGCCGACGACCGCCGGCGTGACGTCCGCGTCCGGTCCGAGCTTCTCCTGGTCCACTGCGTACACCGTGAACACGTACCGGTGCGGCCCGTCACCGGCGGGCGGAGCCGCGCCCCCGAAGTCCTTGGACGCGTAGTCGTTGCGCACCTGGATCGCGCCCTCGGGCAGGCCCTCGAACTTGCCGCTGCCCGCGCCCGCCGGCAACTCCGTCACCGAGGCCGGGATGTCGAACACGACCCAGTGCCAGAACCCGCTGCCCGTCGGGGCGTCCGGGTCGTAGCAGGTCACGGCGAAGCTCTTGGTCTCGGCGGGGAAGCCCTCCCACCGCAGCTGCGGCGAGGTGTTGCCGCCCGCGTAGACCTGAGCATCCTTGAGCGTGGCGCCCTCCTGGACGTCCTCACTCGTCACCGTGAACGACGGCACGGGCGGGTGGAAGTCGTGGGGGAGCGGCCGCCGCTTGAGCTCGGTCACCTCGGTACCTCCTGATCGAATGACGTGAATCAGCGGTTCCGAGCCTAGAACCAGTTGCGCTTGCTGCCGACCTCGGACAGCCACTGGTTCAGATAAGCCGCCCAGTCGGTCCCGTGGAAGTCGTGCAGACCCACCTGGAAGGACCGGTAGGTGTCACTGCCCTCGCTGAACAGCCCCGGCTTCTTGTCCATCTCCAGCACGACGTCCATCGCGTGCTCGTCGGCCACGAAGCTCAGCTCGACCTGGTTCAGCCCGCGGTACTGGGACGGCGGGTAGAACTCGATCTCCTGGTAGAACGGCAGCCGCTGCCGGGTCCCCCGGATGTGACCGCGCTCCATGTCCGCGTTCTTGAAGCGGAAGCCCAGCTGGATGAAGGCGTCCAGGATCGCCTTCTGCGCCGGCAGCGGGTGCACGTTGATCGGGTCCAGGTCACCGGAGTCGATCGCACGCGCGATCGCCAGCTCCGTCGTCACCCCGATGTGCATCCCGCGCAGCGACTGCCCGTCGATCATCGTGATCGGCGTCTCCCACGGGATCTCCAGCCCGAACGGCACCGCGTGCACGGCCCCGGCCTGCAGCTCGAAGGCCCCACCGAGCCGCACCTTGGTGAACTCGATGTTCTGCTTGTACTCCTCGTCGCCGCTCTCCACCTCGACCTTGGCCTGCAGTCCGACGGACAGTCCCTCGATGTCCTGGTTCACGGACCCGCCCTGGATCCGCACCTCCCCCTGGACCACGCCACCGGGAACGACGTTGACCTCGGTCAGCACCGTCTCCACCGAAGCCCCGCCGGCCCCCAGACTCGCGAGCAGCTTCTTGAACGCCATGTCTCTCCCTCTGCGTGTACGTGCCGTACGTCCGGACCCTTGATCCCTGTAAACGCGATCCGGTCACGACCGGTTCCGCCCCACACCCTGGCAAGAAGGGGAAACCTTGACCACCCCTTGGCATCCAGCCGCCTGGACTACGCTCGGACGCCATGATCGCGCCCCCGGACCGTACGCCACTCCCCAGGGAGTTCTTCGACCGCCCCGTCCAGGACGTCGCCCCGGACCTCCTCGGCCGCATCCTCGTGCGCACCACCCCCGACGGTCCGATAGCCGTGCGCCTCACGGAGGTGGAGGCGTACGACGGCCCGAACGACCCCGGCTCCCATGCCTATCGCGGCCGCACGCCCCGCAATGACGTGATGTTCGGTCCCCCCGGTCATGTGTACGTCTACTTCACCTACGGCATGTGGTTCTGCATGAACCTCGTCTGCGGCCCCGAGGGCCGGGCGAGCGCGGTCCTGCTCCGCGCCGGCGAGGTGATCGAGGGCGCCGAACTCGCACGCAAACGTCGACTCTCGGCCCGCAACGACAAGGAACTGGCCAAAGGCCCGGCCCGCCTGGCCACGGCCCTGGGGGTGGACCGAAGCCTCGACGGTACGGACGCGTGCGCCGTCGGCGACACCCCCTTGCGCATGCTCACGGGCACCCCGATCGCCTCCGACCAGGTACTCAGCGGTCCCCGCACCGGAGTGGCCGGCGAAGGAGGCGTCCACCCCTGGCGCTACTGGGTCGCCAACGACCCGACGGTGAGCCCTTATCGAGCCCATACGCCGAGGCGCCGCCGAAGTTGACGCTGCCCTGGAAGGTGCGTAATGTAGCCCAAGCCGCTTGAACCGGGTACGGCGATCCGCCAGCAGCCGGAAGCGGCCAAACCACTACCTACGATCACCCCTCAACGGGGTCGAATTCGTCATGTCCGCATGTCTGAATTCGAACTCGCGGAACTCGATTATGAGCTCTCCGGGGAATCGGCTAACGTAGTGAATGCCGAAAGGCCCCGCCGACTGGGAATCAAGCCCGAAAGGGTCTGATAGAGTCGGAAACGCAAGACCGAAGGGAAGCGCCCGGAGGAAAGCCCGGAAGGGTGAGTACGAAGGAAGCGTCCGTTCCTTGAGAACTCAACAGCGTGCCAAAAATCAACGCCAGATATGTTGATACCCCGTTCCCGGCCGGTTC